>CAMAUL010000052.1 GCA_945861405.1 Candidatus Methylobacter oryzae | reverse complement strand
AAATTTTAATGGGCATTACCCTAAACAGGGCAAGCCCCAAAAAATTCTTTCGTCGCCATGTTGTTACGCATGGTGGCTTAATGAATTTTTAGGAAACCTTAGTGCGCTATAACATTTAATTCGTATCTGCCCCCAATTATTCGGTAAATTAAGCATACCGAGCTTTTTGACTGAAAACACTAGGTATATACTAAAAATATATACAAATAGTACTGAGGTCTATCATGTTACAAGGTTCAGTTTTTAACAATAACAAAACCCAAGCCGTGCGCTTGCCTGCAGAACGGATAGGAAATTCAACCGCCTCAACCGAAGTATCCCACCTTAAATCCATTATCACAAGCGAATCCATTATCAGCGAATCCATTATCACAAGCGCCATTTTTCACTCTTTCGGCACTCACCGATTGCCTCTGAGTGTTACGTCCCCAACTATTTAAAATCGTGGATGATTTTGACGGCAACACCTATCGTGTCGGGATCTGTCGCAAAGTTTAGTTTTTGGGGTAAATGTTCGGCTAATAATGTCTTGTCACCTTACGACATTAAGAAGCGTAAACCGGATAGCACAGCGGGCAAACCTTTTAATGACCCGATAGATTTTTAAGCTGTACGGCGGCCAGTGTAGAATTATATTCACATCCTAGTTGTAGAATTATATTCACTGCGTACAATAGCCACCTTGTGAAAATAATTCTACAAGGTGGATTTTTATGACGACTTATGACGGCAGCGGCAAACTCGGCGATGCAATAGCGACTTTATACGGATGTTCGCCCAAAAATAATAACCGGATAGCCGAACTGGTGGCGGATGCCAAAACCGGGTTAGGTATTACCAGCAAAACTAAAAAATTACCCGATGATGTGAAGCTGGCAATTTATCAGTGGCACTGTAACAGATTGCAATCGACAGCTAACGATGCTGTGAATATACTTTCACAATCTGACAGTAACGAAGCTGTAGAAATAATTTCACAGGACAATATTCAGAGTGTGGATATAAATTCACAGGCTACCAGCGGTGACGCTGTAGAATTATATTCACACGATGGACATCAAGAGGTTGTAGAAATAATTTCACAAACGGCGCAGCCTGAGAATGTGAATATAAATTCACAACCTGATGGTAGCGCTATTGTAAAATTATTTTCACAGACACCGAACAACGAAGGTGTAGAATTATATTCACAGACCGACAGTAACCAACCTGTAGAAATAAATTCACAGTATGCCGATACTGCACTAATTAGAATCGCCTTTTACATTCAGCGACAGGGCAAGCGTGTTCGGCAGGTGATAGCTTTAGACGGGTACTATCTTAATGCGCTAATGCTGGCTACGGGGATAACTAAACAGGATGTGCCAAAGTGGGTACAGCAAGCAGTAGATGGTTGGGCGGCTTTCGACAGTGCATTGCCGATAACCAAACAAGTAAAGTTGTTGCTGATTCGAGAGCTGACAAAGTCGATTGATAAAGCAGGCAGATAGCAATGGCGTTTAAAAAAGGCGAAAGCGGCAACCCAAAAGGACGGACGGCAGGCCAAACCCCCGGCGCAAAGATTAGAAAGGCGATTGAGGCAAATGCCGACAGCATTTTACAATCGGTAATTGTCGCCGCTGTTAATGGTGATATGCAGGCCTGCAAAATGCTTCTGGATCGGATAACGCCGACGTTGAAGCCGCAAGCCCTGCCCATCAACATCCAACTTGGCGCAACCTTGCCGGAAACTGGCGACAATGTTATTGCTGCAACGATGGATGGGTCTGTACCCCCTGATGTAGGTGCGGCTCTTATTAATGCATTGTCAAATCAGGGTAAGCTGGTTGAAATTCAAGAGCTGGCTGAACGATTACAGCGCCTTGAAAAACATATGGAGTTGAGAGTATGCAATTAAATAAAGTCGAGAAATTATATAAGAAGCTGCGCCCCGAGCAGGCTGCGGCAATGGCCTTTGAAGCCGCTTGTCGGCACGATGATAAAGAGCTAAATGCCGTAGTTGATAGTCAGCCTCGATTTAATTTTACCGCCCCCTGCCGCGCCTATCGGAACAGGGTAATGGAACTTAACCGGTTAGCCATGTTTTATGGCGCAGTTTACTGGAAGACGCAAGCTTACATACTCAGGGCGATGCATTTGCGCGACGAGGATGCGGTAATCAAAACAGCAGTATTATTGGGAAGCATGGAACAGGCACTGAAAGAAACCTGCCGACTGTTTCTCGTAGACGTAGTTACCGTCAAAGAGCTGGGTTTCTGCGATCACGAGGATTTGTACATCGAATACGCCGACCCGTCTTTGACGGCTGAGTATGTGAAACTATTCACAACCGCTGGACATTAACAGCTCATTTGGACTGTAAGCGACGGGTGTTGGTACCAAAAAATAAGAACGACTTGCCAGTGACTTGCTCCAGTATGCCGCCTAGCACTAATTTTTCCTTGATACACCTATCATGATCCAATGCTTTGACAGCCTCAATCCCGCGAGAACGTCCACCTCTAGAATATTCACCCACATGTACGGTCGCCCTTGTGTCTATGCTAATTCTCAGCGTATCACGGAACACCTACAACGCATCGAAAAACAATTGGAGATTCAAAATGCGCTTAAGTGATACCGATAAACTGTATAAAAAACTATCGCCAATCCAGGCGGCGACGATGGCTTTTGAGGCGAATGTCCGGCGGGATGACAGCGAATTGGATGCCATAATAGACTGTCAGCCACAACTTTATTTTGTCGGGGCAAGTAACGCCTTCCGCAGCCGGTCAATGGGCTTATTCAACTTAGCTTTACTCTACGGAACTATCTATTGGCAGACTCGCGCCTGGATGATACAAACTAGCTATTCGTGGGACAACAGTGCGACAAAAAAAGCTTTAACCAAGATAGGCAGTGTAGAACAGGCATTAATTGAAACGTGCGATCAATTAGGCGTGGATATTGCGGCAGTAAAAAGCCTCAGTTCTAGCAATGCCGAGTGTTCATTTGTTGAATATGCAGATGTGACTTTAACAGCTGAGTATGTCGATACTTTTTTGCATGTTGCGCATTAGCGGGGATTACGCAAAACAAACTATAAGCTCAAGGGGGCGACATGGCAGCACGAAAATGGGATAGCGCACAACGAAGCAGCGCAATCAGCCGCAATTCAAGAATGGAAGCCCTAGCAGCACTCTACAGGTGCGCGTACATCGGCAGGCAAAGCCATCATCAGCCGTAATGCCTATCGTGGCGGTGCAAGGCCGCTAACCCGGTTTACTCGCTGGCTGTATCAGGCAATCGAACAACCTGAATCATTAACGCCTGAAATCGTCGAAACAGCAAAGCACAGAAGTATCGTCCTGCTATCCGGTAACGCTGGATACATAGCTGCATCCATAACCAAGCTGATTGCCAACACTACGCTAAGCGAAACCGATGTAAAAGATTTGCAGGAGTTAGCCAAAATGCATCAGGATTTTAAAAATAGCCTCATGCAATAAAGGGGAGATTACGGGGAGGTTATACAAATGCCACTCGACATTGCTCAGAAAGCATCATAAACTAATCGACATCGAATAATAATTGCTAGCTATTTATGATCAGTTGCCGCCTTTCTACCATTTTGGGTGCCAAGCGCATCAAAGTTTCCGACGTTTGTCGGGCGACCGGAATAGCCCGCGCTACCATAGATCGGTATTACTACGACAAAGTAAACAGCTTTGACCGCAAAGTACTATCCAGTTTATGCGACTACCTCCAAGTAAAGCCCGGCGACTTACTTGTAGTGGTTGAACAGCGCGATTTGTTTAATATCCTTGACTCGCCGCTGGAAGAACCAAAATGACCGAACGTGAATTTAAACTATTGCTCAATGCAAATGCGCTGAAAAATATCCAAGTGCATTACGCCTTCATGGCGAAAGGCTATATGATCGTTGCCGATGGCAATCCGCTGGAAACCACCAAGCGGGACACGCGGGAATTTAAAACACTGGATAGCGCCGCCAAGTTTCTGTTCAGGGTGGGCGTGGCGGATTTTGCGGTAAAGTTGAAGACGAGTTGCTGATAGGGTTTGGTGAATGGTGAAAAAACACTATCTGACTATAACTATTCAGCCTGAATAAAAGTGGTCTCCCACATAAATCGATATATACACCATGTTTTTTTGTTATTATCAGCTAAAAGCCGCTAGTTTTGGTAGTTTGTAATAAATTCAGGCCACCTTATTTTTTGTTAAATATACCCTATGACTGATCTCATCTTAAATTTCCTCCCCGGCTATTTCAGTCACTTGCTTGGAATACCCATCAGCACCAATCCGCTTGTCGTCATCAATATAGTTGCATTCTTGCTTCTTATATTCTGTGGCATGTATTTAATTCCAGCTCTGTGGACACGATTCCGCCTTGGTCAAGCAGTGCAAGACTTGGAAAAAGTCCGCCAGCATAAACCTGACGACGAGATCGTCAGTAAGGTTGATCTTCAGCAGGTGTTCGGAACTACTTTCTTCGCCAGCGTTTGGAACAGTTACCGCGATACTCTGCATGAGCAATACAACTATCAAGGTGGACAAAAGAATTTAGTGTGTATTCGCTCTACCATGCCTTCGGAAACAGTATTCAGTCCGCAATCGTTGGTGGATGCGCGGCTGAATATTGAGTTTTTTAAGCATTTGCCGGGTATTTTAACGGGCATTGGCATTATCGGAACTTTTTACGGGTTGATTACCGGCATTCAACATTTCGATCCTTCGCTACTGGCTAAAGCAAAAAGTGATCCAGCACAAATGGACAGGTTGTTCGTTGGGCTAAAGGTTCTGTTTGACGAAGTTCAAGGCGCGTTTATTGCCTCATTCTTTGCGATTGGCGCAGCTATGGTGATTACGCTTCTGGAGAAAATTTTACTCAATGTTTGCTATCGCAAGCTGGAGCAACTTTGCCGAATGCTGGACTCACTGTATGAAGGTGGTGTGGGAGAGGACTATCTTGCAGCGTTGGTTAAATCCTCGGCGGAAAACGCGACGCAAACGGCGCAACTCAAAGATAGCCTAGTGACTGATCTGACCAAATTGCTTTTTGACTTAAGCGCTGCGCAGGGTGAGCAATCGAAAGTGCTTGGGGATCTTCTTTCAGCTAAAATTCAGGAGCATATTGATGCCAGTGAACACCACGGCGAAAAGTTTCGTACTGAACTTAAAGAGGGGTTGGCTGATATTGGCAAGACTGTCGCGGGTGTCACCGGTGGACAGGGCGACACGATGACGGGGATGCTGGAAGGTTTGATTAAAACTTTTTCGGATAATATCCAGAATACGTTCGGCGACCAGATGAAAGGTCAGGCTGAAATGATGAATACTGCCATCGCCTCAATGGGGGAGATGCAAAACGGCTTCAAAGAGTTACTGCAAGATTTGCGCGATTCGGGCAAGACAGAGCGCGAAGACTTGACGTCTAAAGTTATCGATTTAGTTCGAACGCTCGAAGCGCAACAGGACAAGCTTGAAAATCAAATAACGTCCTTCATTGAAACTATTCAAATCCAGATTGGCGAGAGTCAAACGAAGACCTTGGAGCAAGTGGGCACCAGTATTGGAGAAATTCAAAGTTCGGTGGGAACAATGCTAGCCAAGATGGAAGATGAGAGAAAAACTGCCATTATCGAAGAACGGGAGCGGCAGGGTGAGTTTTCTAAAACTTCGATAGATATGGTCGAGACTATGAAGTTCCAAGTTGGCGACCTCGTTAATAAAATTGCAGATACAACGATTGCTCTGAAGGATAATGTCACGGCTTTGAATAATACCTCCATTGATGCAATCAAGGGCATGAAACAGGGGGCAGCGTTGATTACAACAGCGTCTGAACATTTTTCGGAAGCGGGCAATAAAGTTAGCCTAGTGATGAATCAGACCGAGACGGTTTCTGCCCAGCTTACCAAAAGCAGCGATTCGTTAGCTCAGGCTTCCAGGTCATTGGATAGTCAGTTGAGCCAGTACGCCGCCACGCGGGATGCCCTCGCCAGAATGGTTGGCGAAATGAATGAAATGCTGGAAAGAGCCAAGGACGAAGCGGGAATGAATCAGCAACTAATCCAGAAAATGCAGCAGACCGTTAATGAGTTCGAAAAACTGAATGCCATAGCCGATAAATCGTTTGATGCTATCTCGGGAAAACTGGCCGAAACGCTGACCAAGTTTCGTCAAGATATGGCAAAACATGATAGTGAATTACACATACACCACGCTGATATGCTTAATCAAGTCGCTTCAGCTGTCGATCCCTTGGCAGCGTCCATGGCGGGGCTTACCGAAATGGTCGCCAGAGCACGGCAGAACTGATGTTCTCGCGAGGCATTCGCACCCCGCGAGCAAAGGAAGAAGGTGAAAAGCCGTTCTGGATTTCCTATGCTGACCTGATGACAGCGATGATGATGCTGTTTCTCATCGTGATGACTTTTTCTTTAGTCATTATCACCAATCCTGGCCCGGAACTGGAGCATCTTAAAAAAATCCAACAAATCTGCGATGAGATCAAAGCAGCGGCTAAGAATGTCCAAGGTGTCACCGTCGATTGTATCAACAATCGCATCGACTTTGGTGTCCAAGCGCAATTTGGCAACAACGACTCAAAACTTCCCGATAATGCAAAGCAGAAACTACGCGAATTTGTGCCTATTTTGCTGACTGTCGCACGCAAGGATTTGGGTAAGTTACTTAAGCGAGTGGTTGTGGAAGGTTACGCCTCGCCGACTGGTAGTTATTTGCTCAATCTTCAATTGAGTATGCGCCGGGCTGAAACTGTATTGTGCAGCCTGTTTGAAGCGCCAAAAGCTAATGAAATACTTTTGTCCATTCCGGACAAGCAGATGGTGCGCGATCTGTTTCTAGTGGGTGGCTACAGCTTCAACAACGGACAGGGAAAGTCGGCGGCAGAAATGCGACGGGTAGAATTCAAATTGGATTTTTTAGGCTTTGATGAACAACCATCTACGACAAACCCCAGCGACATAGATAATTATGGGCAGTGCCAATGAAACATCCGTCTAAAAATCAGGCATATAGTCGTTTGTGGGTAAAACGATGAAATACCTAAACGCCTTTAACCAATACATCAAGAAATATGAAAACCAATACCCTTTGCCACGGTTGGAACTGTCCATCCTGCATATTGAGGAGGTAAGGAAACAAGTTGAGGAAAAATTGAAAGATGCTGTCATGGGAGAGCCAAACCCAGAATTAGTACAGCAGACCATAGAAAAGTTTTTTTGCTGGGCGGTAGAACCGTCAACCGAAGATTTCAGTTGGCTGGAAGTTGCTTTATTATGTCGTGGATTATTAGTAAAGACTCCAGAAGACGGTTTCTTGATGGAATCCGAATACGCCGTTAAGGTTTTGCTAAGGAAGTTTTCAACTCAGTATCAAAGCTATATGTTGAGCGCCTATCCCTGGCAAGGCTTGCTCAACACCTATTTGAATTATTCCCCTAGCCAAAACCCAGTGCTTGAAGAAAACTGGCGGGAATTGCGGATGTTTTTGAAAAACACGCTGGATGAAGTTGCTGCTCAATCGAGTTTCAAACCGCGCTGGTTGGGGGCGCTTGTTTCTCATCGGATTGTGCTTGAAGAAAATGCGACGCAAAGTCTTGCAATAGATGCCTTGCAGGGTCGAATGGAAAAAGTGCAGCGCATCGAAAAAGAGGTGAATATTCCAACAACGAGCTGGTTTTGGCCTGAGTTGTTGATGGCTCAGGTTAAAGCTATCACTGCTTACCCTGATGATGACCAATTCAAACTAGCTATCGACCTTGTTTTGCCGCAGTTGCAAAACCGCAAGGAGTGTTTGGACGATGGACTGGCGAGGATACTTAACCGCTATGCCTCATGCGCCAACAAAGATACGCATGAAGAACTCGAAACTACAGCGGTGTCCCTCTGGAAAAGTCCTTCCCTGGAAATACAGCGTAATTGGGAGCGGGTGACCTCGGAAGCTAAAGGGATGGTGCAACACTGGCTTGCACGTAAAGATATAAACGATGTATTGGGCGAGTTGGTAGATGATAATCGAAGATATGAGTTTTGGTTGCAATTCCTTGATCAAATAGGACAAACCTTTGTTTGGCTGGGGAGCGATGCGCGACTATCTTTCCCACATCTATTATTGAATCGTGAAGGGCGTTGTGCTGTACTGAATCATCCTGGAAAACCAGACAATAATGTCATTATGATGAGGATAGGGGATGTGTTTATTATCGAATCCGGAGCAAGGGCAGGCGGAAAGTGTTGGGCGTATCGAGAGGAAAAAATGCGACCACTACTTAAGGAATCAAGACTTAGTTACGATGTATTTCGTGATCGCCAAAACAATATTTTTAAAACCATCTGGGGGGAAAACGATGGTCTTACCCATACGTCTGGTTCTTGGGAGAGAACATTCCAAAATGAGTTAACAAGGTTCCATATCGAACCAGACACGTTGTCTTTCGGTGAAATAATTCACCGTTATCAATTGCGCGTAGAAACTCTGCCCAGTGGTGCTGAAAGGGTGCAACATAATTATGCGACAGGAATTCTCGCTGAATTATTAGTTCGGCATGGATTTAAAGACAATCATAATGGGTTTTATCTAAATCCTCATAATATGGGAAGTTATTGATTTTATGTTCTTCACAAGAAAGCCAAGAGTAATCCAGTCCACGGTAGAGTTTTCCGCCGACGGCATAACCTATCTCGATTCTGAGGTACCAGATTGCGTTGCCTATCTGGCTCAATTGGCTGAAATCGGCCTTGTCGTGCCTAAAGATAACAGCTATTTCCTTAGCTGGCAGGATATGTACGAACTGGCTGTTGATGCTGAACATGCGGAGAGTTTTAGTTTGCTGGGGTTGCCATCGTGGAGTGAGGATAGGCCTGTGTTATCAAGTATTGGTGCGCTGACTGATTCCACCTTTCAGATAAATCTTCAAGACTGGATAAGTTCGAATGGAGCGCTTCTTCGCAATGCGGGTTCAGTACAGGGTGGCTTGATTGAAATTGGTGGTCAGAAGTTATTGTTGCGGCAATCAGTGTGGAGCTTGATTGATGCCGTGATTCGCTTTGCGTCCCTGCCGACCAATGATCGAACCGTAGAGATGAACTATCAAAGCTGGGGGCGGATTCGACGCTTGGCACTGGTGGCAGGGGCGAACCTAGACGATTTTCTGACTAAGACAATTGTATTGACCCCGGAAACTTTGAGTTTGGAACTTGAACGATTAGAAGACTCAGCTATCCGCGTTACGCCCGCTTTTCAAGATGCTCCAGCGGAATGGCTGGCGCGTTTCGATAGTCTGCCAACTATCCCCGATTATTACCATCTTACAAATTTGAATAATGGTTTAATCCATGTCGCCATTTCTGAGCCCGTTAAAAAAGTGCTGGCTGAAATCAAACGGATGCCGGGGCGGGTAGCGCGTAGTCCGAGGGCGCAGGCGTTTATTCGTAATCCTTACGCCGTGCTGGGCGATGTTGCCGAAGCGGTCATTCCGCCGGAGCGTTACGAGGCTTCACTGCGTAGCGTGGACATTGTATTTTACACATTTGAGCTTAATGCAAAACAGGACGGCAAGGGCAATATCGACAACGTGTTCATCGATTTTGAGGCTACCAGCAGTGGTGTCATTCCTGCCTATCATCGCCTTACTTTTAAAGCACCTGATGAATTGTTGCAATTGATCAAAGAAATCAAGCGTCAGTTGGCGGCGAGATACCCCTGTTTCAACTGGCAGGGCTACGAGGTCGAATTGCGCGGCGATGCAGAGGAAAAACTTCAACAATTGCAGACTTGGCATGAACGCTGGCTAAATCCTGTGCCAGCGATTACCTATGAAGATGTGTATGGGTTTCCCGGCTACGCCCAGCGGGTGATCGAAATTGGTGAGCGTAGGCCCTATTATTCTCCGTTTATTTTTAAAACCGACTCAACATCGCCACCTTGGGCGGATACAAATACTTTAGTCGGCTTCGGCGAGTCCACGGATAGCCCTATCTCGCTAATCCGCACCCAAGCAGACTTGGATCAACTTACCGACGCTGTCACACAAGCTAAGGCTGAGGGTAAAGAGGAATTTGATTATCCGGGATTGGATAGGCCAATGCCTGTTCTGGATGCGGAAACAATGATTCCTTTTCTAAGGGGAGTTATCAGTGCCACTCAAGAAGGAAAACCGCCGCCTGATAAAGTAGAAACACTTCCTAGAACTAGGCAAGGGATGCTGATCGAAACTAATATTGAAGTGGTCGGTTATGCGGCAGGCCAAGGCTCGGCGCATTTGGCTTTTGACAAAAATCTCACTATTGGCTTGGAGCTGCCTTCTACGTTGCAGGTCGAGTTGAAAGAACATCAAAGCATTGGTGTTGCTTGGTTGCAGCATCTTTGGCGCAATAGCCCTGAATTCTATTCTGGTTGCGTAATGGCCGATGATATGGGGTTAGGCAAAACGCTTCAGTTGCTAGCTTTCATAGTCTGGTATTTGGAACAATCAAATGCCCTACCGGTGTTGATTGTCGCGCCAGTCAGCTTGTTGGAAAATTGGCAAAATGAAATCAAGAAGTTCTTCGCGACCGACTGCGCCCGTGTGCTGACCTTATATGGTAACTCGCTGGCTGAGAAGAAAGTCTCTCAAGCAATGATTGCCCCACAATTGCTTCAAAACGATCTGACGAAGTTCCTGATTGACGATTGGATAGGTGATGCCAATTTGGTATTAACCACTTACGAAACGATGCGTGATTTGTCTATTTCATTGGGCCAGCAAACGTGGAGCATCATGGTTTGCGATGAGGCACAGAAGATCAAAACTCCAGGCACATTGGTCACGGATGCCGCCAAGGCGCAAAATGCCAAATTCAAAATAGCCTGTACGGGTACTCCGGTGGAAAACTCGCTGACGGATTTATGGTGTTTATTTGACTTTGTGCAGCCCGGTTTACTGGGGCCACTTAACCGGTTTGGCCTGAACTATCGGCGTCCCATTGAAAATTCCAGCGACGACGCAGAACAGAACAAGGCATTGGAAAAGTTGAAAACCTTAATCGAGCCACAATTACTGCGTCGCACTAAGAGCGAAGTTGCCAAGGATTTGCCAATTAAATATGACGATAATCATGAACATATCCGACAGAAAAATCAGATACAACTGAACGAGTATCAGCGGAAGTTATACCGCGAAGCTATTGCGGATTATCAGCACATGTTGCAGGCCGCGCAGGGCGCAACGCAACGTAGCAACCCTATTCTCGCTGTGTTGCATAGGCTTCGCGCCATTTGCGCTGATCCCAGGCCGAAAGGCTTGCAGCCTGATCACAACCTTACGGTCGAGGCCTACCGAAACCAATCGCCCAAGTTCAACTGGTTGATTGATCGACTGGACGAGGTGAGCAACAAAAAAGAAAAAGTTCTAATCTTTACCGAATATTTGGACTTGCAAAGGGTTTTGCAGCATTACCTGCGCCAACGTTACAACTTATCGCCCCTATCGCCGCGCATCATCAACGGTTCGGTAAAAAGTAGCAGTGAAGCCACCGAAAGCCGACAAAAATTTATTGACGAGTTCCAAAAAAGCGAAGGCTTCAATATTTTGATTCTGTCGCCAAAAGCAGCTGGTTTTGGTCTTAACATTCAAGCAGCCAATCATGTGATTCACTATACACGTCCGTGGAATCCGGCGGTAGAAGACCAAGCTACTGATCGTGCTTATCGCATCGGTTCAACCCGCGATGTTTACGTCTACTACCCAACTGTTTGCGATGACGAGCGCCTGCCAAAGTTAGTGACATTTGAGGCGAAACTGGATGATCTGTTACGACGAAAAAGAGAGTTGGCGGGTGATATGTTGAACGGGACACCGACGGTAAGCCAAGATGAACTGTTGGATTTACTTGATGTTGCTGGACAGGCTACAACTGTCGTGGCAGATGAGTGGATTACAGCAACACAGTTATCTAGGATTGTCGGAATACCTTTTGAGAGGCTTTGCCGCGCATTATGGAAATGTAAAGGCTACAACTGTTTACTAACATCCACTACGGGAGACGGGGGTGTTGATATTGTCGCCATCAAGGGGAGTCAAGGCTTGTTGATCCAATGCAAGGCATCTGGAGCAGCAAGAGGACAGGGCTGGAATGCTATTAATGAGATTGTGGCAGGCACCGCCGCTTACGAAAAGCAATTTCCTGGTGTGAGTTTCAGTAAAGTGGCTGTCACCAATCAGTTTTTTAATGATAACTCGATCCGACAAGCGCGACTTAACGAGGTTAGTTTGATTGATAGAAGTATTTTGACGGATTGGCTCTTGCAATATCCTCAATCATTTAAGGTTCTACAATAATAAGTCGGTGGGGGATGAAGTATAAAACAGTGTCCAATAGTTAGCCCACGAGGGTGCTGTAGAAATGGCAATAGAAGAAAGATGAAGAGATAGATAAGGTAAATCACCATGACGCTAGAATTCAATGATATTTACACCGATGCCAACGGCAAGGTGAAAATAGAAGTCATTTATGAAGACGACACGTTTTGGTTAAGCCAAAAGAAAACCAGCGCGTAGCACCATTGTTTGAGCTGTAGGCGCAGCCGGAAGCAAGTTCTGATAAAGTCGCGGGCAAGCAAAATAAGTGACATTTTGCATAATGTGAATTATACGCAGTAGGGGGTGCGGCTTTTTGCGCCTCCTACTTCGTATAATCCCCCTACGTTATGTAGAATGGCGCGTTTTTGCCTGACCGCGCACAACAAGGCAACGGACTTTAAAACGCGAAGAATTTGGAACTATGCGGCAGGAGGACGGGGCAACACTCACACGGACGTGTGTGTTGCACAGCCAGGGACGGCTTTGTTTGCCCTCTGGCAACCACTGAATTGAGCAATTCGGGAGGGAGAGTTTAAAAGAGTACAGGGACGTATGCTTTTAAGCCGACCGGACGATTTGCGGATTTATGCGCATGAGTCGATTGAGTGGCGATCTTCTGAGTGTAACAGAACCAAAACTTCAAAGATCAAGGCCGGGGAACACCGGCTTTTTTTATGCCTGAATTGTCGGCAAGTATTGTTGATGTTTTGTGATTCACCGCAACCATTGCCGGTAACTTAAAACAGTCAGAAGAAGACGAAATCAATCCTGATGGTAACTTATTGGTAACTCAAAATAAAAAGGCCTCAGGTGAAAATCACCTAAGGCCTTAATTTTATTGGAGCTGGCGATGGGAATCGAACCCGCGACCGGCTGATTACAAATCAGCTGCTCTACCGACTGAGCTACACCAGCGAAGAAGCGCGTATTATACACAACATTTTTTTCTTGGCTAGTTTTTTGATGGTTTATTTCGGCCCTTCCCTGCCCTATTTTTATTGGCAGGATGTGGCTTGGCCTTACCGGCACGGGGATTGTCTGGCCCGGTATATTTGGTTTTAAAGCGCTGAATTTTATCCGGCGTTTCAACGGTGCCTTTGGGCTGAAAGCTGGGAATCAAATGCTGTTTGCCGTTGCCGATCAGATCGCTGCGACCCATGTATTTTAAAGCTTCGCGCAATAACGGCCAGTTTTTGGGGTCGTGGTAACGCAAAAAGGCTTTGTGCAGACGGCGCTGCTTGACGCTTTTGGGTATCGGTATATCGCCCACAGTGCGGCTGACTTTATGCAGTGTGTCTTTGCCGGAATGGTACATGGCGGTAGCAATGGACATCGGCGAGGGCAGGAAGACCTGCACTTGGTCGGCTCTAAAGCCGTTACGCTTTAGCCATAAGGCCAGATTGAGCATGTCGGTATCGGTGGTGCCGGGATGGGCGGCGATAAAGTACGGGATCAGGTATTGCTCTTTTCCGGCTTCCTTGGAAAATCTGTCGAACATTTCCTTAAAGCGGTCATAAGTGCCCATGCCCGGCTTCATCATTTTGGATAACACGCTTTGCTCGGTGTGTTCCGGGGCGATCTTAAGGTAGCCGCCGACATGGTGGGTGACCAGTTCCTTGACGTATTCCGGCGATTCTACGGCCAGGTCGTAACGCAAGCCGGAGGCGATGAAGATTTTCTTGATGCCGGGCAAAGCTCTGGCTCTGCGGTAGAGTTTTATCAGCGGGGTATGGTCGGTGTTCAGGTTGGGACAAATGCCGGGATACACGCAGGACGGCCTGCGGCAGGCCGCTTCGATTGCCGGGTCTTTGCAAGCCAATCGGTACATGTTGGCGGTCGGGCCGCCCAGGTCGGAAATATGGCCGGTAAAGCTAGGCGAGGTGTCGCGGATGGCTTCGATTTCCTTAATGATCGAATCTTCGGAGCGGCTTTGGATGATCCGTCCTTCATGCTCGGTGATCGAGCAAAAAGTGCAGCCGCCGAAGCAGCCGCGCATGATGTTGACCGAATGCTGGATCATCTCAAAGGCGGGCACGTTGGCGCTGCCGTATGCTTTGTGCGGCACGCGGGAATACGGCAGATCGAACACGCCGTCCATTTCTTTGGTGGTCAACGGAATCGGCGGCGGATTGATCCATACTTGCCTTGTGCCGTGCAGCTGAATCAACGGGCGGGCATTACCGGGATTGGTTTCGCCGTGCATGGCTCTTGATGCGTGGGCGTACAGGATCGGGTCGTTTTTTACGGCTTCGTAGGCGGGCAAACGGATGACGGTTTTTTTGCGGTCTATAACCTGAGGCTGGGCGACTGAAGTCGCCCCCACAACTGCCACTCCTACAGCGGATTTATCGCAAGCGGGCTCTTGTTGATAGGGATTTTGCGGCGGCGTGATGGTACCCGGATGATCGACATCGGTAGAGTCTTTAACCGCCCAGCCTTCCGGTATTTGTTTGACGAAATGCACGGTGCCGCGTATGCCTTTAAGCTCTGATATGGCCTCGCCATTAGCCAATCGATGGGCGATTTCGGCAACTTGGCGCTCGGCATTGCCGTAAACCAGCAGGTCGGCTTTGGAATCGAGCAGCACGGATTTTCGAACCGTATCCGACCAGTAATCGTAATGCGCGATGCGGCGCAAGCTGGCTTCGATGCCGCCAATGATAATCGGCACGTCCTTATATGCTTCGCGGCAGCGGTGCGAGTAAACGTTGACGGCGCGGTCGGGGCGCTTACCCGCTACGCCGTCTGGCGTGTAGGCATCGTTGGAGCGGATTTTTTTATCCGAGGTATAGCGGTTGACCATCGAATCCATGTTGCCGCCGGTCACGCCGAAAAACAGATTTGGACGGCCCAGCTTGCCGAAATCTTTGGCGCTAGTCCAGTCGGGTTGAGAGATGATGCCGACCCTGAATCCCTGCGCTTCAAGCAGTCGTCCAATCAGCGCCATGCCAAAGCTCGGGTGATCGATATAGGCATCGCCTGTCACCAGGATCACGTCGCAGGCATCCCAGCCGAGTTCGTCCATTTCGGCCTTGCTCATCGGCAAAATAGGAGCCGTGCCAAAGCGTTGCGCCCAGTATTTACGGTAGCTAAACAGGTTGGGTTCGGTCGGTAAAGCGATAGACATTATTTTTGTATCGAGTTGTTGATGACGCTGTTATTGTGTTTGGTAATTTCTTTTAAATAAGCGATAAATTCAATCTGGTAAAGCTGCTCAAGCACGATAGCGCGGGTTCGCAAGTCTTTCATGGCATGGATGGGCGCATCTTCGTTAAAGGCGATACCGATGATATTACCCCGGTCTTTAACCGGCAGAAACAGGATTCGCCAGTCGAAAGTCTGACCCAGCCACAGGGCAACCTGCCGGAATAAGGGGTTGCCAGTGCCACCCCAAAGATTGATGACCAGCATACCGTCTTTTTTTAATAAGATTTTGCAGGCATCGAAAAATGCATGATTACTAATGGATGGAGCCATACCTGCATAGTCGAACGCATCGATAAACATCAGGCTGTATTGCTCGGCTTGGCTTTCGGTGCGCTGGCGGACATATTTCGCGCCGTCATTGACGATAACTTTCAGGCGCGGATCGAGAGGCAAACCAAAATGACTGCGCGCAATTTTGACCACGCTTTCCCGGTATTCCACGACCTTCAAACGGCATTCAGGAAAATGGTGCAGCAAGTGCTTGGTTAATGAGCCGCCGCCCAAACCGATAATCAAGGCTTCGTCATCAAGCGTGGGTTTGAACAGCATCCAGCTGGTCATGGCCCGCACATAATTCAGATACAGATTATCCGGCTCGGCCAGCAGCATGCTGCTCTGCCTGGGAATCGAGCCAAAGTGCAACGACCGTACGCCGTCACTTTCGACAACCTCTAATATGCCGTCGTCATCGTGGCTTTCATGGATAACCCGGCCATCATATCTATACATAAACGCGGTAAGTTTTTAAATGATTGGTTAAATATTATACAGCAGAATACTATTTAACTTATGGGTGTTGGTTTGGCTATTGCAGACGGTTCAGTGAGCGCAGTGGAAAATCAGCGGGAGGGGAGCAAAGCATGGAGTAGTTGCCGAGGACACGAAGTTTACAAAGAAGAACCGAGGTAAAGCTTCGTGTCCATACTGGAGTGCAAGGCTGGTCTTGTACGATTAAATAGTTCAAAGCTTCCGCTCCTGCCCCTTACCTACATAATCCACATGGATGTGGTGAATGCAGATATTGCAGGAGCAAATATCTGTCCATGTAGGCAAAGCCAGCGTTGAACTCCGACTGGGGTTGCGGTTAGAGTGGGAACGAAATAGATCTGAACAATTCCTTTCTGCTTAAGTTGATACGCCCACGCATGCCGCTAATCAGCCATCTTGGTTGATTTTTGCAATAATGGCTTTTAAATGTTGCTCGCAGTCTTGATTGTCGACCTGACAAGTCCCTGCATTCAGATGTCCACCGCCATTATAGCTTAAGCAAAGTTCGCCGATATTGGTGTTTGATGTGCGGTTCAAAATAGATTTCCCTATCGCAAATACGGTGTTTTGTTGCTTAACGCCCCACATGACATGGATGGAGATATTGCATTCGGGATACAGCGCATAAATCATGAAACGATTGACGGCGTAGATGGTTTCTTCATCGCGCAAATCCAACACCACCAGATTATTGTATACAGTAGAGCAACGCTGAATTTGTTCCTTGGCTGCCGCTTCGTGATCTTTAAACAGCATGACCCGTTCCTGAACGTCGGGAAGTTTCAGGATGTCATCAATCGTATGATCCTTGCAATAATCAATCAGGTTCATCATTAATTGATAATTCGACACGGTAAAGTCGCGGAATCGACCCAGACCGGTACGCGCATCCATCAGGAAATTCATTAACACCCAACCATCCGGATTTAAGATTTCTTCCCGGTTGAATTGTGCCGCATCGCCTTTATCGACAGCCGCCATCATTTCGTTCCAGCTGGCAGGGAAACGGGTTGCGCCGCCGTAATAATCATAAACGACACGTGCGGCTGAAGGTGCATCCGGATCTATAATGTGATTTTCGGCTTTTTCATTGCGGATGGTTTCGCTTAAATGATGGTCAAACGCAAGGTGTACGCCCTTGACATAAGGTAGGTTGGTGGTGATGTCGCGGTCGTTAATATCAATAATGCCGTCTTGCATATCCTTCGGATGAACGAATTTAATATCGTCAATCAAGTTCAGTTCTTTTAATAAAACCGCACAGATTAAGCCGTCAAAATCACTGCGCGTAACGAGTCGAAATTTTTGGTCTGTCATATTGTTACCTTGGATAAATGGAAAAATAAGGTAGGGACTCAAAATCTTGAGTCCCTATTTCTAGCTAAAATAATCCGGTGATTTTGCCGTTATTATCAATATCAATTCTTTCTGCGGCAGGCACTTTGGGCAAGCCGGGCATGGTCATCATATCACCTGCTATCGCGACAATAAAGCCAGCGCCGTTTGCCAGACGAACATTACTGATTTCAACGACATGCCCGGAAGGCGCTCCTTTCGCATTCGGGTTGGTCGAGAACGACATTTGGGTCTTGGCCATGCAAACGGGGAACTTGCCGTAATCCGCATCCCATGCGGCCAGTTGCGCCTTGACTTTAGGCTTTGCGGTAACGCTTGCGGCTCCGTATAGCTTGGTGGCGATGGCCTCAATTTTTTCCCAGAGGCTCAGGTTTTCATCGTAGACATATTTAAATCCAGGCTCCCGGTTGTCAACGATATTACTGACCACTTCGGCCAGTTCTTCTGCGCCTGCGCCGCCTTGCGCCCAATGCTTGGAAACCACGCAGCTTGCACCCAAGGCGGCGCATTTTTGCTGCAACAAGGCGATTTCAGCATCGGTATCGAAGCTGAAATGGTTAACGCACACCACACAAGGCAGGCCGTAATGGTGGGTAATGTTGTGATAATGGCGCTCAAGATTGGCAAAACCCTGTTCCAGAGCGACCAGGTTTTCCTGGTTTAATTCTTCTTTAACCACGCCGCCGTGGAATTTAAGCGCCCTGACCGTAGCCACCAGCACCACCGCAGAGGGCTTGATTCCCGACATGCGGCATTTAATGTCGATAAACTTTTCTGCGCCCAAGTCAGCCCCAAAACCCGCTTCGGTCACCACATAATCGGCCAATTTCAGCGCGGTTTTGGTCGCGGTCACGGTGTTACAGCCATGGGCGATATTGGCAAACGGCCCGCCATGAATAATTGCGATATTATTTTCCAGCGTTTGTACCAGATTGGGTTTGATCGCGTCTTTCAACAGGGCCGCCATCGAGCCTTGCGCATTCAGGTCGCGGGCATAAACCGGCGTCACCTTGTCGGTTTTATAACCGATCACGATGCGGCCCAGACGTTCTTTAAGATCCGCACGGCTGGTAGCCAGACATAAAATCGCCATGACTTCGGAAGCCACCACGATGTCGTAACCGTCCTCGCGCATATAACCGTTGGCCGGGCCGCCCATGCCGACCACGATGTGGCGCAGAGCGCGGTCATTCATATCGACAACGCGTTTCCATTGGATGCGCCGTGGATCGATGTCCAGGTCGTTGCCGTGATTGATGTGGTTGTCGATCAGCGCCGACAGCAGGTTATGCGCCACGCCAATCGCGTGAAAATCGCCGGTAAAATGCAGGTTGATGTCTTCCATAGGCACCACTTGCGAGTAACCGCCGCCCGCTGCGCCGCCTTTTACGCCGAAGCACGGGCCTAATGACGGTTCGCGCAGGCACATCATGGTTTTTTTGCCGATGCGGTTCATCGCATCGCCGAGGCCTACGGTGGTCGTGGTCTTGCCTTCGCCGGCCGGGGTAGGGCTGATTGCGGTCACCAGGATCAGCTTGCCGTCTTGTTTATCGGACAGGCTGTTGACGTATTCCAGCGACATCTTGGCTTTGTAATGACCGTAAGGGTCCAGGTGTTCGGCGTCAATGCCGTATTGTTCTTTAACCAAGCCGATGATCGGCTTCATATTGGCTTGTTGGGCGATTTCTATGTCTGACATTGTTTATTTTTTCAAAAAAGGAGTTGGTTAAATTTTGGTTACTGACCATCTTTTAGTATTTGCAGGATGGTGCTTATTACTTTTTCATGTAACGAGTTGGTAAGTGTGGCTACGTTTTTATTGATCAGCGCTACATTAGCAGTGAATAGTTTTCCGGGTCGAACAAAGCTGACCACATTCAGGCCGCCGTTTTTATAATCTGCCTCATCAATGAGTATAGCCTTGTTGTCGTTATACGATTTACTGGTGATTTGACACAAAATCCAATCGTTCCGTTGTGCATAGGCCAGGACTAAAGCGGGTCTTAACTTCGCGTGGCTTAAATCCGAAAATGAAAATGAGACAAAAACAATATCGGCTACTGATAACTTGCCCATGCTTCATCCTCTTCAGGCCGATTCCAGTCGGTAGCTAATGCTTGCTCACTTAACAAGGCCGGTTCATATTTGGACGACAATTTTTGGTGAGCGACCTTAGCCTGCATGAACTCAATAAAATCTAACACTTCTTGCTGCATAGGTTCAGGAAGTGCGCTAATTTTTGCGGTTATTTCTTGAATAGAATGAGTCATCTAGTACCCCTGTTTAAATCTTTGGACATGTAAGCTTAGGTTAGCGATTGTTGATTCAACTTACACGCCCTTGTTAGAGTTCGCAAACTCAACTATAAACCGGAAACCGCGCACAAAGATTGCTGACTTTCTCACGCACTGCGGCAAGCACAGATTCGTCTTCCATGTTTTCCATCACATCGCACATCATGTTGGCGATTTCGATCATTTCCGCTTCCTTAAAACCGCGTGTGGTTGGTGCCGGAGTGCCGACACGAATGCCGCTGGTGACGAATGGTGATTGCGGGTCGTTAGGCACGGCGTTTTTGTTGACAGTGATATGAGCTTTGCCTAGGGCCGCATCGGCCGCTTTGCCGGTGATGCCTTTGGCAATCAGCGAGACCAGCATTAAATGATCGTCCGTACCGCCGGAAACGACGTCAAAGCCGCGTTTCATAAACACAGCGGCCATGGCTTGGGCGTTTTTGATAACCTGCTGCTGATAAACGCGGAACTCCGGTTGCATGGCTTCTTTAAAGGCAACGGCTTTGGCTGCGATTACATGCATTAACGGGCCGCCCTGAATGCCGGGGAAGATGTTGGAGTCGAATTTTTTCTCCAGTTCCGGGTTGCTTTTGCACAAAATCAGGCCGCCGCGCGGGCCGCGCAAAGATTTGTGCGTGGTGCTGGTGACCACGTCGGCTATCGGCACGGGGTTGGGGTATAAACCTGCGGCAACTAGACCTGCGACATGCGCCATGTCGACAAACAGGTACGCACCCACTTTATCGGCGATGTCGCGGAAGCGTTGCCAGTCCCAGATGCGCGAGTAGGCGGAAAAACCGGCCACGATCACTTTGGGTCTGTGTTCCAGCGCCAGGGCTTCAACTTGCGCATAATCGATTTCGCCGGTTTCAGGGTGCAGGCCGTATTGAACTGCGTGGTAGATTTTGCCGGAGAAGTTGGGTTTTGCGCCATGGGTTAAATGGCCGCCATCGGCAAGGCTCAAGCCCAGGATGGTGTCGCCCGGTTGAATCAAGGCCATGAATACCGCCATGTTGGCTTGCGAGCCGGAATGCGGTTGGACGTTGGCGTAATCCGCGCCGAACAATTCCTTGGCGCGGTCGATGGCTAGTTGTTCTGCCTTATCGACGAATTCGCAGCCGCCGTAGTAACGTTTGCCGGGATAGCCTTCGGCATATTTGTTGGTCAACTGCGAGCCTTGCGCTTCCATAACCCGAGGGCTGCAATAGTTTTCAGATGCGATCAGTTCGATGTGATCTTCCTGGCGTTGACGTTCTTCTTCCATTGCCTGGAACAATTCGTCATCGAAGCCTTTGATGGTCATTGATTTTTTAAACATGGTGTTCTCCTGGATTAATAATATTTGGCAAGTGCTAATGTTAATAATAGAACGCGGATGACGCAGATTGGACTGATAAGCGCTGATAAACCGGATTATTTTGAGATTCCAGCAAAAATCTGTTATTCAATAAAAATCTGTGTAAATCCGCCTAATCTGCGTCATCTGCGTTCTATTTATATTTAAAGTTCAGGCCGAATCAGCAAAATTTGCAGATCGGCGACATTGGTGCCTGTCGCGCCGGTAATCAGTAAGTCGCCGGACGTTTTTAAAGCGGTGTAGGAATCGTTATTCTCAAGCAGTTCGATCGGGCTGATGCCTGCTTGAATCATGCGTTTTATTGTATCTTGGTCAACGATGCCGCCAGCCGCATCGGTGGGGCCGTCCAGGCCATCGGTGCCGCCGCTCAGGAATACCCAGTTGCCGGTCAAGCCTTGTTGCTTGGCGGCAATCGCAAAAGCCAGTGCCATTTCCTGGTTGCGGCCGCCGCGTCCCTTGCCTTTTAAGGTGACGGTAGTTTCACCGCCTGCCAACAAAGCTATCGGCTTGTTTTGTGGCCTTTTGATGCACTGATCGACTAAAGTCGCCCCCACAGTCCTGGCCTCGCCGCATAAATGGTCGCTGTACAGTTCCACCTCGTAGCCCAAATTTTGAGCGGCTTCAAGCATCGCATTGACGCTGATCGCATTGCTGCCGACCAAAACATATCCAGTGCTTTTAAAAATGTCATCGCCCGGCTTGGGTGTTTCGGCAATATTGCCCAACCTGCCCTGCTCCAGATGCTGCCGTATATTGGTCGGCACTTGCTCCCAAATGCCTTTGGCTTTAAAAACCTCAATCGCATCGGCGTAAGTGCTATTGTCCGCTACGGTGGGGCCGCTGGCAATGACGCTTAAATCGTCGCCCAACACATCGGATAAAATAAGCGCATGCACATGGGCAGGAGCCGCCATTCGAACCAAGCCGCCGCCTTTGAGTTGCGATAAATGTTTGCGTACGCAGTTAATCTGGTTGATGGTAGCATCCGAGGCCAACAGCAAATCGGTAGCCGAAATCTTTTCCTGCAAGGCAATCTCGCCTGCCGGATACGGGATCAGCGCCGAACCGCCGCCGCTGACCAGCACCAATACCAGTTCATTTTCTTGAGCATTACGTACCCGCTCGGCGATAATTTTCGCCCCATTAAGACCAGCTATATCGGGCAACGGATGCGCTGCGCCAATCACGTCAACATTGTCGACGTTGATTACATTTTCATAATTGGTGACAGCTATACCCTGCCCCGCCAGTTTGTCGGCCGGAATAATTTCTTGAGCCGCCTTTGCCATCGAACAGGCGGCCTTGCCGAACGCGACAAGATGCACCTTTGAATAACCGCAAAAAAACTCCGGGGCAAGATGGCGTTTAACAGCCTGATAAGGGTCGGCTGCCGCTATGCCTGCCTGAAAAATGCGGGTGGCGTCTTGCCTCATTAATGCCAGGTCGGGTAAATGGCTCATCTCAAGTTCGGTCGCGGTTTACGCCATTTCCTTAGCCAGCGCAAAGATATTTTCTGCATCGAAAACCTGCTTGTTATCTTCAAATAACTTTGCGATACAGGCGCGGTGCAAGGCCAGCTTGAGCGAGCCGAAACCGATAGCGCCCCAAATGATTTTGCCTTCGCGCAGGTTGCCTTTGTCCATCACGTCGGTGCCGCCGATTCCGAGTGGCGGCGTAGCGTTGGCATCGGCGATCATTTCGAGTTGAGCGTTATGCTGCCATTGCTCGGCTCTAAGCAGTTCCACACCTGCCGCGCCGGTAGCAAAAACAATATTTGCTTGCTCAATGGCCTTGGCTCTTGCAGCATTATCGAACGCTTCAACAGGGGTCAGATCTACGCCAAAGCGCACTTTCATGTTGTTGCAAGCGAGTACGGCACGCTCCATTTTACGACCGGTTATGGAAACATCCGCGCCTTCCATCGCCAGCATCGCCGCTGCGCGTTGTCCTACCGGGCCGGTACCGGCCAATACCACCGCTTTTTTACCAGCCAAAGTTCCACTGGACGCCAATTTTGCAACGGCGGCGGCGGCGGTCGTATTACTGCCGTTACTGTCGAGCATCACCGAGACCTGAAAGCCTGGGAAAAAATGTTTTTGCACCGCAATAAACAATGCTTGCCCTGCAATCATGTCGCTGCCGCCAACAAAAATGGCGGTGTTTTTCTTATCCTTGGGCGCACGGGTAAAAATCGTGCCTTCCACCAGTCCCGAGATATTTTCAGGGGTCAATCCACCGTGTCCGATCACATGATCTGCACCGCCATCATAGGCTACAACCGTATCGAAAACTGAAGGGTGCGTGTCGGTATCGAATTGGAATAGTAGTTTTTTCATGTGTTACTCGTAATGGGTTGGTCTGGTATGCGTAAATACGATTATCAAAGCGTCATATTATACGCGATAAACAAAACACTGCCTTATTTAGCCCGCTTCCTGAATAGGCAGGGCTGATTGTTTTCTTGATAGGCTTGCTTGCAAAGGCTTATCTTCGCTATTATCTGTAAAACCGGGATGTACTGTAGTTGTTAGTCATTATCGGCACACCGCTTGGCAGCTCCATACAGCCGTCAAAAATGGAACTGGATGCAATATTTTCCGATGATCTTGGTAGCTTTCGACTAAGCTTAGGGAAAAATTATAAAAATTAAAGGAAAGGTCGATGAAAACACCCATTCACATTGCCGTAACAGGTGCCGCAGGACAAATCAGTTATTCTTTGCTATTTCGCTTGGCCGCTGGTGCGTTGCTCGGCCCCGACCAGCCGATAGTATTGCATCTGCTCGAAATAACCCCGGCGCTGAACGCCTTGCAAGGCGTGGTCATGGAGTTAAAAGACTGCGCTTTCCCGTTGCTGCATCGTATTGAAGTGACTGACGACCCCAACGTAGCGTTTAAAAATGTCGATTACGCATTTCTGGTTGGCGCACGGCCCAGGGGGCCGGGCATGGAGCGCAAGGACTTGTTAGAAGCGAACGCAGCGATTTTTACGGTTCAAGGCAAAGCCTTGAGCGATGTCGCCAGCAGAAAGGTGAAAGTCCTGGTGACCGGCAACCCGGCCAACACCAATGCCCTGATTGCGTTGAGCAATGCACCGAATTTAAGACCGGAGAATTTTTCCGCGATGACCCGATTGGATCATAACCGGGCGCTAAGCCAATTGGCTGAAAAATGCGGCGTGTTGCCGGTCGATGTAAAAAACATGACCATTTGGGGCAATCATTCGACCACGCAGTTTCCCGACATTCATCATACCAAGGTCAAGGGACAGGATGCCTTACCTTTGGTTGGCAATGAGTGGTACATCAATGAATTCATCCCCATCATTCAGCAGCGAGGCGCTGAAGTCATTAAAGCCCGAGGCCAATCCAGCGCCGCATCGGCTGCCAACGCCGCGATAGGCCAGATGAAAACCTGGATTTTTGGTACCGAACCGGGCGACTGGGTGAGCATGGCGGTATTATCGGACGGCAATTACGGCATTGAATCCGGTCTGGTTTACTCCTTCCCGGTAACGGTAGTCGACGGCGAGGTTAGTATAGTAAGAGGTCTGGATATTAACGATTTTAGCAGGCAACGAATGCGGCTTACCGAGACCGAATTAAAAGAAGAAAGGGATGCGGTTAAGCATTTATTGAAATAAAGGGTAACTGTTCAGCGAATGCTAGTGCTTAATTGCATAAATTCACAATTGTATTTCGCAACTGAGAACCTTTGACCTCGCGTTTACGCCAAACAAAAGGGCTTGCATTGTTGTTGTAGGCTGAAACAAAATCTTTAATGGCTTGTGTTAGCTGCTCTATGCTGCTGAA
>CAMAUL010000051.1 GCA_945861405.1 Candidatus Methylobacter oryzae | reverse complement strand
CTGGTATCTTTGTACCGGGCTTAGCTGTTTATAGTTTCTCACGCGCTTTCTCGTCTTTGGTCGGATTGAAAAAAGCGTGAAACTATATCAGCTAACCTTTTTCTTTTCCGATCTGTGGCGATTGCACTTATGAGTTGAATCTAAGAATTCTTAAAGTCATTATAATTATCATTAGACATTCTGAGCACTATATCTATTTGCTCATTCCTTGCCATCATAAGTTTTTTGTTATACTCAGTATTACTTTCTAATACTGAGTCAATAATACCCTGCTTAAGTTTTGCATTCATGTCTGCATCAACAATAGGCAGTTCCCTGGCGATAACACGATTGGTCATAATTTCTTTCTTCCACCCATCCATGTATGAGCAACCATTTAAAACCAGTACCAGTAAAGTTAAATGACCAAGGATGATCGATTTGTTTTTAATAGGTAAATACATAAAATTTCCAATTTTTTGATTATTATTTGGAGGTTTTGGCATTCTCACCTTTATTGACGCTTGTGTCTAGCAAGGACAAGAAAATCAATCAGAATATCAATTATAATGATGCATTGTTTTAGAAAAATCTTTTCGTGGGCTAACTGCGGTTTTTAGGTCAATGAGTTTTAGTTTGCTTTTCTCAGAAATTTTAGTCGTCGTCAGGATAAAAAATGATTCTTGTTGCTTGGTGAAGTTGTAGAACATGAATGCCTTAAATCCCATTGGTGTTTTCGATTCCGGCGTTGGCGGCTTGTCGGTCTTGAGGGAGATTCGAAGAGCGTTGCCGGGTGAAGACTTACTGTATGTGGCTGACTCGGCCCATGCGCCGTACGGCGATAAATCCCAGCAATTTATCGAGGCTCGGTCGATAGCCATTACCGAGTTTTTAGTGAGCCGGAATGCCAAGGCTATCGTCGTTGCCTGTAACACGGCAACGGGAGCAGCGGTGACAACGTTGCGCTCAAGATTTTCTGTGCCGATTATCGCGATGGAGCCTGCGGTAAAACCTGCGGCTACTCACACCAAGACAGGCGTTATCGGCGTTCTGGCGACCAGCCGAACATTGGTCAGCGATAATTTCGTGTACCTGTTTGCAAGGTACGGCGCGGATGTCGAGATAGTGGGTCAGGCTTGTCCAGGGCTGGTTGAGCAGGTGGAAGCGGGCGATTTGTCGGGCGATAAAACCCGCGCGTTGCTTGAGCGGTATGTGTTGCCGTTGCTGGAGCGGGGCGCCGACACGCTAGTGCTGGGTTGTACGCATTATCCGTTTTTAGCGCCGCTGATACAGGAGATAGCGGGCTCTGGTGTGGCGGTGATAGATTCTGCCGCCGCTGTGGCGCGGCAACTTCACCGTCGGCTTGAAGCGGGTGATTTGTTGGCGGATGGGGATAGGGTCGGTACGGAATGCTTTTGGACTAGCGGCGCGTTGGATAAGGCGCAGCCGCTGGTCTCTCGATTATGGAAGATGGATGTCGAGGTACGCAGCCTGCTATCAGACGTAGGCGTAGGCCTGAATAAGCCTGTTTGAGCGACAGCGAGAACTGACCACCTACTTTCACCTTTTTATACACAAGCGTCTGCGGGACACCGTCATTCTGGCAGGGATGCCGGAATCTAGGCACAGGGATGTGAAAATTCAAAAACACTTGATACCTCTAAACAACGGTCGAAGTTCGAAAGCTACCGTCCATGGCGCTGGATACCGGCATCCATGCCGGTATGACGACTCAGGGTAAAGTTGCGTTTAAGGATAGTGCTACCGCCTTTCGACAAGCTCAGGACAGGATCGGGTGGTCTTATTCCGGCCTACGTCGATTTGATCGAAGCTGCTTACCTGCCGGTGCTCGGCTTGCGGATCGGGCGAGCTGTCCCTCACCAACCAGATGGTTTCAAAACCTGCGGCTTTGGCCGCATCCAGTTCTTCCTTAATATCGGATAAAAACAGCAACTGGTTTGCCGGTATGGCAATCAGTCCGGCTATGTTGTCGTACGATTCCTTTTCTTTCTTGCCGCCAATATGGGTATCAAAATAGCCGGAAAATAGCGGCGTTAAGTCGCCGTATTCGGTATGTGCGAACAACAGTTTTTGCGCGTAAACCGAGCCGGATGAATAGATGTATAAATCCAGGCCTTGGGCTTTCCAGGCTTTAAGGCTTGCGGCGGCATCGGGATACAGATGGCCCTTGAAATCGCCTTGCCGGTAACCGGCCTCCCAGATCAGGCCTTGCAGGGATTTTAACGGCGTGGCTTTTTTATCTTCGTCTATCCACTGGATCAGTTGGGCGATGATTTGTTCTGTGGACAGTTCTGAGCCGACTTCCTTGCAGACATCGTCCAGCAGGATTTTAACTTGCGGATCGTTTGCATGGGTGCGGACAAAGCCTGCCAGATTGGCGCGGGCATAGGGAAACAGCACATCCTTAACAAATAAAATCGACGAGGTCGTGCCTTCAATATCGGTGACGATGGCTTTAATCATGATAGTGCAGCAACGTACTGATCAAGGGTTGGGAAAGATGCGGAAATGTCGCTGCCGGTAAAGTCGGCTACCCAACCGTCCGGCGTGGTGAATAAACGGATGCATTTAAACCGGGGAGTTTCGCCCATATCGAACCAGTGCGTGGTGTTGGCCGGGACGCTGATCAAATCGCCTTGCTCGCACAGGACGGCATACACTTTACCTTCGACATGCAGGAAAAACAGGCCGCGGCCTTCGATAAAAAAGCGCACTTCAAAATCGGCATGGGTGTGTTCGGCCAGGAATTTCTGCCGGAACGCGGCTTTGTCGGGATGATCGGGATTTAAGCTGATCACGTCAACGGACTGAAAACTGTATTGTTGTTTCAGGCGTTCGATGGAATCGCTGTAGGCGGCCAGCACGGTATCCTGGTCGGCATCGGCGGCGAGTTCGCGGTTGGCCGTCCAGCGTTCGAACTGTACGCCTATCGCATTCAGCCGGGTTTGAATGGCGGAAAAATCGGTGGCTGTTTCGCCCTGTTCGGGTTGCTTGTCGGGGTAAACGGTTAATGCGGACATAGTTTCATTGGCTCCTAAGTTTGTGTGGGGGCGACTTCGCCTCGGCAATTGCTCCTGCATTGCTCTACCTCCTGCATCCATGCAGTCGTAAAGCGCCTACTTTTGGTAGCCGCCTTGGGCGAATGACAAATCTGCCGGGAGCAGATTTGCACTGGCCCGAAGGGTGCCGGGCAGGACAGCCCGGCATGAATTCGCCCCTACAATACTTGCTAATTGCTTCTGCATCCATGCAGTCGAATTTCGCAATCAAATAAAAATTCCAGCGCCTCAAGATGACGCAACGTTTCTTGCACCGAGCTGCCCCAGGTATAAAGCCCGTGCCCGGCGATTATATAAGCATAGATAGAGCCGTGTTTGTTCATATACTGTTCCACTTGCTCGGCTAGGCGAGGGATATTCTGGTCGTTGGCAAAAATCGGTATTACAACCCGGCTTTCGTGGGTATTAATGCCAGCCAAGGCTTTTAACAGCTCATAATCTTCCAGTGCAATTTCGGATTTAAACAGCCGCGAGCACAGCGTCGCGTTGATCGAATGCGGGTGCAGCACCGACTGAATTTCCGGGAAACGTTTATACAGCGAGGTATGCAGCAGCGTTTCCGCAGACGGTTTTTTACCGTCCAGGGAGTTGGCGTTGCTATCGATCAGCATAATATCGTCCAGCTGTAACCGGCCCTTGTGCTTACCGGAAACGGTGATAGCGATATTGCCGTCCGGCAGCCGTGCGGAAAAATTGCCGCTGGTGGCGGGCACCCAGCCTTTGCTGTCGATAAAGCGTCCGGCATCGATCAGCTGATTGGCTAGTTTGTAAAAGTCTTCGGTATAGGTCATGTCGGTAAATGTTCGTGATAGTGAAATGTTACGAATGGGGTTGCAACCAATGGAACACGGATGACACGGATTGGACGGATTTAAACGGATTTGAAAAGGCTGGTGCCAAACGCTACTCGAGTTCCCCGGAAACACCAGCTCTTCGACAAGGCTCAGGACAGGCTTGGGTTATTCTACACCTAAATTTTATCAGTGATTATCCGTTAAATCCGTGCCATCCGTGTTCTATTCTTCAATATAAGCCTTAAACCGGCGCGGATGGATGCGGTATTTTCCACTCCTCCGGCGCTTGCCAATCTTTCACCCAGGCGGCAAGTTCGGAGGCAGGCATCGGTTTGGCAATGCCGAAACCTTGTGCGTGGTTGCAGCCCATATGCAGCAATGCGATGCCGTGCTCTATCGATTCCACGCCTTCGGCAATGACTTGCCGCCGGAAGGATTCGGCCAAACCGATAACGCCTTGCACGATAGCCAAATCATCCTCATCTTCGAGCATATCACGGACGAAAGTCTGGTCGATTTTTAGCGTCTCGACCGACAGATGTCTGAGGTAACTGAGTGAAGAATAGCCGGTGCCGAAATCATCCAGCGCAAACTGTACGCCCAGCGCCTGACAGTCTTTGATAACCTGGGCGGTCAGCGATAAATCGGATAAGGCTTGGGTTTCCAGTATCTCCAGTTCAAAATCAGTTGGTTTGATAGCGGGGTAACGTTCGAAAGCGTAATAAAGTTGCAGCACAAAATCGTCCGTTTGCAGCGATCTGGCAGTGATATTGACGCTGATTTGGAGATGCAAGCCCTGGCTTTGCCAAGTTTCCATGTGTTGCAGCGCCTTGTCGATGACCCAGGCATCAAGCCGGGCTGCAACGTGATGATTTTCAAGCAGCGGCAGAAAATCACCCGGCAGGATCAGGCCGCGTTCTGGATGTTGCCAGCGTATCAGCGCTTCCGCGCCAAACACGACACCTTGCTGCATATCCACTTTGGGCTGAAAAAAAAGCTCGAACTCCTCATTTTCCAGCGCCTGTTCAACACGCGTTAAAGCCTCCCGATGCGCATGGAGTTGACGATCCAGCTCCAGGTTGTAAATGTGGAAGCAGTTTTTGCCCTGTTGTTTGGCTTGGTACATGGCTTGGTCGGCATGGCGCAGCAGCGTATCCGGGTCGGTGTTATCGTCAGGAAAAATGCTGATGCCGATACTGGCCGATACTGAGACGGCTTGGTCTTTCAGGGTAACAGGCATGCTGATAGTTTCCAGCAGGCGATGCAAAGTGATTTCGCAGTCTTCAACTTTATCCAGTCCCAGCAACAAAAACACAAATTCATCACCGCCCAGACGGGCGATGGTATCGCCTTCGCGCAGGGCATTCTTAATGCGCAGGGCAATTTCGATCAGCAGTTGGTCGCCCGCTTCATGCCCCAACCTATCGTTAACCGGTTTAAAGCCGTCCAGATCAAGATAACCGACTGCCATCAAACAGTTGTCGCGCTTGGTTTGGGCAAACGCCAAATGCATGCGATCAGCCAATAAAATCCGGTTGGGTACGCCGGTCAGCGGGTCGTAGTGAGCAATAAGCTCCAGTTTGCGTTCTTGCTCTTTAAGCTGGGTAATATCGGAAGAGGTGCCTATGTAATGGGTAATTTTATCCTGAGGGTCGGTAACCGCAGAAATGGTCAGCCATTCGGCAAATATTTCGCCGTCTTTCTTGCGGTTCCAAACCTCGCCGCGCCAAAAGCCCTGCTGGTTGATGGCTTGCCACATAGCTTCATAGAAATGGACATCGTGAAGTCCTGACTTGAGCAGGTTGGGTTTTTTACCCAGTACCTCATCCCGTGAATAGCCTGTTATGGTAGTGAAGGCCGGATTCGAATCGATAATATTGCGTTGCGCATCGGTAATCAGGATGCCTTCCTGGGTGCTGGCAAAAACGCTGGCGGCCATGCGTTGCGCCTCTTCAACTTGTTTGCGTTTGCTGATTTCGCGCCGTAGCCGCATATTCCAGCCGACAATAAAAGTAAGCAGCAATAATGCTGCCGCAGCATAGAGCAGAGCGGTTTGGGTTCTTACGCCGGGTTCATACCTCAAGTTCATCCACCGGTTCTGGATGGTTTCTTTTTCAGCCTCGGGGATGTCGGCCAGTGCCTTGGCAAGCAAAGTTGCCAGTTCAGGATTAGCTTTGATGGCGGCCATGCGATGCTGGCTTTTGTAATGCGTTTCGCCGGAGAAATTGAGATTAAGCAAGCCTCCTTGTTTAATCGCATAATTGGCCGAAGCGGCATCGCCAATATAGGCATCTGCTTTGTCGCTGCTGACCATGCTTAATGCATCGTGTACATTTTCAGCGGGAACCTGTCGTATTTCAGGGTGGTCATGCCTTAATAGTTCCTGCATGAAGTAGCTTTTTTCCAGCGCCACCTGTTTGCCGTGAAGACGATCCAGCGTACCGATGTATCCGTTATTACTGTCGCTGATAATGATGGCGGGAGTATTGAGATAGGCATCCGTAAAAATCAAATAGCGTTCGCGCTCGGGCGTTTTATTGGCGTCGGAAAGCATATCCAACTCACCCCGTTGCGCCATTTCAATAACTTCAGCCCAGGATTTATTCTTGATTATGTCAAACTTCACGCCCAGCCGTTGTTCGATCAAGGCCATATAGTCCGCGCTCAGGCCGACGTAATTGCCGTTGGCGTCGATCCACTCGTACGGCGCAAAATCCCGGTCTACGCCAAGGCGGATAACCGGATGCGCTTTTAACCAAGCTTTTTCCGCCGGGGTGAAATGGAGCCTGCTCGGCTGTTCTTGCCCATAAACAAAGCCCGCCAGATGCTCTGTTGAGCTGACCAGCCCCAGCTGCCGATAAGTGTCGGCGATGCGTTGAAAACGCTTTAAGTCGGTGTGACCGATAGCAACGGTTCCCGGCAAAATCATTTTTATCGTTTCCTGTGCCTCAAAACGCAAGTGTTCGGCAGTCAACCTGTTGTCGGGGTTATATTTGTTCAGAATGATCTGGATCAGTTCGTCCTGATGTTTGAGTGCATAATCCCAGCCTTTGAGCGAGGCGCGTAGGAAACGTCTAACTCTGTCAGGATGCTTACTTATTTCCTGTTCCGTGGTGAACAGGTTGTCGCTCAAAAAATCCACGCCATAGTTGCGAGGATCAATGATGTTGATTTCAACGCCGCGTTTTTTGAAGTAATCAACCTGATCGGTCAGATAACCCACCATGGCGTCGGTCTTGCCGTTGATCAGGTCGTCGGGATGGAAGGTATTATCCAGATGGGTAAATTCATCAGCGGAAATGCCCGCTTCATAAAGCATGGCCAGCAGCGGCGCATTGTCATAACTGTCTTCCATGACCCGTTTTCCTTTAAGCTCGTAGGGACTGACGATGCCGGAATTTTTTAAGGTAAGGTAAACCAACGGACTATGCTGGAAAATGGAAGCCAAAATCACCACCGGCTTGCCGTCCAGTCGCTGCTCCAGCAGGCCGGTATCGGCTACGCCGTATTGAGACTCATCATTTAGAACCTGCTCAATGTTATTGACTCCGGGGATACGTTCACGGACAGCGACATCCAGCTTCTCGTCGGCGTAATAGCCTTTTTCCTTGGCTGCGTAGTAACCGGCAAACTGGAAAGAATGCAGCCACTTGAGTTGCAAGGAAACTTTTTCGACGGGTTCCGCCAGTAAAGGTGATGAGCAGAGCGCCAGACACAATAAAGTGACCAGCCGGAACAGGGGCATAAGCATCAGTGAGTGAAAGTTGGTAATTCGAACATTGCAGTATAGTACGCTTGTAATCTAGCGCTTACGATTTTTTCTGTGTGCAAAAAAGAGAGTCCGTGACCTTAGCGAAAAAATAGAGTTGATCGGAATTTTATAAATGTTGATTTTAAATCAAATGCACTTATAGTTGCGCAACAAAAACACTAATCCTTAACTTTGAAGAGTATTGCATGCAGCATTTTCGTCTTTCTTTTATCGTCACCGCAGTTTGCCTGGCAGCAGCATATTATTGGGCCGGAATAATGGGCGCTTTTATCGCCGTTATTCTGGGCGTTCTTGAAGTTAGTTTATCATTTGATAATGCGGTTGTTAACGCATCTATTCTAAAGCGGATGAATGACCGCTGGCAGAAGTACTTTTTAACCTGGGGGATTTTGATTGCGGTTTTCGGCATGCGTCTGCTGTTTCCCATCGTGATTGTTTCGGTGGCCACCGGCATCGATTTTATCGGCGTCACCGAGATGGCGTTAAAAGACCCCGCGACCTATGCCAAGCATTTGGACGCATCGCATGTGCAAATTGCGGCATTCGGCGGCATGTTTTTGTTGATGGTGTTTTATTCGTTTATCTTCGATAAAAACAAGGAATTGCATTGGCTGGGCTATGTCGAAGAAAAAATGTCTTCGTTCGGAAAGCTGGAAGCGATAGAAATTATCATGGCTTTAGGCCCGCTGTTAATCATCCAAAATTATCTGCCGCCGGAAATCCGTTTGGATGTCATGGTTGCAGGCGTCACAGGGGTTATTTTGTTCGTTATCGTGGACAGTTTTGCGGCGTTGTTTGAGCACGAGGAAGAAGGCGAGCAGGTCGTTGCGACGCTTAAGAAAAGCGGCATGATGAGCTTCATTTATCTTGAAGTGCTGGACGCATCGTTTTCATTCGATGGCGTGATCGGCGCATTTGCGATAACCCAGGATGTGGTCATTATCATGTTGGGTCTGGCTATCGGTGCGATGTTTGTGCGAAGCCTGACCGTGTATCTGGTGCGCAAAGGCACGCTGGACGAATATGTGTTTTTGGAGCACGGGGCGCATTACGCGATTGGGGTGCTGGCGGGCATTATGCTGGTTAGCATCACCCACCATATTCCTGAAATTGTGACTGGCTTGACGGGGGCAGTATTGATTGCGCTATCGGTGATTTCGTCGATCCGTTACAGGAGACGGGTGGATTAATATTTTGTATGCGGTTCAGTAGCAAAACCCAGCATCAATCGTCTTATTCAGTGGGTTTTGCTATGCTCCACCTATGCCGATCAGGCGGCTTGCCTAGGCAAAGGAAGTTGGAATTGTCCGGCAACTACGCCACTAACTGTTAAATCCTCATCTAACTCTTCCCATCTTAACGCGTAGCCCCCAATTTCAATTTGAACGGCTTTAAGTTGGTTTTCAGTTGCTTGACTGAGAATTCGAAAACGGTCGGCAGGGAAACCAAATATCCGTCCATCCGTTAGTTCAAGATAAATAATTCGTTTTTCCGCCCAAGCTTTCATGGCAACAGGTTCGGTTTTAAAGGTTGTGGTATTCATGGTATTTATCCAGTAAGAGTTGCTTATTTTCAAATACAAGCCGTTCTATTTCGCGTAAATCATGAGGCGTTATACCGCGATTGCCTGCCAAAGCAACAGGCTCAAGCCAAAACTTACACTCCCCATCGGAACTGCGTACATGGATATGAGGCGGTTCATTACCTTCATTCGAATAAAAGTGAAACCGAAAGTTCGCGATTCTTAAAATGGTTGGCATAGGTTGAAAATGACAGCTTAATCTTCCAGTTGCTGAATGCCATCCAGATACCACTTGGGCTGGATGCTGACTTTCGGCTTGATAAAGTGCCAGACTTCCCTGACCTGCTCAGCCTGAGCATTGGCGTCTTCGCGCATGATCGAATCAAACATCACCACCGCTTGCAGTTCCGAACCGACTTCCCTGACTTCCAGCAGTTCCGCTTCCAGTTTCAGGATTTCGGTGCGGTTTTCAGTCGTGGATGCTTTAAGCTGATCCTGGATTTCGGCGAATACCTTATCCGTGGTCAAACCCCTGATTTCGGCAAGATCGCGTTCATCCCAGGCTTTTTGCAGATTGGCAAAAGCTATCTTTGCGCCGCTAAGGAATGCCAGTTGGTCGAAGTCTTTGGGAATCGCGGCGGAAACGAAACCGGCATCCGGTTGAACTGGCTGAACCGATTGGTCATACGAGGCGGCAGTGTTTTTATCTTTCTTGAACAGGATGTCGGTATCGAAGCCTGATGAATTAGTCTGAGTAGCCTGAGGCTCAGGATGGCTAGCAGCCGTATCCTGATAGCTGTTATCGGCCGTCCGGTTATAGGCCGGGCGTTGCGTCGAACCGGCTTTCTTGGCGACAAACAATTTATAAAGCAAAAAGGCAATCCCGCCGAAAACCAGCATGTCCATAAAGTTGATGCCGCTAAATCCGCCGCCTCCCAGCATCGAGCCCAATAATCCGCCCAATGCCAGACCGCCCAACATGCCCATTAAACCGGGACGACCGGCCCAGCCCGGCTTTGCCGCCTGATTTGGCGCAGCTTGTTGCTGGTTGGCGGGGCGTGACGCTGGCGTTGCCGAGCGTTGATACGGTGCGCTGTAGGAGGGTCGGCTGCCAAAAGAACTGCCGCCGCCGAAGCGCTTGGCATCAGCATCCGACATCCCGCCCAAGGTTAAGGAAAGACCCATCAATAAAGCAGCAATAATTCCGGTAGTTTTGTTCATATGCTCACAAAGTCAAATAAGTTAAGGTTCATACACAATTGGGGCGAATAATTAAACAACAAGTTGTTAATTACTTTCCGATAGCATAGCATTGTCCGCATGTTTACAGCACTACGCAAATTTACCGTTATTTTTCTGGCTATGCTGCAATTGTTTGCACCGTTGGTGCATGCGCATGCCGGTGAGAAAGTTCCAGACTTGGGGCTGCATGTTCCGGGCCTTGAGATGTATGGTGTTGAGCATGATGCTCCTGTGTCTCAGGCAGCCAGTTATGATGGCCGCATCGGTTCCCGACCGATTGCGGCATTGTCGCAATTCCCGGCAGTTGAAGGCATTATCGTCGGCGTCGATGCCGGAATGAAAGATAAGCAGGTTAATGCGGTTTCAGACCTGGATAATAGCCATTATCTGTATCAAAAGGCTCCGGTATTTAACGCTGCAATCTCCCCTTTCGATATTACAACTCCCTCGCAAGGGCGGCTGTTTGTCGGCCGTTTGCTGATTCCATCGCTATCCCCTCGCGCGCCTCCCGCTCAATAAGCTTCGTTTTCTGTAAAGATGCTGCAATGCAATGTCTTTAGACTATCAGTTTTTCTTAAGATTTTATAAAGCGGTTAGCGCCGCATCGAGCTTGATCTATGTTTCCTTTTAACCTTTTTGGCAAGTGTTTGTTGGTTTATTTGCTGACAACCGCACTGGGTCTTGCCGACTCGGCCCATATTGTCGAGCATCATGATCCGATAGAAAGCGACGCGACTTTGAGTTTAGCTAAAGTCGTTGATCTGACGCTGGAGAAATATCCCGATGAAACCTGGCTTAAATCCCTGGAAGAAGAAGCGGCAGCGTTAGGTCGGCGCGGCGACAGCTGGACAGCCGGGGCATCGCAAGCGGGGCTGCGATTCCAGGAAGCGACCAGCGGCACTTTGCATTATATAGACGGCCAAGTGCAAGTGCCGTTATGGAATCTAGGACAGCGCGATGCGGAACAGCGATTAGCAAAGCTGGCGGAAAGCAATGCCATGTCGCAATCCGATGCGGTTAAGTTGCGGGTCGCGGGACTGGTCAGGGTCGCTTTATGGAATATTACTCTGGCAAACTTAAGTTATGAGCAGGCGAAAATTGAGCTGGCGATTACAGATCAGTTATTGGCTAAAGTGCAGCGGCGCGTCGAGTTGGGCGATTTGCCCAGAGCCGACTTTTTACTTGCGCAAACCGAGTCGCTGCAAAAGCGTTCCGTAGTGACTCAAGCGGAAGCAGAATTAATGCATGCCCGCAAGCGTTATGCCAGCATCACGCAAATGACCAAAATCCCCAAAGATTATCAGGAGAAGCTGGTCGGGCTAACCGAAATCCAACAAAACCACCCGGCCTTAGCGGCGGTTAACAGCCAGATAGAGCGCAAGCAGGCGGAACTCAATGCGGTCAAATTGGTGGGTTCCGGTCAGACCAATGTAGCAGTCGGCATCAACAGCGACCGGTTCACCAGCGACCAGCGCAGTAACCAGACCGAAAGCTTCAATATCGGCGTAACTGTTCCATTCGGCGGCAGCGCGCATTTAGCGCCGCAGGTCGCGGCAGTCAATGTCGAATTGAACAAGTTGATTGCCGAACGCGAACAAATGAACCGCGATTTGGAGCAGGCGCATCACGAGGCCGAACATAACCTGGAGGTCAACCGGGTTGAGCTGGGCATTGCCGACGAATTAAAGCAGGTTGCCGAAGAGCATTTAAAAATGACCCAGTTGAGCTTTTCGGTCGGAGAAATTAACCTGATGGATTTATTAAAAATCCAGTCCAGAACCCAGCAAGCGGTATTAAATGCCAAGCAACGGTCGATCATGATACAGCGCGATATAGCGCTTTATAACCAGGCCGTAGGAGTTATGCCATGAGCCTGTTTTTTGTAAACTGGGCAGGAGCGCGGGAACCAGGAAATAAGCATGATTGTGGGGGCGACTTTAGTCGCCAAGTCAGTAATCAACCGACTGATCAATGGGCGACTGAAGTCGCCCCCACATCAGCAGTCATTTTATTTAATCTGCTTAATTTGATGGAAGTGGCCCGGAACGTGGGAATGCTGTTGCAATCTTTGTTATTGTTAAGTGTATTCAGTTTAAATGTGGAGGCAGCTGAAAACAGCATTCAAATTTCCCAGGAAAATATTGCTAACCTCGGCGTAACGTTAAGTAAGCTTGAGCCCGTTACGCAAATACCGGTGTTATCCGCACCGGCCAAGGTGGTGATCCCGCCGACTCAGGAATATATAGTCAGCGCATCGCAGGCCGGCGTCATCGACAAGCTGAATGTCGCTATAGGCGATAAGGTTGTTAAAGGGCAGGTTCTCGCTCAGCTCAATAGCCCTGATCTTTTAACATTGCAGCGGGAATACCTGAAAGCGGACACGGCGCAGCACACCGCCTTGATTAATTTTAACCGGGATAGAAAATTGCTGGATGAGGGCGTGATAGCTGAAAGACGCTGGCAGGAAACCAGCAGCCAGTATAATTCAGCCGTTTCCGAGGCGGATGAACAACGGCAATTGCTGGAAATTACCGGGATGACCGCAGGCGAGGTAGGCCAGCTGGCCAAAACGCACCGCTTAACCCGTCAGCTGAATGTCCGTGCGCCGATAGCCGCTGTGGTGATGGAGCGTGCAGCCGTCGCCGGAACGCATATCGATATGATGGCACCGTTATACCGCATCGCCAACCTGGACGAGCTTTGGCTGGAGATTAATATCCCGCAGGAACGCATGAGCAGCATTAAAATTGGCGACCGCGTCGTGGTTGAAAATTCGGAGGTCAGCGCAAAAATTACTTTGTTGGGACAAAGCGTTAACCCGGAAAACCAAACCGTTTTAGCAAGAGCTGTGGTGGAGACGAAAAATATCGAATCTTTGCGCCCCGGACAACGGCTCAACACCCGGATTATCCAGGCCAGCGACAAGGCAGCGTTTAAAATCCCCAATACGGCTATCGCCCAGAACGAAGGCAAAGCCTACATTTTTATCCGCAACCCGCAGGGATTTTCGGTGATGCCGGTCACCGTAGTCGGCAAACAGGGCGACGAATCTATCATCAGCGGTGAGCTGACCGGCAATGAAGAAATCGCCGTCAAAGGCGCGGTTGCGCTTAAGGCGAACTGGCTGGGGCTGGGGAGTGACGAGTAATGGCAAACCTGATTCGCTTTGCGCTGGGTCAGCGGCTGCTGATGATGTTGCTGGTCGTGCTGCTGTCGGGCGGTGGTTATTGGGCGTTTAAAAATATCCCGATTGACGCTTTTCCCGAAGTGTCGCCGACCCAGGTCAAGGTGATCGTCAAAGCGCCCGGCATGACCCCGGAAGAAGTTGAAGCCAGAATCACCGCGCCGATCGAAGTCGAGCTTTTGGGCATTCCGCATCAAACCATGTTGCGCTCTATCGCCAAATACGCACTGACCGACATTACTGTGGATTTTAAAGAAGGCACCGATATTTACTGGGCGCGTCAGCAGATTGCCGAGCGCCTGAATACGATGTGGGGGAATTTGCCTGCGGGCATCGAAGGCGGCATAGCGCCGATGACCACGCCTTTGGGCGAAATGTTCATGTTTACCGTGGAAGGCGGAGGCTTGAGCTTGATGGAACGGCGCAGCTTATTGGACTGGGTGATACGTCCGGCACTGCGCACGGTTCCGGGCGTTGCCGATGTCAATTCACTGGGTGGCCTGGTCAGGAGTTTTGAGGTAATTCCCGATAATACCCGGCTGTCGGCTAGGGGCATCAATATAGCCCAACTGACGGCCGCATTGGAAAGCAATAACCGCAACGACGGCGCGGGGCGCATGACCGATGGCGAAGAAGCTTTGATTGTGCGCGCCGAAGGCCGCATCAAAACCCTGGACGATGTCGGCATTATTGTGGTGGATAACAAAAACGGCATTCCTATTACCGTCGGCGATGTCGCCACCATCAAAATCGGCGCGTTGACCCGCTACGGTGCGGTTAGCAAAAACGGCGAAGGTGAAGCTGCCACCGGACTGGTGCTGAGTTTGCGCGGCACTAACGCCCGGCAGACCATTGCCGGTATAGAGAAAAAACTGGCTGAAATAAGCCCCGGATTTCCTAAAGGTGTTGAGGCCAAGGTTTTTTACAATCGCGGCGATCTGGTGGACAAGGCGGTGAATACAGTTTTGCATGCGCTGCTCGAAGCCATCGTGCTGGTTGTGATCCTGCTGATTTTATTTCTGGGTAATTTGCGCGCCGCTTTGGTTGTTGCGCTGGCCTTGCCGCTGGCAGCGTTGTTCACTTTTATTTTGATGAACACCATGGGCATGTCGGCAAACCTGATGAGTTTGGGTGGCCTTGCCATTGCTATCGGCATGCTGGTGGATGCCGCCGTGGTGGTGGTTGAAAATCTGATCACCCATCTGGCGCACACCGAAAAAGCCCGGCGCCTACCGCGATTGCATGTCATTTACCGAGCCACCCGTGAAGTTGCCCAGCCCGTTGTTTCCGGCATCTTGATTATTATTATCGTGTTTTTACCGTTGCTGACTTTGCAAGGGCTGGAAGGCAAATTATTTACGCCGATGGCCTTAACCATTGTATTTGCACTCAGCGGTTCGCTGGTGTTGTCGCTGACGGTGATTCCGGTGCTCGCCTCTTATTTGTTGAAAGAGGTGTCGCACGAAGAACCCTGGTTGCCGAGACACATACAAAAACTTTATCAGCCCGCTTTAGCTTGGTGTCTGGCTAACAGCAAAAAGGTATTTATTGCGGCAGGGTCGCTATTGGCCGTGACCGTGCTGGTATTTACCCAGATCGGCAGCACCTTTATGTCGACCATGGACGAAGGCGACATCATCATCGTGATGCTGGAAAAATTGCCGTCGATTACCCTGGAGCAATCCGTGGCATTGGATCTCCAGGTGCAAAAAAACCTGCTTAAAAATATCCCGGAAATCGTCGATATAGTCGCCCGCGTCGGCACCGACGAGTTGGGGCTTGATCCGATGAGCTTGAATGATACCGATACCTTTTTGATACTCAAGCCTAAAAAGCAATGGCGCATGGACAGCAAGGAACAATTGCGGGACGAGATTCGGAAAGTCATGGCGCAAACGCCGGGCATTGCCTTTCAGTTTACCCAGCCGATAGAAATGCGCGTCTCGGAAATGCTGACCGGAACGCGCGGCGATGTGGCGGTTAAATTATTCGGTACCGATCTGGCCGTGTTAAATGAAAAAGCCCAACAAATTTCCGAGATTTTGAAAAACATAAAAGGTGCCAGCGATGTGTTCGCCAAGCAAAACGACGGGATGCAGTTTTTGCAACTGACCATCGATAAATCGGCGGCCGGGCGTTTAGGCCTGGACAGCGACAGCATCGAAACCTTGCTGCGGGCGCAGATTGAGGGATTGAAGCTGGGTGTGGTTCAGGAAGGCATTAAACGCACGCCGTTAATCTTGCGTGGCGACAGCAATACCGCCAACTTCGACAACCTGCAAATCGCGCTGCCGTATGGCGGGCATGTGCCGGTTACGGCTATCGCCAAAATAGAAAAAGTCGAAGGCGTGGTGTCGGTGGGCAGGGAACGGGGCCAGCGCTTTGTGGGTATCACCAGCAATGTAGTCAATCGGGACTTGGTAAGCTTTGTCGATGAAGCCCGTAAAGCGGTTGCGGAACAAGTCGACCTGCCGACCGGCTACACCGTAGAGTTCGGCGGCCAGTTCGAAAACCAGCAACGCGCAGCGGCGACTTTGTCAGTGGTCGTTCCGGTTTCGTTAGGCTTGATCTTTTTATTATTATTTACAACGTTCGGTTCTGTGCGCCAAGCCGTATTGGTGCTATCCAATATCCCGCTGGCGATGGTCGGCGGCGTTTTTGCGTTATGGTTATCCGGCGAGTATTTATCGGTACCGGCGTCGGTCGGCTTTATCGCGCTGCTGGGGATTGCGGTGTTGAACGGGGTGGTCATGGTCAGTTATTTTAACCAGCTGATCGCAACCGGCATGGACTTGGTTAACGTGGTGCTGCTAGGTTCCTCCCGGCGTTTGCGCCCGGTGCTGATGACCGCCAGCATCGCGGCATTCGGCCTGATTCCGTTGCTGTTTGCAACCGGGCCGGGGTCTGAAATTCAGCGACCCCTGGCTATTGTGGTGATCGGCGGTTTGGTGTCGTCGACCTTTTTGACCTTATTTTTGCTGCCGATTCTGTTTAAATTATTCGGACTGCCGAAGGAGGTGAAGCGATGAATAACAAGGAATATCTAGTCACGCTCAACGTACCGCCCGGCCTTGAAGAAGCGGTTGTCGATTGTCTGTTGACGCTGGAGTCGGAACACGGTTTCAGCAGCTTTCCGGTCAACTCCCATGATCATAAAAATGAAGGCTTGTCGCTGGCCGAACAGGTCAGCGGACGGCAGAAAAAAATTCGCTTTCAGATGTACGTGCCGGAGCAGGGATTGGCTGCATTATTAGCGCAATTGAGAGCGGAGTTTTCCGGTTCGGGGATTAAATACTGGGTGCTGCCGGTGATTGAGAATGGGGTTATTTGAGTTTTTTCACCACGAAGAGCACGAAGAACACGAAGAAAAAGCCAAGGTTTATCGTTCCCACGCTCCGGCGTTTATTGTTACGCACAAGTATTTTTAAGCGCGTCATCCCGGCAGGGATTGCCGGGATCCAGAAGCCATGGATGGCAATACCGAGGCCAGGCAACAAGTCTCGCCACACAGGATTGCTCAGTTAAATCAAGCATTCACGTCCCTGTGCTCTCGGCAATTGCTCCTGCATTGCTCTACCTCCTGCATCCATGCAGTCGTGGATTCCGGCAATCCCTGCCGGAATGACGGCTCTGGGACAAACCGATGTATAAAGATTAAGCGCAAAGCGTGGAATGATGAGAGTTTACGCAAGCAGCGAAGCCAACAAAGGCCGCAGATTATGCATTTGCCGCTGCCGGGTTAACCGGTTGGCGACGATGATGCTTTTTAATTCAGTCAGCGCCTGGGCAAACACGTCATTGACCACCAGATAATCGAACTCGTCATGGTGGCGGATTTCGGTGACCGCATCGCGCATCCGGCGGGCGATGATCTGCTCGTCATCCTGGCCCCGGTTTCGAAGCCGCTGCAACAGCACTTCCGTCGATGGCGGCAGGATGAAAATCGAAACACTGTCGGGCAGCAGTTTTTTGATTTGCTCCGCACCCTGCCAGTCGATCTCAAGAATCACATCCAATCCCCTGTTCAGGTTTTCTTCCACGGTCTTTTGCGCGGTGCCGTAAAAGTTGTCGAAAACCCGGGCATGTTCAAGAAACGCTTTTCTTTCCTGCATGGCTTCAAAGTCTGCGACAGAGACAAAGTAATAATCCTGTCCATGCGTTTCACCGGGCCGCATCTGACGGGTGGTATGGGAGATTGAAACGGTCAGCTGATCCACGTCGGCAATCAGCTGTTTAACCAAGCTGGTTTTACCTGCGCCGGAGGGAGCGGAAATAATATACAGTTTGCCGATATTCATGGGTAAGGTGAAAGACTCAAGGTGAAAGATAGCATCTGATTTTTGGTTTAATTTGTATCGGTTTACGCAAATAAACAGGCCACATAATACAGGATGCCAGTGCTTGAACAAAGTAGTCGTTTACTTATAGGGTGATTACACAGGCCGTCAAAAAGACGGGCGGACTATCCGTTCTGTTAAAATCGTCAAGAATAAATGCCGTTAGACAAATTGATGGTGTGTTGCTATCCTGACGCCATATCAGCAAATGATTACAAAAGTTTGGCCGACTGAAAGGAATAATGAGCCGGTTTTCACCCTAAAAATAATAAAGTACAAGACGGGCACGAATTGACATGATATCAGCTAAAAGTCACCGGTCAGTCAAGCATCTGCTGTTGGCGTTGATAGGTTCAATTTTTGTCGGCGAAACGTTGGTGATGTTGTTTATCGCTCAGTTGCCGCCGCTTTCGGAATGGCACGAAGCGCTGCTCGATTCGACAATGCTGTTGACCTTGACTTTTCCCGCCCTCTATTTTCTGGTATTTCGTCCGCTCAGGAAGCAGTTAACCAGGACAAAACAAGCCGAAGCGACTGAGCATGAAGCATTGGATAGACTTCAGAAAATCGCGTCCCAAGTCCCGGGCATTGTTTTCCAGTTTCAAATGCGCCCCGATGGCAGTTTTTGCTTGCCGTATGCCAGCGAAGGCCTGCTCAAGATTTATCGGATTAATCCGGAGCAAGTACGTGAGGACGCCTCTTCAGTATTTAGTGTGGTACATCCTGGCGATTTAAAGAATCATCTGGCTTCCATTCAAATTTCGGCAGAAAATTTAACGCCTTGGGTTCAGGAGTATCGCTTGAAGTTTGGCGATGAGCCGGACTGCTGGTTATTCGGTAATGCGCTGCCGCAACGGCTGGCCGACGGCTCAACGCTCTGGCATGGCTTTATCACCGACATCACTGAGCGCAAGCAGACGGAAAATGAGCTATTCGCGGCTACAGAAAAACTCCAGGAACACCAGCATGAGCTGGAGATGCAACATGATGAGTTGCACCGCACCCATAATGCACTGGAAGAATCCCGCGACCGTTTTGTCGATCTGTTTGACTTTGCGCCTATTGGTTATCTTACCCTTACCGATCATGGGCTTATCGCTGAAATTAACCTTACGGGCGCCAAGCTTCTAGGGGTAGATAGAAACAAGCTAAAGCAACGTGACATTGGCTCTTTTATCTTTCTCGCCCCCAAGGAATATGACCAGTGGTGGCAGGATAACCTAGGTACGCTGAAACACAACGAGAAGCTAAGTTGCGAGCTGACCATCAAGCGTGATGACGGCATCGTTTTTTATGCGCGTTTGGATTGCCAGCTCCGGGAGACTTTGACATCACCCGTAATTCACGTTTCGTTCACCGACATCACCGAGCGCAAACTGGCAAAAGCTGAACTTCAGATTGCCGCTATCGCCTTCGAGTCCCAGGAAGGCATGGTCATCACCGACATCAATAATGCCATTATTAAAGTCAACCATGCTTTTATGAGGCTCACCGGGTACTCCCGCGAAGAGTTGATTAACCGTAAGATGAAGTTGTTGAAATCCGGTCAACATGATGCCGAATTTTACGCAGCGATGTGGAACAGCTTGGTTCACACCGGTACATGGCAGGGCGAAATCTGGAATCGGCTCAAGAACGGCGAGGTGCATCCCCAGTTTGTCACTATCACGGCAGTGAAAAACAATGACGGCGAGGTCATCAATTATGTCGCTAACTACACCGACATTACCGAGCGCAAGGCCATTGAGGAAAAAGTCAATCAACTGGCATTTTACGATTCGCTTACCCAGTTGCCCAACCGGGTTTTACTGGCCGACCGTATGCAGCAGACCATGGCTCATTGCAGCCGTAACCGGGAAATGGCCGCTGTCTGTATGCTTGATCTGGATGGCTTCAAACATGTCAACGATACCTTAGGTCATGCGGCAGGCGATCAATTGCTGTGCGACGTGGCCCAGCGCTTACAGGAATGCATACGCCAGGAAGACACGGCGGCGCGTTTTGGCGGCGATGAATTTGCGCTGCTGTTAGGCGGCTTTACCAGCGTCAGCGAATGCGAACAGACGCTGGAACGCATCGTCGCATCCATAGCTGCGCCCTATCAAATATTCGGACAGACCGCGCATATTTCAACCAGCATCGGCGTCACCTTGTTTCCCGAGGACAGCAGCGACCCGGATCTGTTGTTGCGTCATGCCGACCAAGTCATGTATGAGGTCAAGCAAGCCAGTAAAAACGGCTATCAACTATTTAATGCCATGCATGCAATGCGGACTCGAACGACTCAGGACTTTTACAAGAAAATCGGCGAGGCTTTGGTTAAAGGGCAGTTCGAACTCTATTATCAACCGATGGTTGATTGCCGTCAGGGCAAGGTGGTGGGTGCAGAGGCGTTGGTGCGCTGGAATCATCCGATCCTTGGCATTCTGGCACCGTCCGAGTTCATCCCCGTGATCGAACGCGACGACATGATTATCGCCTTGGGCGAATGGACGCTACAGGAAGCCTTGCGGCAGCTGGTTGCATGCCGTGAGGCGGGATTTAACATCCAGATCAGCGTCAATATTTCCGCCCGTCAATTGCGCAATAATGAGTTTCCGCAACGGTTAAAGGCATTGCTGGCCGGATACGATGCCGAAATCGTTGAGCGGCTGGAAATTGAAATTGTTGAAACGGCCGCTTTGGAGGATGTCATTGCTGGCAGCGATGCGATTCGCAAATGCCGCGCCATGGGTGTGCGCGTTGCGCTGGACGATTTTGGCACCGGCTTTTCATCGCTGACGCACTTGAAGCATCTTGCCGTCGATGTCTTGAAAATCGATCTGAGCTTTATTTCCGGTATGCTGACAACCAACGGCGATATGGCCATTGTCGAAGGCGTGATCGGCTTGGCCGCGTCGTTCCGATTACAGGTGATTGCCGAAGGCGTGGAACATGTCGATCAGGTGTTAATGTTGCTGGAGCTGGGCTGCGACGTTATGCAGGGTTACGGTTTTGCCAGACCGATGCCTGCAAAGCAATTGCACACTTGGCTGGCAGAATTTATGCCGGATCCGCTGTGGGGATTGTCGGCCTCCCATTTAACCTCGCGGGATTATTTTGAGCTGTTGCAGGCGGAAGCCAATCATCGCTATTGGACTGAGCGGGTGCTTGCCAATCTCGACGACCCGCACGACCGCACTACGCCGGAATCGTTGCTGGATTATCGGCAATGCCGTTTCGGTCAGTGGTATTATGACGAGGGTGCCAGCCATTTTCACAGTCTGAGCGAGTTTCATGCGCTGGATGAGGTGCATCAAAATGTCCATCGGACTGCGGCCCGCCTGTTAGAGCATCACCGATCCGGCATGGTAGTTGAGGCCGATGCAGCCAAGGCCCAGTTACAGGCTTTACAGCAACATATGCTCAGTCTCCTGCATCGTTTGCGGGTCATGCTGGCAGACGAATTACTCAAATAAAACACATAGGGAATCAGATATGGCCGATTATGATCTTATCGTATGGAATGACGCGTTGGTCACCGGGATTGAGAAAATTGACGAGCAGCATCAGATTCTCGTCAACCTGTTCAACGAGGCCAATACCAAGCTGACTGTTAACAATAGCGCCGAATTTCTGGAGCAAATCACCCGTGATCTGCTCAGCTATGCGCTGTACCACTTTGAAGCTGAAGAGGGATTGATGCAAAAATTCGGCTACACCGAGGATAAGATTGAGGATGTCGCGAGCCACATCCAACAGCATCGCAGTTTTTCGACCAAGGTGGTTGCGGTGCGCAACGATATTAAAGCCGGAATTTTGATTTCGCGGGAAGATTTGCTGGCCTTTTTGAACGGCTGGCTAATCAATCATATCCTCAATACCGATAAGCGGCTGGCCGCTTTTTTGTTGGCATCGGAGCAATATCGGGGCTAGTGTCAAGAATGGAGAGGTAAATCTGAGGGGACTACGTGTGTATAGCGGGGTGCTTAAAACCCTATCAGCAGCCGGTGGCATCCTGATAGGGTCAGGCCAGAATTAGATTAAACTTTTCAAAGCTTCAAACTTTTTGGCTGCATCTTTTAATGCTTCTTCTGTTTCGCCTTTTTTACCTTCTTGAGCAAGTTTTCTGGCTGATTTCAGAACGTTGTTAGCTTTTGAACGAGCTATATCAACTTTATCGTTAGCATTGATTTCTTTGCTTCCATCCGATGCATCTTTGATCAGGTCAGCAAGGGCATCGCCCTGTGTACCGCTAGTTGCAGCGTCCAGCGCTACTTTAATTTTTCCGACGACTATATCAATTGCCTCAGCAGGCGCATAGGTAACTCTACCTTTATCAGTTTCAGCCAATGCTGAAGTTGAAACAGCGCCCATAGCAGCGGCAATTAATAAAGACAGTAAGATTTTTTTTAAGATTTTCATATTACACTCGACCTCAAGTCATTGTTATTTTTTAATTAAATTGGCTGTGTAACTATTGGATGATAATAGCCAGCTACCGGAAATAATTCTAACACAGATTTAAGCTTTTCAACCAGCGCTGGAAGGGTGTTTTTAGCGAGGTTTAATTGTCGAATAAAAAGTTAGATGTCTTGGTTAATTAGGCAACATAGACCTGCTGCAAATCAAGCGCAGTTCGAGTTCATGCGTTTATTATGCCGTCGCTTAATTAAAGTAATTTTTCCAGGCCCGTGCTAGAATGCGACCAATGTGTATCTGGTTTATTACACATAAACATCAAAATCTACCACTTCCATAAGGAAAAAGTTTAATGACTTTATTGAAAAAATCTGTAATCGCTTTATTTATTGGTACTGCGTTTCTTGCGGCTGCTCCTACTGCGATGGCAAAGCCAGCAGGCAAAATAGAAAACCAATCACCGGAAGGTGTTAAGGCTGCATTTGATGAAGCAATTGCAGCAGCTGAAGCAGCTGACGCCGCTTTGCAAGCATTGACTGCTGGCGCAAATGACGATGCTGTTTTAGAGCTAATGAAAGAAGCAAAACAAGCACTAAATCATATTGAGAGCGCTACTGTTAATAGAGAAAAGGAAAGAGCAAACGGTTTTCTTAAAGATGCTCGCGGGGCTTTAATCAAAGGTGACCTTACAGCATCAAAAGCCTCAATGACTGCGGCTGTTGAAAAGTTTAAAGAACTTAAAAAAATATACCTTAGCTTCTAAGGCTCTTTTTAAGATTCAATAAAAAGGGGGGATTGGTAAGCCAATCCCCCCTTTTTTATTTTCTACGCCTGGTAAATGCTACACACTCAATTTACTATGAAAATACGGTAGTTTTGAATTAACAAAACCTATTATAAAACAAGGGTTGTGAGATTTTGCAAAAGCATGCGACTTGCCAATCAGATGGAACTGGAATTTAATGAGCGCGGGACTTATTCGTCATCCCTTTTGACATCGATAACCATTTCCCCGGCATCGTCCTCGGAGACGATAAATAAAATCGGCTTGCAACACACCGAACAGTCTTCGTAATAGCGTTGCGGCCCGGAACTGGTATCTACCAAAACATCCAGGGATTCACCGCAGTAGGGACAGACGATAATGACTTCATCCAGATCGTGCATGATTAAACCTTTCTAAGCAAAAAATCCAGCCAGGACGTCGGCAGTATGCGCTTAAGAAACGCAAACAAGTAGGTGGGGAAGGTGACGTAATAACGCAGATTCGGCCGCTTGGCTTCCAGCGCGTGAATGACTTTTTCGGTAACGGCAAAAGCTGGCAAAGTAAACGGAGCGGCAGCCCCTTCTTTTTGCAAACGCGCCTCCATGACTTGATAAGTCAGTTTATGGTGGCTGTGCGTGGGATCGATATTTTTCTTGTACAGGGCAAAAGAATTTTTCCTGAAATCGCTCAGGATAGGCCCCGGTTCAATCAGCGAAATATGAATATTCGTGCCGTAAAGCTCCAGACGTAAAGTATCGGCCAAGCCTTCCAGCGCAAACTTGCTGGCATTGTAGGCGCCCCGATAAGTCATCGCGACCAGTCCCAATACTGAACTGTTGTAGATAATCCGGCCATGCCCCTGTTTGCGCATCAAGGGTATGATCAGGTTGGTCAGTTCATGGGTGCCGAACAGGTTGGTTTCAAACTGAAATCTGAGCACATCGCGGCTTAAGTCTTCGACAGCGCCCGGTTGGCCAAAAGCGCCATTGTTGAATAGCGCATCAATTTTTCCGCCGGTTAATTTGACTGCCGAATCGACCGCCTGTTGAATGCTGTTGCTGTCAGCCAAATCCAGCTGGATTGCGCTAAAACCTTCCTGCTGCAAGCGGGTTACATCATCCGGTTTTCTTGCGCTGGCAATAACATTATGACCGCGCTTTTTTAATTCAAGCGCAGTGGTGTAGCCAATGCCGGTGGAACAGCCGGTGATTAATATGGTTTTTGCCGGATTCATTTAAGTTATTACCTGTGATGAGCTCTTCGGCTACGCTCAGGACGACTGCATGGATGCAGGAGGTAGAGCAACGCAGGGAGCGGTTGCCGAGAGCTTTGTCGAATTACTTGGCTAATTCCTGCTCGGTAAAATGGAAATTTTTCCCGCTGCTACAATCGACTGAGAAGACCAATGATTTCTTGGTGCTTTTATTATGCAATTCCGATGCTTCAACACGTGTGCACTGCCCTGAAGCCAGTGCCTTTTCAGCGGCTTGTCCTCTTAAGCGTTCAATATCTGGAAGCATGGCATAGAAGGGTTTGACTAACTCCGGCAGTTGATCGGGATCGTAAGGCGGAATGGAAAATGCTGAAAATTTATCGGGATTGTTTTTTATCAGGAACTGGTTTTTTGCGCTGGCACTCTTTGTGTCTTGTTTATGCTTGTTTTGTTTTTTTAGTAACTGCTCTTGCTCAAGTTTATTTTCCAGTTCCTTTTGCGCTAAAGCCTGTTTTTGCTTTTCCTCATCCAGCCCGTCGTTAGATCCGCCCGTTTTGACATTAATTTGCGCAGTCTTGTGTTCCGGCGCACATGGTTTGGATTGGTAATCAGTCTTGCCGTTCACATCGGTACATTTATAAATCTCGGCAAAAGTGCAGGCAGAAAAAAGGCTTCCTAAAATAAGCAGTGTAATTCTCATTTTTTTCCTCGATGACTCAATCGTAAACAACAGTTCGGAAGAGTATAGGTGATAAAGGCTAGTGCGGATTTTTTTGTTTGTAAATTAAGGTGAAAAATCATTCTTAATGGGCTTGAAATTAATTAACAGGCTAGGAGACTGTCGGATTTTGCAGTGCAAAAAGTGTTAAAATAGCCCCACCGAAACACGGAATCAAAAACAAAAATGGCTACCCAATTCATCCTGATTGATCGGGATACCCCCTACATCTTGCCGCCGTGTGTTCAGGATTATTTGC
>CAMAUL010000050.1 GCA_945861405.1 Candidatus Methylobacter oryzae | reverse complement strand
AAATAATCCTGAACACACGGCGGCAAGATGTAGGGGGTATCCCGATCAATCAGGATGAATTGGGTAGCCATTTTTGTTTTTGATTCCGTGTTTCGGTGGGGCTATTTTAACACTTTTTGCACTGCAAAATCCGACAGTCTCCTAGAGAACGAGAAAGGGAAAGGGAAATAAAAAGCAGGGAATCGCAGCCACCAGCAGAACAACCCTCGCCGTCCACTCCTAGGGAGGCCGAACAGAAAAGCCAGGAGACGATAAACGAAATTCCTGATATTTCAGAAATAAGGATGGGCGTAGCCGAGTTGTCCCTTGCAGATCAAAACGGTTTAAAGGCGCCTGTTGCATTGTTGCTATTATCAGTAGCCGCACTCACTTCAAGCATTTTATTCTTTTGCCATCGAACCGATTCCACAGATTTTTGGGGCTGTCTGATGGACTTATTCAACGCTCTGTAAGGCATTAAGAGAGGCCGGCATAGTTAGCGAAATGCTGCTCCCATTTATGATAAAAACACAGTAAGTTTTTAAAGCTGCGCTTCCAACAACTGTATCGCCCGCGCCACTCCGTCGTTGCCTTGCATGGACAGGCTTACCTGTTTGGCATTGTCTTGCATAGCTTTTGAATTCAGCACGGTTCGTATACCTTCGGCCAACGCGGCGGCAGTTACGTTTTTGGCGGGCAAGGGTTTGCCCGCCAAACCCAGCGCTTGCAGTTGACGAGCCCAGAATAACTGCTCATCCATAAACGGCACCACCACGGACGGGCAGCCTGAGCGGGTTGCGGCATGGGTGGTGCCTGCGCCGCCATGGTGAACAATTGCCGCGCACTGTTTGAACAGCGGCTGATGCGGATGCCTGCCGATGAAATAAACCTGATCGTTCCTGCTGTCCGCAGCATAGCGCGTTGAGCTGGTCTGGATGATGGCCCGGCAATCGGCCAAAGCCGCCGCTTCCAAAAATAGCTCCATGCTCCAGTCGGGCACCGCCTGTTGCAAGCTGCCGAACGTCATATACACCGGCGCTGTGCCATTTTCCAAAAACTCGGCCAGCTGATCTGGCATCGTCCAGTGCCGGGCATCTTCGGTCAGATTCAAAAAGCCGCAGGCTTGGTGTTGCGCCTGCCAGTGCTCGCTTGAGCGGCAAAATAACGGGTCGACTGCGACTAAATCGAGTTGTTGCGAGGTCAGCAGTTCAGTCAGCATATTAGTTGGCGGCGATTGGCCTGCGGCTAGCCATAAACGGCTCAACGGTTTTTTCAGTACCCAATTGAACACGGCATCCACCAGCTTCCAGCTCAATGGATTGATAGCACGACCCAAATCAGGAAAACTGAAAGGCGGGCAGGCAGGACTGGGTATTGCGACATGGCAAAAGGTCACGCTGAAAAAAGGCTTTTGCTGTTGCAGCGCCGCCAGCTTTAGCGGATAGAGAAAATGGTGGCCGATCAGATAATCGTTATCGGCGGCCAACTGCTGCGCGGCCTGATACACGGCTTGCTCGTAGGGAAAGAATGCAGCATCAAGCAACGCCCGCAGCCATTGCAGCGTATGCATCCGAAACGAGCGCTGGGCAAAATCCTGCATATCGAAATCGACATGCTCCGGCACTTGCCGGTAGGCTATCCCCAGCTGTTCGCAGACCCCTTGATAGCTGTGGTTGTCGATGCTGCTCACCACCAGCGTCACGCGGTGACCCGCTTTTTGCAGGCCATCGGCCAAGGCCAGCATCGGGCGAATATCACCGTTGGAACCCCAGGTTTGTATGCCGATTTTCATCAGGTATTGGATTTATGGTGTGGTTGATAAAATGGAGTCAGTATAAATTCTTCAAGACCTGAGACGTGCCAGAATACCAAGAATCGTCAATAACGCAATGGGCTTGGCTTAGGGCTTTTGTTCCTACCGCTTGCGGTGTTATAGTCAGAAAAAATTCACGGGACATTCAATCATGATCGGATTTATTCTTTGCAGCATTACGCTTGCGGTTCTGGTGCAAAATCATAACGAGTTTCTAAAACTACTCGCCACGCCCGTGGCTTTGGGTATAGGTCTGACGATCATGGCTGTCAGCCTGCTGGCCGGGTATTTGAAAAAAGTCCCCACCATGATCTGGCACGACGGTTTTGCAAGCAGCGGCCTGTTGGTCTGGTATGCCTACTGGCAGTCGCAGTTCGGGGGCGATGCGCCGATGTTCTTTTTCTTCCCGCTGTATTTTGCGCTGCTGACCTCATTTGTGACGCTGACCCTGATCAACAAAAGCGAATATTTCGATCTGGAATCTATCGTGCATCTGCGTTATCTGGAAAAAAGCACCCGTTTCAACATCAGCATACTTGTGGGGTTTGTGCTGATCAGTCTGCTGATCACCCGCCATTACGCGCTTTACCCGATAGCGATGACTTTTTTCATCATGCGCCATACGATGATTGCTTGTTTGGAAATTATCGATAAATGATTAGCCATTATTACTGATTTATAGGGACTTTGCACTAAGAACTGCCCGTTAAAACAGCCAAAAAGCCGTTCTTACGTTATGTAGGTAAATCTTTGAATGTATATACAATGCGTGTAGACTGCCAATGGAGTTCGAATGGGATGCAGGGTCTTAGTGTACCTTACCAAGTTGCACTAATTTGGAATAACTATTTTAATTAAAGAGGTGATTATGTTGCATATCAAATCAAAAAAAATTACGTTGCCGTTATGTCTTTGCGCAATATCAGCGCTGTTATCTCCAGTGCTAACCCAGGCTGACACAGCAATGGTGTTGGCCGCCTCCTCAGGCACTGGGGAGATAGCTGGGATGCGGGCTGCGGAACAAAAAGCTGCGCTGGCGAAAAAGGCTGAGGCGCGTAAGGCTGCTGAAGCGAAAAAGGTTGGGGGAGAGCAAAAATCTGATGAGGCGCAAAAGTCTGATGAGGAGCAAAAGGAAAAAGCAGCTGAAAAATAATTTATGGTTCCCACGCTCTGTGCTCATCGTTATACACAAGTATCCCAGAGTCGTCATACCGGCATGGATGCCGGTCGACTGCATGGATGCAGGAGGTAGAGCAATGCAGGAGCAATTGCCGAATCCAGTGCCATGGACGGTAACTTTCGAATCTCGCCGTTGTTTAGAAGCACCGGGAAGCTCTGAACTTTCACATCCCTGCCAGAATGACGGTGTCCCGTAGGCACTTGTGTATAACGATGAACGCTCTGTAGAGCGGTTCATGCTGCATTCCCACGCAGAGCATGGGAATGATGAAAACTTAACCGCCTCATCCCCCACACAATCTCAGTCAGTTCCAAAAAGCAGATCACTTCCAGCTTGCGGGTACATACAATACGGCTAAAGCTATTGAGTCATACGTCCTTATAGCTGTCATGCTTTCCAGTATAATGTCAGTTATTTCCCCTGACATTTCCTGAGCCATGTCCAAAAACATACCCTTCCAACGCGCCGCAGACGCACCTCCATTACCCACCGGCACGGTTAAGTTTATTGTGTACTGCCTGGCCGGTTTTCGGGGTTGGCTTATGTTGATGCTGGTTCTGGAGACCGGGCAGGCGGCGGGCGGCATTCTGGTGCCTTATGCGATCAAGGCCATCATGGACGGCGTGATGCATGTATCGGGCGAAACATCGGTGCTGGAAAGCTTGCGCGGGCCGTTGCTGTTGTTGGCGGGCTTGAATATCGCGGAAATCCTGTTTAGCCGGGCCAGCGGCGCGGTGTTGATTATCGTCGGGCCGCGCTTGCGCCAGAGTACCACCAAAGCCTTGTACGCCTATCTGCAATACCATGCGCCGCGTTATTTCGGCGGCCATTTTGCGGGCGCTTTGGCTCATCGCATCAGCGAAACGGCAATCAGCGTCAATCACACCACGTGGTCGGTGTTGTGCGATTTCTGGCCGATTCTGGTCACCTTCGCGGTTTCTGTCGCGCTGTTATTTAACGTGCATCAAGGCTTGGGTCTGATGGTCGCGGGCTGGGTGCTGGTCTATGTAAGTCTTTCGTATTTCTTGGCGACGCGCTGTCAGCCTTATGCGCAAGGTTATGCCGCGACGCGCAGCATGGTGAACGGCAAGATTGTCGATGCGGTGACTAATATCCTGAATGCCAAGTTATTCGCACGGTTACGTTTTGAACGGGAGTATCTGGACGGTTTTTTGGAAACTGAAGTTAAGGCTGGGCGGCGCACTTTTTGGTATATGGAACGGGTGCGCTGGTTTCAGTTTATCGCGGCCGCGACGCTTAAAGTCGGCACGGTGTATTATGCGCTGACCTTGTGGGACGGCGGTTTGATCGGCGTCGGCGATTTCACCATGAGCGTGGGGCTGGCCTTGTTGATTATTAACGATGCGCGCAATCTGACCCGGCGGTTTTTGGAGTTTTTCGAATACGTGGGCAATGTCGCCAATGGCGTCGAAACCATCGTCCAGCCGCATGAAATTGTCGATGCGCCGGATGCGTTGCCGCTGAAAATCAGCCAGGGCCGGATTGAATTTCGTAACGTGTGTTTTGCTTACGAGCCTAACCAGCCCGTGTTCGACGGCTTGAATGTGGTTATTGAACCGGGGCAGCGGGTCGGATTGGTCGGCTATTCCGGTTCCGGCAAATCGACTTTCGTCAGCCTGATGCTGCGCAATTACCAGCCGCAAAGCGGACAGATCCTGATCGACGGCATGGATATTGGGCAGGTTTTGCAGGATTCGCTGCATGAGCAGGTCAGCCTGATCCCGCAAGACCCCAGCCTGTTTCATCGCAGTCTGAAAGAAAACATTGGTTATGGCCGATTGGGTGCGGACGATACAGCTATTCAGACTGCTGCGCGGATGGCGAATGCCGATGAGTTTATCCAGGCTATACCCGAAGGCTACGATTCGTTGGTCGGCGAGCGCGGGGTGAAATTGTCCGGCGGTCAGCGGCAGCGGATTGCGATAGCGAGGGTGATGTTGAAAGACGCGCCGATTCTGATTCTGGATGAAGCAACCTCCAGTTTGGATTCGGTCACCGAGCTTACCATTCAGGACAATCTGGATCGTGTCATGGGCCGCAAAACCGTGATTGCCATTGCCCACCGCATGTCCACGATAGCGCATTTGGATCGGATTTTGGTGTTCGATCAGGGGCGCATCGTCGAAGACGGCGGGCATGAGCAGCTGTTGGCGCAGCAAGGCGTTTATTACCGTTTGTGGACGATGCAGGCGGGCGGCTTTTTGCCGGAACGGGCGGAAAGCGAGGATTCCTGATGTGAATTTAGATCGAATAATCCCCCGCTAGCCTTATTCAAAATTGTTCATTTTTAAAGCAAGATAGGCGTCGGCTAAAGTTGTTCTTTTTAGTGCATCAGAGTATGCTTAATTTGCTGTATTTGGCAGTTAAACATTGCCATCTTAATCTTCAAAACACCGGTATGCCGGTGTTATTTTCATGAGTTTTCAAAAACCCCCCATCAATTATTTGGAGTGAGTACCATGAGCAAAGAACAAAAAAGCAACAAAGAAGAAAAGAAAAAACCAGCGTTGAGCCCTAAAGAAAAGAAGGCTGCGAAAAAATCCAAGAAAGATTCCAAGAGTTAATATAACTATTCAGCGAATCGGAAAGCTCGCAAATCGCTGAGAGCTTGCCCCCTCTCCTGATGGAGAGGGCTGGGGAGAGGAGACACAACAAGCAAAAATGCATTTTCTGATTCCCCTCACCCAACCCTTGTATGCTTTAAGCAACCGTGAAACAGAGTTTATATTAGAATAGGAATTCCAATATAAATAATGGTGTGGTAGACCGATAACCCTCTGGTTCTTAAGAAGCCGTGGGAGAGCGCTGGTCGCCACATCAATCCTCATTAACTCGAACAGTTGCCAGGAACATTACGATTCCGCATCCACAAGGCAGAGAAACCAGGGTATTTAGTTATGACGAATATAACATATCAGTTCAACATAGGCATTGATATAGCAAAACAAAAATTCGATGTTTCTTTTAGCGATCAAAAGGTTGCTTCTTTTGAAAACAATCTGGCTGGATTCAAGCTGTTGTTAAAAGAAATAAAAGATAAGTCCCAAACCCGCGTGGTCATGGAGGCAACAGGCGGCTATGAAAAACCTTTAGCGCATTTTCTTCAAGCCCAAGGAGTTGCCGTCAGTATCGTCAATGCCAAGCGGGTTAGAGATTACGCCAAAGCGCCAGGTCGACTGGCAAAGAACGATGTGATTGATGCGCAGGTGATCCGCCTTTTTGCGGATGCGGTCAATCCCAAACTACTGCCAACTGCAAGCGAAACCCAGCAAACACTTGATGCTCAGGTGCATCGACGCGAACAGTTGGTAAAACAACGTGCCATGGAAAAACAGCATTTAGAGACTGTAGACAATAAAGACGCCGTTCGATCTATCAAGCGGACTATCGCTTTTCTCGACAAAGAAATTGAACGCATTGAGAAAGCCCTTAAAGCCTTGATTAACGCTGATTCGACGCTCACTGAGAAAGTAGACCGTTTATCTGGCGTCAAAGGTATTGGCGACATCACTGCACTGACTTTAATCGCTGATTTGCCTGAACTGGGCCAACTGACTAATAAAGAAATCAGCGCCTTGGTTGGCCTTGCGCCCTTTTGTCGTGATAGCGGTACCCTAAAAGGTAAACGAACGATCTGGGGAGGTCGAGCTCAAGTCCGTTCAATACTCTACATGGCCGCATTAAGCGCAGTGCAATATAACCACCCTATCAAAGCCTTTTACAACCGGCTTTTAAAGAATGGGAAAACGAAGAAAGTGGCACTGGTGGCCTGTATGAGAAAACTATTAACGGTAGCTAATTCCATGCTCAGAAATAATACAGAATGGAACCCTAACCATGGAAAATTAGCTTGATTTTTAACACAGTTGCTCTCCCGCTGGACGACTGCATGGATGCAGGAGGTAGAGCAACGCAGGAGCAGTTGCCGAGAGGGTTGTTGTGCTTCGCGCTGAATAGTTACGAGTTAATAAGGTTATCGAAAATTTAATATAATCTGCTGGTTCACGGGTTCTATTGCTCATTCCTGCACTGGTGTGCAGGAATGAGCGGGCTAATCAAAGGTTCGGTAAATATTCGGGCAGGTGCTGGCGAATTTCGGCGGCATTCAGTCTAGTGATTTCTTTATCGAGTTCGAAGTGAACCAGTTTTTTAATCTGTTCCGACAATTGGTTACGCAGCAAGCCAAGAAAAGTAGGGGCGGCAACAATCAGCAATTGTTCAAAGCGGTTTGCGTTGTGCGCGTCTTCCAGGTATTGGGCAACACGATGCGCAAAAACGTCGGCTTCGTGTTTTTTCGGATCGGTAGGTTGCTCAAAAGCGTGTCCGCCTCCACCGACGCTTTTTATTTTTCCCGGCAGGTCGGAGGTTATTTCCCGGTCATGTAAACGACCCTCCACATGAGAAAAGTCTTCGATTTCCTCTAAGGGGGAAGAAGGCGTGTCAGCAGTAAAAATGCGTGCACGAGTGCTATCAGCAACGAGTATCCAGGTTAATTTCATGATTGTTCCCTTTGTGGCGATTGGGTTTAAATGACACGCTCTGCAAAGCCCGTTAAGGTTTTGTACGATCAACTGTAGAATAGAGGAATCAATCCCTCCAATCAATAAGTATTATTACCAAAGGGCATAGAGGATCGGGTTAACAGATTTGGATTTGTCTTTGTCTCGAGCGCACGAAATTTTTGCGGACGGGGTAAAATAGCTCGTCTAGTATAAAATAGTAAATCCGAATCAACTTTCTAATCCTCATGCAACCAGCTTTTGTCCATTTAAGACTCCACAGCGAATTTTCTCTGGTGGACGGCATCGTTAAAATCAAGCCGTTGGTCAAGCGTCTGGCTGAGCTAAATATGCCTGCGGTTGCGGTTACTGAGCATGCCAACCTGTTTTCGTTGGTCAAGTTTTATAAAGCGGCATTAGGGCAGGGCATCAAGCCGATAGCCGGTTCCGATGTGCTGGTTTTTAATCCAGAAGACCCCTCCACGCCGTATCGCTTAACCTTGCTGGTCAACAATCACGCAGGCTACATCACGCTGACCGAGTTGATTTCAAAAGCCTATCAGGAAGGTCAGCATCAAGGTGTGCCGATGCTTAGGCAGGAGTGGATAGTAGCCAATCATAACGGTCTGATTGCGTTGTCCGGCGCGATGGAGGGGGATATAGGCAAGGCGCTGTTAGCCGAAAACGTCGATGTCGCCAAACGGCTGGCAGAGTTTTGGGGCGGCTTGTTCGGGCAGAGCTTTTACCTGGAATTGCAGCGGGTCGGCAAGCCCGATGAGGAGCGCTATATCGCCGCTGCCGTCGAGCTTGCGGTGGCTACCGATTTGCCTGTGGTGGCGACCAATGATGTGCGCTTCGTTTATCAGCAGGATTTTGCCGCCCATGAAGTGCGGGTCTGCATTAATCAGGGCCGGGTGCTGGACGATACCCGCCGTCCCAAGGACTATACCGACCAGCAGTATTTGCGCAGCGCCGAGGAAATGCAGGCGTTGTTTGCCGACATACCCGAGGCCTTGGAAAACACCGTAGAAATCGCCAAGCGCTGCAATTTAAAGCTGACGCTGGGCGAAAATTTTCTGCCCGATTTTCCGGTACCGGAAGGCATGAATCTGGGCGAGTTTATGGCCGCAGAATCCATGAAAGGTCTGGAGCAGCGCTTGCAACATTATCCTGCGGTGGGTAACGGTACAGACGAGGAAAACCGGCGCGTTTATTATGAACGTCTGGATTTCGAGCTGAAGATGATCACCCAGATGGGCTTTCCCGGCTATTTCATGATTGTTGCCGACTTTATCCAGTGGGCGAAAAATAATCTGATTCCGGTCGGGCCGGGGCGGGGTTCCGGCGCGGGCTCGTTGGTGGCTTATGCGCTTAAAATTACCGACCTCGACCCTATCGAATTCGACCTGTTGTTCGAGCGGTTTTTGAATCCCGAGCGGGTTTCGATGCCCGACTTCGACGTGGATTTTTGCATGGATCGCCGGGACGAGGTGATCGATTATGTCGCCCGTCACTATGGCCGCGACCATGTCGCGCAGATCATCACCTACGGTTCGATGGCGGCGAAAGCGGTTATCCGCGATGTTGGTCGGGTGCTGGGTTTCGGCTACGGTTTTGTCGATAGACTGGCCAAGCTGGTGCCGTTTGAAATCGGCATGACGCTGACTAAGGCGCTAAGCGACAGTCCGGAACTCAAACAGCTTTACGATACCGAAGAAGAGGTCAAGGCGCTGATCGATATGGCGCTGTCGCTGGAAGGCACGGCCAGGAACGCGGGCAAACATGCAGGCGGCGTGGTGATTTCGCCGACCAAGCTGACCGATTTTACGCCGCTGTATTGCGACCAGGACGGCAACAATCTGGTCACCCAATTCGACAAGGACGACGTGGAAGCGGTCGGGCTGGTCAAGTTCGACTTTTTGGGCTTGCGCACGCTGACCATTATCGATTGGGCGTTGCAGGACATTAACGCGAAACACCAGCTTCTGGGCAAACCGCTAGTCGATATAACGGCCATCCCCCGAGATGATGCAGCCTCCTACGACTTGCTGAAAAACGCCCAGACCACCGCCGTGTTCCAGCTGGAATCGCGGGGCATGAAGGAGCTGATTAAAAAGCTCAAACCCGACTGCTTCGACGACATCATCGCGCTGGTGGCGCTGTTCCGGCCGGGGCCGCTGGAATCGGGCATGGTCGACGATTACATCAACGTCAAGCACGGCGCAAAAGCCGAGTACGCGCATCCGTTGCTGGTGCCGATTTTAAAACCCACCAACGGCGTTATTTTGTACCAGGAACAGGTGATGCAGATCGCCCGGGAAATGGCCTTGTACACGCTGGGCGGCGCGGACATGCTGCGCCGGGCGATGGGTAAGAAAAAGCCGGAGGAAATGGCCAAGGAGCGGGATAAATTTACCGCCGGTGCGATAGAAAACCAGGTCGATGAAAAAATCGCCACTTACGTGTTCGATTTGATGGAGAAATTCGCCGGTTACGGTTTCAATAAATCGCATTCCGCCGCTTATGCGCTGGTCGCTTATCAAACCGCCTGGCTGAAAGCTCATTATCAACCCGAGTTTATGGCGGCGGTGTTGTCTGCCGATATGGATAACACCGACAAGGTGGTGATCCTGATCGAAGAATGCAAGCAGATGAAGCTGGAAGTCCGTCCGCCCACTATCAATATTTCAAAATACAAATTTACCGTCAACGGTGACGGGCATATAGTCTACGGCCTGGGCGCGCTCAAAGGCGTGGGCGAAGCGGCCATTGAAGAAATGCTGATCGAGCGTAATGAACATGGGCCGTTTTCCGGCTTGTACGATTTATGCAAGCGGGTGGATTTGCGCAAATTCAACCGAAGAGTATTGGAAGCGCTGATACGCGCGGGGGCTTTTGACGAATTCGACGATAACCGCGCAGGGCATTTGGCGGAGCTGCCCACGGTATTAAAAGTCGCCGAGCAGCACGGCAAAAATGCGCAAACCGGCCAGGGTGATATGTTCGGTCTAGCGGTTAATGCCGAAAATATCGATGATGCACATGCTTATTCCACTGTGGTTGAGCCGTGGTCGGAAAACGAGCGGCTGGCAGCGGAAAAGCTGGTACTGGGCTTGTTTTTGACAGGTCACCCGATCAACCAATACGAGGCTGAATTAAGGCAGTTTACCCACGGAACCATCGAGTCGCTGCTGGCTAATGTGGAACGCTCAAAAAGCCGAAAGATGGAAGCCAAAGTAGCCGGTTTGGTCGTCGAGGTGCGTACCCGCCAGACCAAGAACGGCAAAATCATGGGCTTTGCGACCATTGACGATAGAACCGGCAGGCTTGAGATTGCGGCTTTCGGCGATGTCTACGAAAAATACCGGGGCATTTTTACCCGCGACAGCCTGTTGATTGCCGAAGGGGCATTGGGCATTGACGATTATTTGGGAACGCTGCGCTTAACGGTCGAAAAGCTGTACAGCATGGAGCAGGCCAGGGAGGTTTATGCCAGGAGCATACAGTTGGTGTGGGAGGCGGCGGCAGAGCCTGAGCAAGAAGATCGTGCTTTTGTGACGAAGTTGATTGGGGTTTTGGAGTCTTTTAAGGGCGGAGACTGTCCTGTGGATATTAGTTATACCTCACAGGTTGCAAAAGCAAATCTACGATTGGGTGACGAGTGGCGCGTCCATCCCACCGATGAATTGGTGGCGCGTTTGAAATCGATGTTGGGGAGCGCGGCTGTAGAGGTTAGGTATAGGTGAGCAAGGATTATGGTTCAAGACGAATGCCGGAGTACAAACCTAGGTTTGTACTCCAGATGCCCAATATTTTCACGGTCTCGGGAGCTTAGGGAAGCTAAAACCACATTTTTAAGTATATCTTCTGGTCAGCGCCTGAAAAAAGGTTTAAATTCTGTTTGCTGTAAAATTTTCAAAAACGATATTTTAAGGAAACTAATAATGAACAATAATAAAGTATTATTTTCGGCCGGTGCGACAACCTTAGCCTGCTCTCTATTGCTTGGGTGTAACGCCGCAAACGTAGGGCAGGGGCTTCTTGATAAATCGATTAGCCCAGCTCCGTCTTCAGCCCAGCCGCAGGCTGCGGCAGGCGGTTCGGCGGCTTCTGCCGCGGCGGAAACTTACAAAAATAAAGACCGCAATTTTTCTTTTGTGATACCGGCCGGTTGGTCGAAGCAAAGCGGCGATATTAATTCCGATACGGTTTTATTTATGCAGGAACCGTTGACTAAAACGTGCAGTTTTCAGTTTAATATGACCCGGATGCAAGCGGATTTTCCTGCGGAAGCCTCGGTTAAGGCCTCTTTGGATAGCGCCAAGAAAGACATCAAGATCGATAAAAATCTTTCCGCCAAGCGTCGCGATGAGTCAGGCATGGAAAACGGTAAAAAAGTGCGTTTTACACGGGGTTGGGAGCTGACCGAAAAAGGTCAGGCCGGAGGCCACCAACGCATTATTTATCAAGCCTATGACCGGCAGAACTACTACCTCAACATGATGGCTGCTGCGGAAACCGAGCATTTTGAAGAATGCCGTCCGGCGTTGCAAAAAATCATAGATTCGATCAAATTCGGCGGATAGTCGCCAGTCAGTCGGTATAAGCGGGGAGGAGTTTGCAGCCCCGTTCTTAATGTTTCGGGCGGGGGGACAACAAAGTTCTAGCTTTGCGAGACGGGAAGCTAAAGCTTCCAAGACTGGATTACCAAGTTGGAGCTTGGAAACAGCAGGTCTTTTTTAAATTGCCGTAGGGGCAATCCCTTGTGGTTGCCCCTGGCCGGTGTAAGCCGCCCAAAGCCAAAGGGTAGTCACAAGGCCAGTTCCTACGGTTAATCCGTCAAAATGTTCCGGTAGGGCGCACATTGTTCGTGGCTGTTTAGGTATTGTTGTGCTTGGGTTTTGGTTATGGGGTGTCCCTTAATGTAATTTAATGGTTTCAACATTTCTTTAGTTGCATCGGCATCTTTACACAGTAACCCCAGCCAAATCGTAGCGAATGTTTCTTTATCCATTGGCGGCGACAATTGCGGTAGTTTAAAGTCTTTTACCCGTTGTTGAGCTTGTTTAAGTCGATGTTGAACTGCTTCCGACTGCGCCCATGATTCGGTTTTAAGGCGACTAAAATCGTAGTCTTGTTGCCAACCAAGCTGTTCGATCCAACTGAATGCAAGTTGTTTGTTGTCTAGCACTACGCCATTAAGCTGCGTTTTCATTAACAATGCTCCTTGCAGCTCGGCATCACTGAGATCCACTCCTTGTAGTTGGGCATCACTAAGATACGCACCTTGCAGTTGGGCAGATTTAAGATAGGCGCCTTGCAGCTGAGCAAACTCAAAAGAGGCGCCTTGTAGTTTAGCTTGCCAAAGAAATGCATTTTGCAGTCGGGCACCCATAAGATTCGCACCTTGAAGATCGCTAAACGGAAGATCTGCTCCATTCAGCAGGGTAGATTTAAGATTTGCTCCTTGCAGATGGGCAGAGTTAAGACTAGCATTTTGCATCCGGGCAGACGAGAGATTAGCGCCATTGTAAATGGGCAGCTATAAGATTCGCACCTTGCAGCTTGGCATTACTCAAATTACTATGCGGCAATAATGCGAAGCTAAAATCCGCAAACGCCATACGTCGCCACGACAAGTCCAGTGCGTTGTGAGTTTCTTGCCAGAGTTGGCGGTCAGATTGTTCGGTAGAACCTTGCAATTTGGCGACTTCGAAAAACTTATCAGGCAACGTCAAACGGAAACCTGCCAGACTTAGGCGTGGCACAAGATTAAGCCCCACCAAGCTACGGCTTGTTTCTTCCCAAACCAAAGCCTGATTAACAAACGCTGGTGAGCTGCCAAAATCGATATGCGTTTGCACCAGCGTAAACAGCACCAACGTCCACAACACCGCCATATTGCTCAACCATAACAATAATAGCTGCGCCCTTGACAAGCTAAATCCAGCCAGCACTTTGCGCCCAAAGTGAGGCGTTAACCACGTCGGCGCAAAGATCATGGCAACCAAGGGATTCCAAACAACGGGTTTAGAGTCCTGCTTAAACCCCGGCCAATACCAGTGCAGAACCAAGCCATCAAAAATCAACAGCAGCAAATGCCAGCCGGTATAACCGTAATGTTGCAAATCGGCAAAACGGATGAAAAAAATCGCCAGCACCGTGTATGCCGCCCAGCAATACAATAGCCAACACAGTCCCGGCAACAGCCGTGAGCGCATAACGGTCGAGCCGGTATGATTGGCATGTAGCCAAGCGAAATCGAACAAGAACGGGTACATTTGTCGGGGCATATCGGCATTGCGACTGGGCGAGGGATGGACTTTAAGCCAGCACTGGCTCCAGACCATCAGCTTGTCGCGATGCTCAGTCAAGTTATGTAGCAAATCAAAATGCAGCGCGACCAGCACCATCGGGGCTATGCTCGCAAACGCCCAGATCGGCAGTTCGATACTGAGCAGCGGCAGTTTGACGGTGGATGAGCCTAACAGCAGGTCTTCGTCGGTCACGCTTAAACACAAAACCAAGGCGGTGATCAGCACAAAATTAAAAGCAATAAACAAGTTGCGATTGGTTTGCGCGGAGCTTTCCAATATTTTTTTCGCTTCCTCCAGGGCTTTGGTCAAAGCTTCCGGGGTATGGCGTTTAAAGGGTTTGTCTGTGTTCATGGTTGCTTTAAGTCGCTAAGAAAGGATGTCCATAAGGATGCACGTCATCCCGGCATGGATTGCCGGGATCCACGACTGCAAGGATGCAGGAGGTAGAGCAATGCCTGGAGCAATTGCCGAGAAGCCATGGATGGCAATATCAAAGGAGGGTACTGGTTTTGTTACAGGGAATTATGCAATTCATAACCGTTCACATCCCTGTGTCCTGGATCCCGGCAATCCATGCCGGGATGACGGTGCTGGATTCGGTCTTTTAAAAATCCGCGTAAATCCGTCCAATCCGCGTCATCCGTGTTCCATTTATTTTGTATTGATGAATGCAAAACCCAAGCTCACGATACCTGCTTCAGCTTGCCCATGCCGTTAGCTTGTTTGACCACTTGCAGTTGGGCTTTAAAGCGTTTTTGGACGCCCTCGACATGGGAAATAACGCCGACGGTTTTGCCGTGGGTATGCAAGCCTTCCAGAGTGCTGATGACCGTGTACAGCGTGTCCGCATCCAGGTTGCCGAAGCCTTCATCGAGAAACAACGAATCCACGGACTTGCCGTTATTGGCCAATTCCGAAAGTCCCAGCGCCAGCGCCAAGCTCACCACAAAACTCTCGCCGCCGGATAAGGTCTTGGGCAGCCGGTGCACATTGCCCTGAAAAGTGTCCTCAACTTCCAAGGCCAAGCCCTGTTCACTGGGCGTTTGCCGCAGATAATAGCGGCCGCTGACTTTTTCCAGTACCGCGTTGGTTTGGGACAATAGCTGATCGGCGACCCGTTTTTGCACCCGACGGCGGAAAGCCATGCCGCTTTCCTCGGCTATTTGGGCGGCCTCGGTCTTGCACAACCGGGTAATTTCTTCCTGATCCAGTAATTGGGCCTGAACCGTATCGGCCTTTTGCTGGAATTGTTGTTGCTCGTTCAACAGCCGTTCCAGGCGCTGCACTTCCAGGTCGGCTATCGCCAGTTTTTCGGTGACGCTCCGCAGATGTGCATTGAGTTGATCTGGGTTTAGTTCTGTTGCAACCCGCGTATTTTCAGCTTCCAATTCGAGGCGGCTTTTTTCCAGCTCTATGGTTTTGGCGTCGATCTCCTGCTCCAATTCTGCCACATGCCGTTCCAGTTCCGGTTGATGTTGCAGCAGTTCCAGTACTTCAGTCAGCTCGTGCAGATCGCTAAATTGAGTGCCCTGTATTTTTCCTTGCAACACCTGCTTTAACAGGCCAAGTTCGGCTTCCTGTCCGGCAATCAGCAGCTCCTTATCGGCAATCAGTTTTTGCTTTTCTATCAGCGCCAAATGCAGGCCGATGATTTCTTCGCTTTGTAATTGGCGGCGGTAATGCTCGAGTTTCTCATGGCAGGCAGTGATTTCTGCATGGCAATGATCCGCTTTTGCCGATAACGTTTCCAGTTCCTCGGTCAGGATCTTTTGACGGAAAGCGTGGCTTTGATAATCCTGCCGACGCGCATTCAGCCGGTCAAACAGCGCATCCTCCTTATTCCTGGAAGGCATTTTCTCTCCCAGCAAGGCTAATTGCGCCAGCACCTTTTCGGTCAGCTGTTGTTCTTGCTGCTGACAGGCGGCCAATGCGGCATCGAAATCGTTTTCTTCCGGAGGGCGCGCCTGCCATTCAGCCTCCAGCTGCTGCGTGTTCAGCTGCAAGCGCGCAATTGTGGCTTCGCCTTTGGCGATCAAGGCTTTGAGTTGGTCGATACTGGCCTGCTTGTTTCGATAGCTGGCGACTACGCTGGTAACGGTATTAAATTCGCTGACTTCGGCATTTAACAGGCGTTTCATCACCCGCAATTTGTTGATGTTCAGTTCTTCGCTTGCCGTGTTCAGCCGGTTGCACAAGGTCAGCCATTGGGTTCTGATCTTAACCAGCTCGTTCTGATTGACCAGATTTTTTTCGGCTTGTTTTTTTACCGTTTTAATTTCTTGCGACAGCTTACTTGCAGCTGTTATTAAGACTTTTATTTTCGCTTTTTGATCGGTCAAAGCTTGTTGGGTATTGGCCTCTTTCGGCGGCTGTTTGGCATAGGGGTGCTCTAACGCGCCGCATAAAAAGCAAGGTTCGCCATCGACAAGATGCTGTCGGTCGGAGGTCATCTTTTTTAGCATCGCTTCACGAAAAACAGCCGATTCCAAAGCGAGTTTAATATTTTCTTCCCGGCTGATGTTCAGTGTTAACACGTCAAACTCAGTTTCCAGCTCAGTAAGGTCTTTGCTCGAGTGGTCTTTATGACTAAACAGGCCGAAAAAAGCAAAGTCGCCTTGGGTCAGCTTTTGGTTCGCCGTGGCCAGATTATAAAGTTCCCGGAAATCCCTGACCCGCTCTTGCTGCTCTTGCCGGAAGTCCTCAAGTTCAAGCAGATTTTTGCCTTGCGCCAGATTATCCAGCGCTTTTTCCGCCAGCGGCAGCTTGCGTTTTAACTCGGCAATCCTCTTGTTTTCCTGTGCGATGGCGGACTGGTTGGTTTTTAGCGCTGCCGTGGTATCTTTCGACCACCGGGTGTATGCTTTTTGCTTTGCCTTTAACTCGACCAGTTCGGCCCGAATGGTTTTTAATCGAACCGTTTCGGGAAAGCTGTCCAGCAAGGTTTGATCCGCAGCATGATCTTCCAGCCATTTCGACACCGTGGCAAGATCGGCTGTTTTTTGATTAATCTGTAGGTCTAAAGCTTGCGACAAGTCGGATTCCGACTGGCGCTGGGCAGTCAGTAGGCCTATCTGGCTTCTGATCTCGGACAGGGTTTGCCCCTGTTCGGCAACCGATTTATGGGACAGATCCGATGGAGCCGTGGTATCCGCGCCGATGTGTTCCTGTATCTGTTTAAGTTCGCCCCGAAAATCCGCCAGCGTTGCTTTGTCCTGATGCAGTGCGTGATTTTTTTCCTTGATCGCCAGCACATCGTCTTTAAACAGCAGGGCGTCCTGCGTCTTGGTCAGTTTATCCAGCTTTTGCCGTTCGTCGACCGCCAGCGCTTGGGTGTGCTGCAACGCGTTTTCCCGGTCGGCAATCCGGCTTTGCAGGGTCAGCACATTATCCAGCGAGGCTTGCTGCTGTTTCAGGTTGTTTTGTTCGTCCTGCAACTCGGCGGCTTGGTCGATAAAATCGGCCAAATCATGTTCAGAGGCTTCCAGCTGTTCCGGGGCCATGGCTGGTATAACCGCCAAATCCTGTTTTAAATAATCCAGGCGTTGCTGCGCATCGGCGGCTTTTTGCAGGACTTCATTTTTATAGTCGGCATAAATATCGGCGCTGATGATTTTTTCCAGAATATCCATGCGCTCAGTGTCCAGCGCGTTCAGGAATGCGGCAAAATCGCCTTGCGCCAGCATGATCGAGCGGGTGAAGTTGCGAAAATTCATCCCGGTAATTTCGGTAATCCGTGCGCAGACCTGTTGGGCTGTGGTCGCCAGTACTTCATCGTCGCTCAAACGGGTCAATTTCATTTCAGGCGGCGTTAACTCGCCTTCCGGGCTTGCATCTTCCCGTTGCACATGCCAGCTGGAGCGGTATTTTATGTTGTCCAAGACAAATTCAATCTCCGAAAAACACTCAGCTGTGTGTTTAGTCATCACGTGTTTGGCAGGGCGGTCGAAGCGGAAAGTCTCGCCATACAAGCCCAGCGTAATGGCATCCAAAATGCTGGATTTTCCCGATCCGTTAGGGCCGGTAATGGCAAAAACCCCGGTATCCGAAAAAGGCGGCTGCTCAAAATCGATCCGGCTCTCGCCTTCCAACGAGTTGATGTTTTTGAAGTGGATGTTGAGTATCTTCATAAGTTATTGGTTTATATGCATGTACTGGGTGGCTATGTAATATTTTGCGCACGCCTTGGTACACACTTTAAATGTACTTACATGGTACACGATGGGACTGCCTGAGAAAACAACGGGCGCAAAAAAGTCGGTGTTCCCCGGCCTTTCGGTTGTTACATTTTGTTGGCTTTAAAATTTTTTCTACAAAGTTGTAACAAATTAACTATTACGCCGACTGATCAGGCAGAAAGGCAAACATGCTTTTCTGTAATCCCCTTACATTCAAACTACGAGACTTAAATCATAAACAAAAAAGCCTCAGCACGCGCGCTTAACGGATTTAATGCAACAGGGCGCTATTCTTGGTGTGGGTATGGGAATAAACTTAAGCTGAAAGCCTAAATTATTATCAGGAATTAAAATGACTTTTTTAAGCGTATTAATCATTGCAACCTGCTTTCTGGCTTATGCCAACGGGGCGAATGATAATTTTAAAGGTGTTGCCACTTTGTTTGGTAGCGAGACCAGCAGTTATCGCAATGCCATCAGTTGGGCAACATTGACAGCCTTTATCGGCTCTGTTTGTTCCATTTTTTTAGCTGAAAAACTGCTTAAAAACTTTTCAGGTAAAGGCTTGGTTCCCGATGCTGTTGCGATTTCTCCTGAGTTTTTATTAGCCGTATCAGTCGGAGCTGGCATAACGGTTTTAGTCGCTGCATTAAAGGGCTTTCCCATTTCTACTACTCACAGTTTAACGGGAGCTTTAGTAGGTGCAGGGCTGATGGCGGTCGGCGCTGACATTAATCTTTCAGTATTGGGTACAGTTTTTTTTATCCCTTTATTAGTCAGTCCTTTAATCGCGATTATCTTGGGCGCGGGCGTTTATTTTTTGTTCAGGGCAATACGCATTCAACTGGGTATCAGTAAAGAATATTGCCTGTGTGTCGGGCAAACAGAAACTATTATTCCGATTCCGCAACCGGGTTCATGCTTTGCCATGACCAGTATCACCAGCATAGAAACCCGTTTGGATAGCGAACAAAACTGCCGACAACGTTATGCAGGGTCGGTATGGAAAATCAACAGCCAAAAATTATTGGACAGTTTCCATTACCTGAGTGCGGGCTTGGTTTGCTTTGCGCGGGGTTTGAATGATACCCCTAAAATCATGGCAATTTTAATGGCGGCTCGTGCGTTAGAAATGCAAGCTGGCTTGTTATTGGTCGGCTTTGCGATTGCCATAGGCGGTTTATTGCATTCACGTAAAATTGCGGAAACGATGGGTAAAAAAATCACCCCACTGAATCATGGACAAGGATTTTCTGCCAATCTGGTGGCTGCTTTTTTGGTTATTTTCGCCAGTCAATTAGGCGTTCCCGTATCAACCACGCACGTTTCGGTTGGTTCTGTGTTTGGTATCGGCGCGATTACCCGACAAGCGAATGTTAAAGTGGTTTCTGAAATTGCGATGTCATGGTTATTAACCTTGCCGATTGCGGCGTTTTTTAGTGCTTGTATTTACCTTTTGTTAGGTTTTTATAGACAGTAAATTGAGTCTGAGTATCGGAACTAAATTGAAAGGATTAAAGCTTTATCATGCTATCAAAAACCAAAATTGATGATTTTTTACAAACGCTTTATACCATGGCTTTCTTGGTTGAAGCACGTGATGCTTATACCGGCGGGCATTTATGGCGAGTATCGCAGTTGACCGGGCGTTTAGCGTTGGCTTCTGGATTATCGCGTAAAGACGCCGCTACAGCGGCATTAGGTGGGTTTTTACACGACTTGGGCAAGGTCGGCGTACCGGATGCTATTTTGAACAAAACAGATAAGTTGACCGATACCGAATACGCGATTATCAAAACCCACCCTGAAGTTGGCGTTCGTGTGTTACACGGGCATCCGCTTACCGGGCTTATTCATGATGCGGTGCTGAGTCACCATGAACGCATTGATGGGCGTGGCTACCCTAACGGTATTACAGAAGGCGCAATCACACACGTGGCGAAAATAGTCAGCTTGGCGGATGCGTTTGATGCCATGACCAGTAGTCGCCCGTATCGTGCCGGTATGCCGTTAGATGCTGCATTAGAGCAAATCGAAATAAATTTAGCTAAGCAGTTTGACAAAAAACTGGGGGAACAGTTTATTGCTCTGGGTCGCACTGGTGAATTAAACGCTATTATCGGACATAGCGATGCCGGTATTCCGTTACATAGTTGCCCAATGTGCGGGCCTGTGGTCGTGGTTAAACGCGAGCAAAAAATAGGTGATGCCGTGTATTGTCGGGTTTGTGGCAATGGGTTTCACTTAGCCGAAAAAAATAACCATACCTTACAACTTGAACCAACCCATAAAAAAGGCACACCAGCCGATTTAATGATGGATATAGATTACCCGCTGCTAAGTCAACTGATTGAAAATATTGCACCGTATTTATCCACTGGCAAAAGCCATTGGTGGAATTGGCGTGGCGTGTAAAAACTTGAATCTATTTTGTGATTAACATGATGAATGAATCCTACTCTTCAACAAACTGTGAAGTTTGCACACTACACAAAGCAACACGCGGATTGATTGAACCTATCCAAAAAACATCCCGCTGGTTTGAAAATAATGCCGCTGGTTTTGCACCGCTGTTGCTGAGATTGCCAGTGGCGTATGAATTTTTAGACGCTGGACTCGAAAAACTGTCAGGCGAAAACTGGTTTGCTGATTTAGCGTTTCCTTTTCCGATTAACTTATTGCCGCCTGATGTGAGTTGGGAGCTGTCGATGGGGCTGGAGATTATCGCACCTATTGCGTTGATTTTAGGATGGGCTACCCGTTTTTTTAGTTTTGCGCTGATTATTTTAACCATCGTTGCTATCGCTGTTGTTCACTGGCCAGCCGAATGGCACACCTTAGCGCAATTATGGCAAGGCTACGCCATTACCGATCAAGGCTACGGTAATTACAAACTGCCGTTAATGTATTTGTTCATGCTCACGTCTTTGCTATTTAGCGGTTCCGGTCGTTTAAGTCTGGATGCGTGGCTGGAATCAATAAAAAGTAATAACACTTAAAACGCTACGGTAGCGGTTATCGCTACCGTATGTTTTCGATCTTATTTGATAGATTGGCTCATGTTGCGAATGTCATCGGTGGTAATGGGTTGACCGCCTACACCCCATTGGCCTGAGGCAACGTCCTCGATGAGAACCCAGGTAACGGGTCTTAAGCCTTCGCCTTCTACCGAAACGATGGCATCGGTGACTTTACTGATGATTTCCTGTTTTTGTGACAATGATAAATAACCGCTAATGCCTTTTATTTGTACGAGTGGCATGGCTTTTCTCCTGTTAAATTGTGAGAGACAAATGTAAATTTTAAGCGCATTGTTTGGTACACTGAACGGGGGCATCCCACGCTTCGGATTGAAATGCCGCGTCCAGGGTCGTGGCTCCCATGATGTGGTTAGCATAGTTGCTGAGCGTTTTCATAGTTACTCCCAACAACACATCCAAAGCTTGCTGATGGGTATAGCCAGCACTGATAAAATCGTCCAAAGCTTTGCCAGCCACGTTGCCACGGGACTTAACCACTGCACGGGTAAATACCGCCAAAGCTTCCAACTTTTGGTCAGACAATGGCTGCTGCTGTCTTAGTGCCTCAACAATTGCTGGCTCGGCTTTTGCCATACGTTTAGCGATCATTGAATGCGCGGCTACGCAATAAGTGCAATGGTTTTCAACACTCGCTGCGAGCAATACAACTTGTTGCTCTACAGGTGTTAACGAGGTCTTTTCGACAAGTGAACCTAAATCAAGATAGGCTTGTAGCGTTGCTGGCGATTTGGCAAGACGCCCCATTAAATTCGGCACAAAACCAAATTTTTGTTGTGCGCCTGTCAGTAGTGGCTTAGCTGCCTCTGGTGCTTGCTGAATAGAATGAATATTAAATTGAGTCATGATGGTTTTCCTGTGTTTATGAATTTTACTAAAAATTTCAATCGGATGTGCATGGACTTAACGGCTCATTTTGCTTACTCCATGGTTAATGTCGATGGAGAAAGAGTAATCAATTCGGACTGCAAAACCCATGCTTGCGATTCCGCTATTGTTGTCCAATCGTTCGGGAAATGGATATGGATGCTTTAACTTCGTTGGTAGATGTGTTGAATTTGCATGCCAAGCTTATTTATTCAGGTGGTGTTTGTGGTCGTTGGCTGATGGATCACAATTCTGATAACTCAGTTTGGTTTCATTTAGTCAGCAAAGGACAAGGCTGGGTGCATTCACCCAGTTGGCAAACGCCATTGTCGCTGCGTAGTGGCGATTTGGTTTTGTTCTTACCTCATGCGCCAAAGCATTTTTTGTCATACAGCGCCGAGCATCTACCCTGTGATATGGCGGATACTTATCTAACCAGTTGGCTTGATGGCGAAACAGGGTTTGTCTGCGGTGAAATTAAACTGGGTATGGCGCAATCCTTATTGTGGCAAGCATTGCCAGACGTTTGTGTGATTAGGCAGAATCAAGCAGGCGGCGTATTAGCTAAACTGATTGAGATTATTATCTTAGAAGCTTCCACACCACGTTTTGGTAGCGATTCGGTGGTGGAACGTTTATGTGATAGCTTTTTTGTACTGGTTATCCGTCACTGTATTGAAGAAAACTTGGTATACAAAGGTGTTTTTGCAGCTATGCAAGATAAGCGATTAGCAACAGCGCTGAATTTGATTCATCAGCAACCCTGGCAGCCGTGGACAATTGCTGAACTGTGTACTCGATCAGGATTATCGAAAACCGTATTATCGGGGAAATTTTCGGTTCTAATCGGAAGCTCTCCTATTGAATACCTTATCGCGTGGCGATTGCAGATTGCAGCTCAGTGGTTGAAAGAACCCAACATGACCATAGAAAAAGTCGCTGAGCGTTGCGGATATGATTCCGCCCCCGCATTTAGTAAAGCCTTTAAACGTTGCTTTAAAGTCTCTCCTGGTGCATTCCGCCGCACCTCGGAGCAACAGGTAAATTAAATGGATAAAAACCAGTTAAACGATCACCGAACCATCCTGTTACGTTACGCTTTGTTACAGTTGCATGATGGAGCGGTTGCTGAAGATGCGGTACAAGAAACACTATTAGCCGCCTTACAAACAGGTGATGGTTTTCGTAGTGAATCAGCGGTCAGGACTTGGTTAATCGGCATTCTAAAACACAAAATCGCTGACCATTACCGTGCGGCGGAAAGGCATTATTCACTGGGAGAGCCGACAAGCGAGGATAAGGACGATCCCAACGCCGCCTTGGAACAATTGATATTCGATGGTAAAGGTCGCTGGATTGGTTCACCTGGTGCGTGGAATAACCCAGACCATGCCTTGGAGCAAGACGAATTTTGGGGCGTGTTTGAGTGGTGTCAAAAACATCTATCCGAACAACACGCGCGAGCTTTTATGTTGCGTGAAATGATTGGACTGGAAACCGAGGAAATTTGCCAGGATATGAATATTAGCCATAGTGCTTGCCGTGTTTATTTACACCGAGCGCGGCTAGGGCTGCGCGAATGCCTGGAACAACGCTGGTTTACTACCAAGAGAAAATCATGAAAACCTGTAAAGATATTAGCGGGCTGTTATCTGAAAGTATGGATCGCCCTTTAACATGGCGGGAACGATGGGCGGTACGAGTGCATTTATTGATGTGTCGCCATTGTTCACGTTTTCAAAACCACCTGCATTTTTTGCACAAAGCGGCTGAACGTTATTACCCAAACAAGAGATAACGATTAATGGAGGTATAAACGGTTAATCCGATATATTACAGCACCAAAACAATACTAAATTTATCCCTCTTCCTGTATTTCCTTAGCAAGCTTGAGCATTGCATAGCGGATAAAATTCAGCTTGGTTCGACCGCTTAGTTTACTGGCAATTTCCAATTGTTGATGTTCATATTCGTTGAATGGTACACGGATCGCTTTGAAGTATCGAATGGCATTTCGATTCAATGCGGGCGGTTGGGCATTTGTTCTGAGCGTGTCGAAGGAACAAGTGGTTCGTCTTCAGCACACCGGCCACAAATACTTCGGTTTGTTCGGCGGACGGTTTGGGTGATAAAGCTTTATTCATTCAGTTGATCGTGTGGATCAGCCGAAAAGGTACACACAGCGTAACCTACCGGGCTGTTTTTTTCTGAAAAAACACCAATCCCTAAAAAAATCCAAAAAAATTGTAACAAATTAACCATTATTCCGACTGATAAGACAGAAAGGCAAACATGCTTTTCTGTAATCCATTTAATTCAAACTATGAGACTTAACTATGAACAAAAAAACCTTAGCCCTAACTCTTGGCGGCGCAATAGCCACTGTATTAACCGCAAGTCCAATGGTTAATGCGCAAGAAAATCCTTTTGGACTGCAAAAAATCAGTGGCGCACAAGTGCTTGCTGAAGCCGATGCAAAAATGCCTGAAGGCGGTTGCAGCGGTAAAAAAATGAAGGAAGGCAAGTGCGGTGAAGGTAAATGCGGCGCCAATAAAATGAAAATGAAAGAAGGCGGCTGTAGCGGCGCAGCCAAACCGGAAGAAAAAATGAAAGAAGGCGGATGCAGCGACAAAATGAAAGAAGGCGGTTGTAGCGGCAAAATGTAATACCTCTATAAAAAAGCCGTCCGATCATTTTTCCCTGACGGCTTTTTCACTGTTAAAAAACTTTAGATAAGGAAACAATTATGTCGCTCATGTGCAAACTGAATGGTCAATGCAGTACAAAAAAAGGCTTATGTATTCATGAAAAAATGATGATGGGGGGTGTGATGCTGCTTGCATTGGCGGCAATCGCTCATTGGGTTTTACGCTGGTTTTAATATTATTTATACCCACTGAAGGGGCACAAGTGAACACATTTGCTATCAATGGTGCGGGCTTAGGGCTGCGCCGAGAGCTTTTGTCGGCTCTGGAATCTGGCATTCCTGATGTCATTAAATTTTTTGAAGTATCGCCTGAAAACTGGATCGATATTGGCGGCAGATTGGGCAAGATTTTTCGTGCCTACACGGAGCAACATACCTTCGTCGCGCATGGACTTTCATTATCCATAGGTGGCCCAGCGCCGCTGGATATAGCGTTTTTGCAACGCATGAAAGCGTTTCTCGATGAGCATGATTTTGCGCTTTACACCGAACACTTAAGCTTTTGCAGTGATGAAGGACATCATTACGACCTTTACCCTATCCCCTTTACTGAGGAATCGGTGCGTCATGTGGCAGAAAGGATTTATATTGCACAAGATATTCTTGAACGCCCTATTGCGCTGGAGAATGCCTCTTATTACGTTACACCACCGTTAGCGGAAATGGACGAATTGACGTTCATCAATGCGGTATTAACAGAAGCCGATTGTCTGTTTCATTTGGACGTAAAC
>CAMAUL010000049.1 GCA_945861405.1 Candidatus Methylobacter oryzae | reverse complement strand
AGGCGGCGTCGGCAAATCGACTATTACGTGCAACTTGGCTGCCATCAGCGCTGTTGAGGGCAAACGTACCTTAGTCGTTGATCTCGATGTTCAAGGCAATTCAACGCAATACCTGCTCGGCAGCAAAGTCAGCGATAGCGATAAAACCATCGCCCACTTCTTTAAAGATACCCTGAGCCTGTCCCTGTTCGGCGGCGGTTCGTCCGGTTCCGGCCTTGAAAATGCGATCCATGAAACGCCGTTCCCTAATCTGTTTGTCATCCCATCCCACCCCGAGCTTGAGCCGTTGCAAAGCCGATTGGAATCGCGGATGAAAATCTTCAAATTAAAAGAAGCGTTGGAAAAGCTTGAAGGTTTTGATGAAATCTATATGGACACGCCGCCGATCCTGAATTTCTACAGCCAGTCCGCGTTGATCGCCGCCGAAAAATGCTTGATTCCTTTCGATTGCGACTCTTTCGCCAGAGAAGCCTTGTATTCACTGATGCAAGTAGTGGCGGAGGTTAAATCCGACCATAACCAAAACCTTGAAGTTGAAGGCATCATCGTTAACCAATATCAAAAACAAGCCAATTTGCCGCGCAAACTGGTCGATGAGCTGATTGCCGAAGGCGTACCGGTACTGGCATCAATGATCTCGCCATCGGTCAAGGTCAGGGAATCGCACTCAGAATCAAAACCGCTGGTGCATTATGTGCCTAATCATAAACTGAGCGACGAATACCGCGCCTTGCATGAAGAAATTCATGGTAAAAAATCCAAGGGTAAAAAAGCGCGTTCTTAGAGTTTACATCGTTCCCGCGCTCCGGCGTGGGAACGTATCCTTTACTGTTCCTGCGGTGCGGGATGCAAAGTAGGCTGTAAAAGTATAACTATCTAAAAAAATTGCTGGCTCCCAAACTGAAACTCTCGTCGTTAAACACAAGTACTCTCGGGACACCGTCATTCTGGCATGGACAGATATTTGCTCCTGCAATATCTGCATTCCCCACATCCTTGTGGGTTATGCCGGAATCCAGACACAAGGATGTGAAAGATCATAGACATCCGGCGCTTCTAAACAATATGCGTAGATCGAAAACCACCTTCCATGGCACTGGATACCGGCATCCCTGCCGGTATGACGAACCTACAGCGTTGGCTGCTTCCCAATTCCACCCGCGCAATCACATTACTCCCTAACACCATGAACAGCGTTTTTAAGCCTTGGCTACTGCCCATCCTGTCCGGCATCCTGATCGGCACCAGCTACATCCCCTTCCCGCCTTGGGCTTCCTTATTCTGTTTCGTCCCCTTGTGGATTTTCTGGAACCAACAAACCCGCCTAAAAAACGTGTTCATTGGCGGCTTAATCACCTCGTTCGTGTTCACGCTGATAGGCTTTAACTGGGTCACTTACCTGCTGCATGAATTCGCCCATCTGGATTGGCCTGTAGCCGTCATCGGCATGGCAATCTATGGCCTGATAGCCCACCTATTTGTGCCGCTGACCGGTGTGCTGTGGTTCTGGGGGCGACAAAAATTCAACTGGTCGAAGCGGCTTTCGCTATGGCTGATGGCGCTGATCACCACGCTATGCGAAGCCTACTCGCTAACCCTGTTCGACTGGAACTTCGGCTATTCCTGGTACGGCTCAAATATTCCCGTTTACCATTGGGCGGAAGCGGTCGGTTTTAGCGGACTTAGCGCAGCAACCCTGCTGTGCAACCTGCCGCTTTATCTAGCCTGGGAACAGCGCAAACAGAACAGCGGAAAAATCATCCTGGCGACCGTCGTTACCGGTTTTATCCTGCTGAATGTCGGCGGCCTGTGGCTTAAAAACCGGCTGCCGCAACCGGATGCATCGTTCAAAACACTGATGGTTCAGGCCTATATCGAGAACGCGGAAAAACTCGCCGCCGAACTAGGCAAAGGTTACGGCAAGGAAATATTCAAGCGCTATACCACGCTGACCGACAACGCACTCAGCGCTCATCAAGATGCCAAAATCGACTTCGCGCTGTGGCCTGAAACCGCATTCCCGGCATTATTGGGTGAGCAATTCAAATACGACGACTACCCCATCGCTTTGGCGCAGTTTCTGAAAACTCGGCAGCTACCGCTGATTACCGGCGCTTACAGCGTCGATGAACCCTCCCGGCTGATCACCAATTCCCTGTTTGTGTTGAACAAAGACGGCGAAATCGTGCCGCCGCATTACAGCAAATCGATCCTGCTGGCGTTTGGCGAATACATCCCCGGCGAACAGATATTCCCCGAAATCCGCAAATGGCTGCCACCCACCGGCCACTTTGCCAGAGGCCACGGCCCGACAGAATTGCTGCACTGGAACGGCTACAAAATGGGCGCGCAAATCTGCTACGAAAGCCTGTTCCCCGGATTTACCCGCTCGCTGGCGGAACTCGGCGCACAGTTCATCGTCAACGTGACCAACGATTCCTGGTACGGCGCATGGCAGGAACCCTACCAGCACATGTACATGACCTTGGCTCGCGGCGTGGAATTCCGCCGCCCGGTACTGCGCGTGACCAACACCGGCATATCCACGGTATCGCTGGCATCGGGAGAAATCCTGGAACGCTCTCCGATACATCAGACTTGGGCGGGTTTATACGAAGTGCCTTACCTGAAAAACCCGCCCGTCACCTTCTACCAAAACTGGTTCTGGCTGGTGCCGGGTTTGTTGTGGGGGACGTTGGTTTTGTTGTTAGGGATTGGGGTTGTAAAGCGATTGAGCGCTGATAACGGCATGAGTGATTAACAATGGACTTTGAATGGGACGAAACTAAGGCGCATCTCAACTATCAGAAGCATGGCGTTTCCTTCCTTGAAGCGACTGAAGTATTTTCTGATGAGCATTCCTCCTGTGTTCACGACCCCGACCATTCCTATAATGAAGAAAGATACTTGCTCTTTGGAGTATCTTCGAAAGATAATCACCTTGTAGTATCGTTTACCGAAAGATTAGAAACGATCCGAATCATCTCGGCACGGCAAATGACCCGCCAGGAGCTTAATGCATATGAACAATGAAGATACCTTGAGACCTGAATACCCGGCAGACCTAATCAAATCCGGTGTGCGTGGAAAATATACCAGTCGCTATCGTGAAGGGACAAATATCGTTTTAGTTGACCCCGATCTACATAAGATTTTTCCAGATTCTGAATCAGTCAATCGCGCTCTACGTAAATTTGCCGATGAGCACCAAATATCAATAATGTAGCAGCGAAACCTTGTCATGCGACAGATCTATCATTGCCCAACATATTGGCTGTCGGGTATAAAACAGATCAAAGTCACGAAGCCCTGGATTCCGTAAGCTCCATCCAGGCTACTTGCTAATAATCAGGGTTTATTATGTTTATCAATACCTCATCCCTTGAACAGAACCTTAACTCCTTATCGAAAATCATAACCTGTGCATTAAAGCTTGGTATTCTGATAGGCGGTGTCTGCGTTATTGTATACTCACTGAAAATCGGTCATTTCCCTCAAGATATATCTGCTGGAGATGGATTGCTATTCTTAATGGCAGCCGCATGTTTCGGGGTAGTCTATGTTTTTTTCGTAGCTAGCTTAGTTGCGCTGGGAATATCCGTCTCTCCAGTTGTTCGCGTAGTATTTAAGTTTAGCGTTAGGGGAGTTAATCTGTTCTACCGACAGAAGAAACAACCAGTCCATGAATTTGCACCATTTGAATGGACTGCCATTCTCTTCGCACTTTTCTCCATATTTATCATCATAGTACTTGGTAGCCGAGACACCGCTGCATATTGGAATCTCCCTCTTCTTTCCATTGGCTTGTATTTTTTCTATTCCCTCTACCTGTCTTTTGGAAAAAATATTAAGCAGATAGAAATCGTCAATAACTCCTTAGTACATACCACAGAAAAAGAAAACATTGCACAACTCGGAAATCTTGAAAGCCTTAGAAAAAGACAGCAATTCATTCTCGCCATTATCCTTTTTATTCCGTTAGCTATTGGGGGTGTTTCCGGTGAACTTCTTGACGCAACGATGCGCATGACACATGTTCGCATTGAGAAATCTATTATCTATATTAAAGAGCCATACTCGTCACTAATTCCAAAATTAATTGCTGCAACAGACCATAGCGCTCCAAAAGAATACACTCCATTCGACAAAATCGTAGTACTCTTCAAGGGCTTTGGTAAAATCACCGTTATTTCCTTCCAAGATGGAAACACCATTAGGAAGTTAGAAATCCCGAACGACCAACTAATTATTGAAACTCCTTAAGCAAGTAGCCTGAACAGAACCTACGGAATCCGAGCTACAAGTTTTTTTGCATTTCGTTGCAATCCACTTGACTTTCGTATCCGAACGAATACACTTCAACCATGAACATCTTCCAGAAATCCGATGAATTCGATGCGTGGCTAATCGGCCTGAAAGACTCCGTCGGAAAAGCTCAAATCGCTTTGCGTCTTGATCGTGCGGCAAAAGGCAACTTTGGCGACTGCGAACCGGTGGGCGCTGGAGTTTCCGAGATGCGGATTCACTACGGCCCCGGCTATCGGATATATTTCACCCGGCGCGGCGCAGTAATTTATCTGTTGCTGTTGGGCGGCGACAAATCAACCCAGAAACGCGACATCAAGCGCGCCATAGAAATGGTAAGCGCATTACCCAAGGACTAATACCATGACCAATTTCACTCCCTTTGACGCGGCTGATTACCTTGACAACGAAGAAACCATTGCCGCCTATCTGACTGCCGCACTGGAAGACCCCGATCCCGACGCTTTTCTTGTTGCCGTAAAGACTGTGGCTCGTGCTCGGGGCATGACCCAGTTGGCAAAGGATTCCGGTTTGGGCCGCGAAAGCCTTTATAAGGCGCTCTCACCTGGGGCAAAACCACGTTACGAAACAGTGATGAAAGTGGTTCGGGCGCTGGGTGTGAATCTACATGCTGAAATTCGCCACACTTAACCGTCCCATAGCAAACCAGTTATCAACAAAAAAATTAACATGCACCCAATTTTAATCTCCATATTTTTACTTTTATGCAGCAATGTCTTTATGACATTCGCGTGGTACGCACATCTTAAAGAACTCAACAATAAGCCCTGGCTAATCGCAGCGTTAATAAGCTGGGGGATTGCATTACTGGAATATTTGTTCCAGGTTCCGGCAAACAGAATAGGTTTTACGGTGCTGAGCGTCGGTCAGCTTAAAATAATACAAGAGGTTATTACGCTGACAATCTTCGTTCCTTTTTCCGTAATGTATCTGAAAGAGCCTTTGAAATTGGACTATTTGTGGGCGGGCATATGCCTTGTTGGTGCGGTGTACTTCATGTTTCGCAGCCGGTTTGCATAACAGGCTTACTTGGTTTTCGCCTTCACCGTAGCAAGAGACACGGCGTTGCCTTCCGAATGCAATGTTACGCTTAAGAGTCCTGAAATATTCTCCCAGCGCATCACGTTTTTATTGCTGAAGGTCGCATCCTTTACCGGGAGTCCGAGCAGCGTCAGGGCATCCTTGCTGAATGCTGTCTTGCCCAGGCTTCCTTTTACGGTAATTTCATCGACCTTGCCATCGATAAATTCAACGCTGACGTCGCCGTCCCGGAATGCGCAATGCAACGCGGATTTTGCCTGGACGCAGTAAGCAGGATCGCCCAGTAACGCCAATGCCTCAATCTTGGTTTTTCCTTCAGTCCTCTGCCGGTAGGCGGGACTGCGAAATGCGCCGTATACGGTAATCCAATCCGCTTTACCGTCTATGAAGACAATTTCAATTTCATTTTCATGGTATGAGCAGTTCCGGGCGGATTCCGACTGGGCGCAGAAAACCGGTTCGCCTAATAATACTTCGATTTCAGCCTCGGTTTTTCCGGCGATTTTTGGAATGTTATATAACGCCCCGTCAGCCTCTTGAGCGATTAACTGCCCTGCTGGTGAGTTTCGCGGGATATGTTTGACGGTTACCATCAGCATCGCAAAAAATAACACAAGAACCGCAATCTCGCCCTTAACAAGCGCGGGCATCTTCGAGCAATAGGGACAATCCTGCGCTGTTGCGCTAATGCGGTTGCCACATACTTTGCAAGTCGTTAATGCCATGTTTATTTTGAAATAGGCGACGGGGATTTTCAGGCATAAAAAAAGAGCTTCAAGAAAAATCTTAAGCCCTTAAATTGTCTATGGTGCCTCGGGCCGGAGTCGAACCGGCACGTCCTTACGAACGAGGGATTTTAAGTCCCTTGCGTCTACCAATTTCGCCACCGAGGCATCGATAACTTTGGTAAGCCGCGTATTATATAGCAACAGAAAAAATAAACTAGGCCTATCTCTAAAAAACCTCAAGCCTGCCTTAAATACGGTATTTACCGGACACGACGAAAGGCTGGTCCCATAAATGGAGTTGCTGATGGCCAATAGTAATTCCCCCAATAATAAGGATAGCCACCATAATAGGGATTGTAACCATAACCATAGCCGAAACCATCGTAACGACTGTCGTATTCATAAACCGGCCACAGGTAAATAGTCGTGGCTGAAATCAACGGTAAGCTCAAAACTTTTTTGCCCACCGTCCGCTCAAGATCGCCTATAAGAATTCCTGCAACGGTGATTTTCGCATCTTTGCTGTAAACAGCGGGATCGAGAAACTCTTGGCTTTTAAAAACAAATCGCCCCGAATACTGCTTATCTGTTTTCGGCTCACCATCGCTGTCGAGGGGATAATACAGAACCTGCACCAGACTGAAATTTTGTTCATTTTCCACATCAACAATGGTACCGCCCCACCGTACCGGCGCATTTTTATAATTGGCAGTCTTCTGGACTGCCTCAGTATAGGAAATATCATACAGCGGCGGCTCTTTTATCGCAGGCGGCAAACCCGAGCAAGCGTTCAACACCAAACAAAGCATTACCAAATACCGTTTCATATTTTTCTCCTGATATTTTCAGATTTTTATAATGGTACTTAACCAGAAAGTCGGCGATAAGGCTATTGTTAAAGATACCTATTCGAGTATAGACCCCCATTTCAATTACCGTCGAATTACGCTCTGAAGGAATGGCAAGATCAACACCCCGCATTCTCAAAGACCACAACAGTCCGGGTATTGACCGGATAAGAGTTCTCTCGCACCGACTGTTGATCTTCCGGCAGCACTATATCCTGCTGCGATTTCAGCGAGGTGTCCAAGGCCAGCCGCCATGTGCGACTTGCAATAACCGGCAGTTCAATGCTGACTTGCCGATCCGACATGTTCATTGCCACATGCAGGTCGGACTCGTCAGTTTCAATGCCCGCCAGGGTAAAAGCCAGAACCTTGGCTTCAGGATCATCCCATAACGGCTTGTTGATTTTCACGCCATGCCATTGAATTTCGGCCAAGCCTCGGCCATTGACGGGTTTTCCAGTCAGGAACCGCCGCCGCATGATGGCCGGGTGCCTTTTGCGTAACGCAATCATCAATTGCACAAAACGTAACATATCGGCATTTTGCTGAGTCATATTCCAGTCTATCCATGACAATTCGTTGTCCTGACAGTAACCATTATTATTGCCGTGCTGACTGTTTAGTAACTCGTCGCCCGCCAGCAGCATCGGAACGCCCTGACTGAGCAACAGTATCGCAAACACATTTTTCGCCTGTTTTTTGCGCAACGCCAGAATGCCGGGATCTTGGGTCTCTCCCTCAATGCCGCAATTGAAACTTAAGTTATCATTGCAGCCGTCCTGGTTATGCTCGCCGTTGGCATAATTGTGTTTTTCGTTGTAACTGAACAGGTCGTACAGGGTAAAACCGTCGTGACAGGTGACGAAGTTGACGCTGTTAATTGGTAGCCGACCTTTGTGCTCGTACAGATCGTTACTGCCGCAAAGGCGCGTTGCCAGCTCGTTAACCAGCCCCTTGTCGCCGCGCACAAAGCGCCGGATCACGTCCCTATATCTGCCGTTCCATTCGGCCCAGCGGTAACCGGGGAAGCTGCCGACCTGGTACAATCCTGCCGCATCCCAGGCCTCGGCAATCAGCTTGGTTTTTGCCAGTTGTTCTGATAGCTCGATACCCCAAAGCAACGGCGGATCTTGCAGGACTTCGCCGCTCTCCCCTCGCGCCAACGCGCTGGCAAGATCGAAGCGAAAACCGTCGACATGCATTTCCCTGACCCAATATTCCAGGCAGCTGATAATGAAGTTGGCGACCAGCGGATGATTGGCGTTTACCGTGTTGCCGCAGCCGGTGTAGTCGTGAAGAATGCTTTTATCGAACTTGTCATGATGATAAAAAATATCATCGCCGATGCCCCTGAAATTGATGATCGGGCCGTCCGCCCCGGCCTCTGCGGTATGGTTAAACACCACATCCATAATCACGCCCATACCGGCGCGATGCAGCGCTTTGACCAAATCGCGAAACTCCTGCACATGGGTGCCTTGCTCCGGGGTGACGCAGTAACCCGGATGCGGGCTGAAAAAACTGTGGGTACTGTAACCCCAGTAGTTTTTCAAACCCATATCGGCAGTGTATTTGGGTACGTCCTGCTCATCGAAAGCCATTACCGGCAACAGTTCGACGTGGGTAATACCGAGTTTTTGCAGGTACGGAATTTTTTCAATCAAGCCGGAAAAAGTCCCCGGATGTTCCACTTTTGAAGAGGGGTGCCTTGTAAACCCGCCGACATGCAGTTCGTAAACAATGGCCTTTTCGCTACGAATGCGTAGCGGCACATCGCCTTCCCAATCGTAACGATCATCAACGACTACACAACGCATAGCGGTAAGCTTATTGTCGCCCGGCAGACACGCCGCCTTACGACTCCAGCGCTTATGGCTGACTGCACGCACCCAAGGGTCGATCAGCTGCTTGTCCTTATCAAAATGCAGACCCGCTTCACGGACTTGAGTCGGCCCGTCCATGCGCCATACATACCAAATACCGGTCGGCAAACCAGCCACATAAACGTGCCAAGAAAAAAAAGTACGGTTGATGTCTTCTTCCAACACGATGGATTGGAAAGGCTCAACGCAGTCCGATGTGTTAAACAGCAAAAGCTCCACATGCGTCGCATAGCGACTAAAAATGGAAAAATTAACGCCCTTGGTTTTAGCCCTGGAGCCGGAAGGATAAGGACTTCCCGGCTTTACCTGATATTCTTTTTTCTGCATAGCCTCATCTCGCTTCTTGTCATCGCAAAGCTTAATCGATTAGTTTAGGTTGTTTTTCAACTGAAAACAGGAAATCATAACAGCTCATCCAAAGCTACCCTGCTGCAAGGCAAAGTACTTTAAGGGAGCTGGAAGCCGTGAATAACGCTTGCCAAAGCACAGGCACAAAAAAAGGCGCGTCGGAACCGGCGCACCTTTTTTATGAGCAATCGGAAAAATTAGACGCTTACTGCATCGGCAATTTCATTAAACGCTTCAACTCTGGTTTTGCCGGTCTTGATCAGGTCAACCCCCATATCGACAACCATCTTGCATAGCCCTGGTGTTTTATAAACGATCAAACCTAAATAACCGACAGCAGGGATCGCGATAAAGGCTGCGATAAAACCGTTAAGACCAAACACTCCCATCAGCTTTATCAGCAATACAACCGCATCCAAAGGCAGCAAAACCATGGCGCCGAAATAGACTATCACCATGAATACCGACACCACAAAAACCACAAACTGAATTAGCCTGACCAACGCAATGTTAACTTTTTTCATATGACTTTCACAACCTGATTAAACTTAAAGATTCTTTTTAGCCGGGAAACCGCTCCTGACCCCTAGCGTGTTATCAACAACACCGCTATTTGATGCGGCAAATTATACCTTAACACAGTCGAAATCATTCATTTTTTTCGGCCGGTTCTTTACGAAGAAACAACCGGTATAAAACAGATCCGGCAACAAAACCACCCAAATGAGCCCACCAAGCCACATCGACTATATCGCCCCCAAACAGCATGACTGTTGTCGCGCTATGCAATTGGATCAGCACCCACAAACCTAAAAAAGCTATCGCCGGAATATGAATAACTATCGGCAAAAACAGGATAGGAACCCACACGACCACGCGTTCAAACGGATATAGAAAAAAATAAGCCGCCAATATGCCTGCTATCGCACCCGATGCACCAACAACCGGAATAGCAAGGTTTGGATCAAAAAACCACTGCAAAAAAGTAGCCAGCAGACCGCATACCAAATAAAAAATCAAAAATGGCAAGCGCCCCATCCTGTCCTCAACATTGTCGCCGAATATCCATAAAAACCACATATTCATGATCAGGTGCAGCCAGTTTCCGTGCAGGAACAAGCTGGTCAAAAAAGACAAATAGCCATCGAAAGGCAAGCCATAATAGGGATTGGTATACCGAACAGGCACCATGCCGTATAGATTGAGAATCCGCAAACTTAACGGATCGGGCATCAATTTCATCGTCACAAAAATAACAATGCAAATCGCCATTATTGTCCAGGTGACTAGAGGCTTTGAATTGCAGGGCGCGGTATCTCTAATGGGTATCATGGCTTTTTCCTTAATCTTGTCGATGCGGCAGATTTCTAACCTAGCTTAAGAGCTAAAAAACCGATTTGCAATGAATAGTTATTTGTTAACTATTCTACGCATACTAACCAAGATTAATAGCACACGAATGACGCGGATTGGACGGATTTAAACGGATTTTTAAAAGCCGCGCCGAATTTTTATGATGTAATTTTAAATCAGCGCTAATCCGTGCCATCCGTGTTCCATCTTTCTATGAGTTGCGTAGTTACAGTTATTTAATCATAGCCCTGAGCTCAAAAAGCCTATAATAAGCATTCAGATTGCTTCCCATCATCCTTGCGCTTTAAACCACTTTACGATTCATGCAGCCTAATTCTACAGACAAAACCCCATCCTTTTCAGGCCTGGCGCTTGATGAACAGCTGCTGTCGGCAGTTAAAAAAATGGGCTTTGAACAGCCCACGCCTGTGCAACAAAAGTCGATTCCTCTGGCTCTGGAACACAAAGATCTGCTGGTCAGCGCCGAAACCGGCAGCGGCAAAACTGCCGCATTCCTGCTGCCGACATTGCACCATCTGCTCACTTTGCCCTCCAAAAAACCCGGCACACGGGCCTTGGTGCTGACGCCGACCCGCGAACTGGCTCAGCAGATTTTCAAGCACTGCCAACAATTGACTGAATTTACCGATCTGAAAACAGGCCTGATTACCGGCGGCGATGATTTCAGGCTACAGCAAAACATGCTGCGCAGAAACACCGAAATTGTGATTGCGACCCCCGGCAGAGTGCTGGAATTAATGGAGCAAGAGATACCGAACTTTAGCAATCTGGACGTATTGATCCTGGATGAAGCCGACCGGATGCTGGATATGGGCTTTAGCGAAGACGTGCTGACCATCGCCAATAGCTGCAACGAACAACGGCAAACCCTGCTGTTTTCTGCCACCTTGACCCATTTTGGCGTCATCAAAATGGCTGACAAGGTGCTGAAAAATCATGAAGTAGTTGCCTTAAATACGCTGCATGACGGACACCGCAACATTGAGCAGCAAATTGTGCTGGCCGACGACAACGACCATAAACTGAAACTGCTGACCTGGCTGCTGCAAAATGAAACCTACGACAAGGCGCTGGTCTTCACCAATAGCCGGATTCAGGCAGACGCTTTACGCGGGCCGTTACGCGGACAAAAACTCCGCGTCGGTGTGCTGCATGGGGAAATGGATCAAAAAGATCGCAACCGGATGATGGAATTATTCCGCGAAGGCGAAGTCAAGATCATGCTGGCTACCGACCTTGCCGCCCGAGGCCTGGACATCAAGGGCATTAATCTGGTCATCAACTTTGATGTACCGAGAAACGGCATCAATTACATCCATCGCATAGGCCGGACAGGCCGGGTCGATGAATTGGGCCTCACGATAGCGCTGGTAAAGCACACCGAATGGAATTTAATGTCCGGCATTGAGCGTTTTTTGAAGCAGAAATTCAAACAACGCAGCATCAAAGAGCTGGCGGGCAAGTATAAAGGCCCGAAAAAACTTAAAGCGTCAGGAAAAGCAACGGGCGGCAAAAACAAAATAGAGCCTAAAAAAACTGCCGTCGATAAAGTCAAAATACGTGATCGGGACAAGAAGAATGTCGGCAAAAGGCGTGCACCGACAGTAAAGCCGGACGTAGAAATCAACCAGCCATAAAAAAAGGCCCCATTCGCAATGCAAATGGGGCCTTTTTAATGTTTAAAACCCGCTTAAGTAAGCTTGCCTAGAACTTGTTTGATCAAGTTATCCGGCTTAAAGGGTTTTACAATATAAGAGGTGATGCCTGCCATAATAGCTTCCTTTACCTTGTCGCCTTCAGATGAAGAGGTCAGCATGATCCAGGGTGGCGTTTCCAATTTGGCATCTGCTTTTACCGCCTTATAAAGATCAAGCCCGCTCATGCCCGGCATGTTCCAGTCACAGACTACGAGATTAATCTTTACCTTTCTCATCATTAGAATAGCTTCCTCTCCACCGGGCGCATCGAAAACATGCGTAAATCCGGCCTCTCGCATAATAGCTTTAGTTAGTGTGCGCATTGAGGCTGCATCATCTACAATCAGAATTTTTTTCTGTAGCAATTCTTGTGATATATCCATTCTTGTTCCAACTTACACTTAATTATGAGCACAGCAATACTTAATTGAAGCATTCTACAAGAACTTAAGGTATCCGACAAATAGATTGTAAAAAATAATGCTGAGTAGTCCGCTATTTACGAAGAAACAGGTTAACAATCAGCGTCAAGATGATGCTGACAACCAGCATAGAGGTAATCGGGATAAACACGAACCGCTGCTCACCCTCAATACGTATATCGCCGGGCAATCTGCCAAACCAGCTGATCAACCAGGGCGCGTAACTAACCGCGAGCCCGACAGCCACCAAAACAACGCCAATCACCATCAGTAATTTTCCGAATGCCATTTGCACCCCCGCTTAAGATAATTGCGCCGCTAACAAGAAAATCCCCGTTAAGGTAAAATACCAAACATTCTCACTCCTCTACAAGCAAAACAATCGGTTCTGCAACCTATCCGAATCCATAACATGCTAAGAATCACTGAACTTAAACTGCCGCTCGACCACCCTGAAAACCGACTCAAAACAGCGATACTCAATCGGCTTGGCATCAGCGCCGAACAGCTCATCACTCATACCCTATTCCGGCAAGGTTTTGATGCGCGCAAACGCAATGCGATCCTGCTGGTTTACACGGTTGATGTTGAGACTGCCAACGAACAGGCGATTCTTAACCGTTTGGCAGACGACCCGCACATTTCCTTAACACCGGACAGCACCTATCGTTTTGTAACCCAAGCGCCAAAGACTCTAGCGCAACGCCCCGTCATCATCGGCACCGGGCCTTGCGGGCTGTTTGCCGGTTTGATCCTGGCGCAAATGGGTTTCCGACCGATCATTCTGGAACGGGGCAAAGAAGTGCGGGAGCGCACCAAAGATACGTTCGGCCTGTGGCGCAAGGGTCAGTTTAACCCCGAATCCAACGTGCAGTTCGGCGAAGGCGGCGCGGGTACTTTTTCCGACGGCAAACTGCACACCCAGATCAAGGATCCGAACCACTACGGACGCAAGGTGCTCACCGAACTGGTCAAAGCCGGTGCACCGCCTGAGATCCTCCATGTCAGCAAACCGCATATCGGCACCTTCAGACTGGTCACCGTCGTCGAACAGCTACGTGCGGCTATCGAATCGCTAGGCGGAGAAATCCGCTTCCAAAGCCGGGTTGACGACATCATCATCAATAACGAACAGGTGCGCGGCGTTGTACTCGCCAATGGCGAAATCATTAACACCACCCATGTACTGCTTGCGGTCGGGCACAGCGCGCGCGACACCTTCAAAATGCTCTATGACCGGGGCGTTTACATTGAAGCCAAGCCTTTTTCCATCGGCTTTCGCATAGAACATCCGCAATCGCTGATCGACACTTGCCGGTTTGGCAGCCATGCCGGGCACCCGTTACTGGGCGCTGCCGATTACAAGCTGGTGCATCACTGTAGCAACGGGCGTTCCGTGTACAGCTTTTGCATGTGTCCCGGCGGCACCGTGGTGGCCGCAACTTCAGAGGCGGGGCATGTGGTCACTAACGGCATGAGCCAATACTCGCGCAACGAACGCAATGCCAACAGCGGCATCGTTGTCGGCATTACCCCTGACGATTATCCCGGACATCCGCTGGCTGGCATCGATTTCCAGCGCCGCCTGGAAGCGGATGCGTTCAAGTTGGGCGGTGGAACCTATGAAGCGCCGGGGCAACTGGTTGGCGATTTTCTCGCTAAACGACCCTCTTCGGCATTGGGGACAGTACACCCCTCCTATACGCCGGGTGTGCATTTATGCGACCTCAGCCCAGCTTTACCGGAATACGCGATAACTGCAATACGCGAAGCGATACCGGCTTTTGATAAAAAAATAAAGGGCTTTGCGATGAACGACGCAGTGTTAACCGGGGTTGAAACCCGCACCTCCTCGCCTATTCGCATCAAACGCAACGAGCATTTCCAAAGCCTGAATATCAAAGGATTGTATCCGGCAGGGGAAGGCGCAGGCTATGCGGGAGGGATTCTGTCAGCGGCGGTGGATGGCATCAAGGTTGCCGAGGCATTGGCTATGAGCCAATAAACATTGCATAAACCTAGATAAATCATTTCGTCCACGAAAACCAAAAGTAGGCGCCTCTAGGCGACACAAAAAGCACAAAAACTTTCAAATAGTTACCAAGCTGTAAGCCATCCCCCAAAGGGTGCGCGGCAAAATCAATACAACACACTGATTTATTTCGTGTTTTTCATGGACAACTGCGATTTTTAGGATAAAGAAACGCAGGAGGCGCTTTAAACGAAGCCCCTCCTGCATCTTAAAGTTACAGCTTACTTGGAGCGCTTGGTGGTATTGAATACGAAAGATGCAACTACGCCACTCTTATCAAACTTAATCACCAGATCTTCGGTGCTTCCATCACCAAATAGGGTGTAATAGTAGTTGCCGTAAGTCCATGTCTTCATGCCGTTATCAAGACCGGTTCTCCAGGGATTGCCGAACGTGGTATAGATGTCGTTCTGGGTGGTTTCCCCTATCTTGATGGTTGATACCTGGCCTGCCGGGAACTCATGACCTACCGTGGCGCAGCCTGAAGCCATCAGGAACATCACCACAGCCAAGCCTCGCAGCAACCCGATAAAGTTTACTGAACTCAAAAAATAAATTTTCATTTTTACTCGCCATCTCGTTAAAAAAATATCGTGATATTTAATATATCACTAAATTAATGTTTCGCCTTTTTTAACCACTGTTCAAAAAACTGGTCTTCAGGCAAAGGTTTGCTGAAGTAATAGCCCTGATAACAAGGGCAGCCGCTTTCTTTTAAAAACTCCAGTTCCGCTTTCGATTCAACGCCTTCTGCGACAACACTTAGCTTCATGTGTTGAGCTATCGCAATAATGGTGCCCACAAAAACAGCATCGCTTTCATCTTTAGTAATGTCTTCAACAAAGGATTTATCGATTTTCAACTGATCCACCGGTAAATGTTTCAGGTAACTCAAAGATGAGTAGCCGGTGCCGAAATCGTCTATCGAAAAGGTATAGCCCAACGTCTTCAAGTGTTTGATTTTATCGATGGCTGCATCAACATCGTTCATCAACAAGCCTTCGGTAAATTCGAGCATGATTCTTGACGGGCTTATCTGGTATTGCTTAACCAGCTTGGCAAGTATCCCCATAAAATCGTCATGATAAAACTGCCGAGGACTGATGTTAATTGCCAAATGCGGCAAATGCACCTGCTGCCTATCCCACTGCCTAAGATGGATAAATGCCTGCTCAAGCACCCAAGCACCCACCGCCTGAATCAGGCCGCATTCTTCTGCAATAGGAATAAACTTGTCGGGCGGAATAAAACCCTTTTTAGGATGATTCCAGCGAATCAGGGCTTCAGCCCCGATAAGCTTGCCGTGATAATCGACCTGCGGCTGATAATACAAGGACAGCTGGTTTTCATCCAGAGCCTGACGCAGCTCTTTTTCGATCAGCATTCTTTCCATGGCGGCTTCCTGCATGCTGTCCTGGAAAAATTGCAGCATATTACGGCCGCTTTCTTTAGCGCGGTACATGGCGGTACCGGCCTGTTTAAGCAAATCGTCGGGCGGTATGCCGGAGTTCTCCGAGAACATCGCAATGCCGATGCTGGAAGAAATATAGAGTTTGTGGTTCATGACCGAATAAACCTGACAAATAGTCTGTTGCAGTTTTTCCGCAATATGCCGGGCTTCATTGCAGGCCGACTCTATTTGCTCACTCAATTCGGTCAAAATAACCACAAACTCATCACTGCTGATACGGGCGACCGTATCGCAATCCCTGACACAAAGCTTTAATCGGTATGCGACTTCCACAAGAACCCTATCCCCAGCCGAATGCCCAAGGGTTTCATTAATATTCTTGAAATGATCGAGATCGATCAATAAAAGCGCGCCGTTCTTACCCGATCTTCCGATAATCGCCAGCTCCTGCGCCAAACGATCATTCAATAAACGCCGATTGGGCAATTCGGTTAACGGGTCATAAAAAGCTAGCCGTTTGATTTCTTCCTCATCGCTTTTTAGCTGGCTAATATCGCTAAAAATAGCCGCGTAATTGCTGATCTCATTGGTTTCATCATCGCGGATTTCAGTAATGGTCAGCAACTCAGGATAAACCTCGCCGTTTTTGCGCCGGTTCCAGATTTCACCTTGCCAGAAACCGTATTTGTTGATTTTCTCCCACATCGCGTAATAAAACTTTTTATCATGCCGCCCTGAACTAATAATGGCGGGCGTTTTACCGATAACTTCCTCTTCCGTGTAGCCGGTAATTTTGGTGAAGCCGGCGTTACAGGTCTGAATGACCACATATTTATCGGTAGTGATAACGCCTTCCTGGGTATTATCGATAATCTTTTTTGCCAAACCTAGATTCTTTAACGAATCTTTTAACAATATATCCCTGTGCGCCAGGGATTCTTTAAGCTCTTCGACATAAGTGCTGCGAAATCCTGCCAAGATGTCAGTCAGGTTGATGATGCCGATTAAATTATTTTTATTGTCAGTCACGCCGAGATGCCGAAAACTGTTTCTTAGCATAATTTTCTTGGCATGATAAAGGCTTTCGTGCTCATTAACGGCAACCAGATCTCGACTGGCATAGTCCGAAACAATAGGATTGAGTATGACAGAAGCCAGCGCTTTGACCACATCCCGCTCAGTCAGGATGCCGACCGATTCATCGGGAAACTCAACCCGTATCGCATCGGAATGCGAAGAATGCATCAGCTTGCTCGCCTGAGCCATGCTATGGGTTGATTGGATGATAGGCGGAATCGGTTTTAATACGCTGCCTGCCGTTTTTAAGACCAGGAAAAACTCAAAATTGTGTCTTTTAATCACATCGGTTTGAGAAATGATGCCCTGCTGTTTGCCCTGATCATCAATGACGACATAATGACGCACGCCGTCTTTTCTAAATTTAAGCGAAACTTCCTCGAGACTCACATTTTCATTAACACAGATTACCGGGCTGCTCATGCCTTCAGAAACAGGCGTGGATCGTGCCTCAGCCGATGAAAAATCGAATTTCAGTACATCCCGTTCCGTCCAGATGCCAATAATTTCATCGTCCACCACAATCAAGATAGCACTACAGTTTTGCTCCGCCATTTTGACCGCCGCGTCATGCATCGTCTCATTGGGCAAGCAGGTCAATAAAGTGGTCTGGGTAATATCTTTTATCGAAATGGCATGTAACTCAAAATTGCTCATGTATTCTCTAGGTTTATATACGCATTATCTGACGGATGATACCATCAAGACGCTATTATCTAAAATCCGGCCTCACTAAAGCGCCGGACGACCCCAGCTAAATTTAGCCGCGACAAGCCAGCCAAATAAACGGTTTGAATATTTTCAAACTTCACATGTACCTAAAAACCTGTTCATCCTCAATAAATCCCAAGCAAATCTGGCATTAAAAGCCCGTTCAAATTAAAATAACCGGCTTCTTATTGAATGCATTCAATAAATACGCGAGACCTTTAAACCTGACGGACTTTTGATGACTGATTATAAACTGACCCACCTTAAACAACTGGAAGCTGAAAGCATTCATATTATCCGTGAAGTCGCAGCCGAATTTGAACGCCCGGTGATGTTGTATTCGGTCGGTAAAGATTCCGCCGTGATGCTGCATTTGACCATGAAGGCCTTTTATCCGGGCAAGCCGCCTTTTCCGTTACTGCATGTGGACACCACCTGGAAGTTCAAAGAAATGATCGAGTTCCGCGACCAAATGGTCAAAAAACTGGGCCTTGAGCTGCTGATTCATATCAATCCAGAAGGCATAGAACAAGGCATCGGGCCTTTCACCCACGGCAGTAAAACACATACCGACATAATGAAAACCGAAGGCCTCAAACAGGCGTTGAATAAATACCAGTTCGATGCGGCTTTCGGCGGCGCGCGGCGCGACGAGGAAAAATCGCGCGCCAAGGAACGGGTGTATTCGTTTCGCGACAAGAATCACCGCTGGGATCCCAAAAACCAGCGCCCCGAATTATGGAACGTCTACAACGGCAAAATCGACAAAGGCGAAAGCATTCGGGTATTCCCGCTGTCCAACTGGACGGAACTGGACATCTGGCAATACATCCATCTGGAAAACATCCCCATTGTGCCGCTGTATTTTGCCAAAGAACGCCCTGTCGTTAACCGCGACGGTATGTTAATCATGGTTGACGATGAGCGTATGCAGATCGGCCCTGATGAAAAAGTTGAAATGAAAAGGGTGCGTTTCCGTACCTTGGGTTGTTATCCGTTGACTGGCGCAGTTGAATCGACCGCTACGACGCTGCCGGAAATCATTCAGGAAATGCTGTTGACCACGACCTCCGAGCGCCAGGGCCGGTTGATAGACCATGACCAGTCCGGTTCCATGGAGCAGAAAAAGCGCGAGGGTTACTTCTAATAACAGATACTCTGGTTCCCACGGACTCCGTGGGAACCCCGTACAGTCCTCGCTGCGGACTGTACGGGGCGCAGCGCGCCTCAACTGCATTCCCACGCGGCGCGTGGGAACGAGGAGCCTACGACACTTTAACCTTTAACCTTTTACCTTGAACCTTAATTATGTCCCACCAATCCGATTTAATCAGCACCGATATAGACGCCTATTTGGCGCAACACGAACGCAAGGAATTATTGCGCTTTTTAACCTGCGGCAATGTCGACGACGGCAAAAGCACCTTGATCGGCCGTCTGTTGCACGATTCCAAAATGATCTATGAAGATCAGCTGGCCGCCGTTCAGGCCGACAGCGTCAAGTCAGGCACCACCGGTGCAGGCAAGATCGACCTGGCGTTGCTGGTCGACGGCCTGCAAGCCGAGCGCGAACAAGGCATCACCATTGATGTGGCCTACCGCTATTTTTCCACTGCCACGCGCAAGTTCATCATTGCCGACACTCCAGGACACGAACAATACACCCGCAACATGGCGACCGGCGCTTCAACCTGCGATTTGGCGATTATCCTGATCGACGCCCGTTACGGGGTACAAACCCAAACTAAACGGCACAGCTTTATCGCCTCGTTGCTGGGCATCCATCACATCATCGTCGCGGTCAATAAGATGGACTTGGTCGATTACAGTGAAACGACGTTCAACAAGATCAAACAGGACTATCTTCACTTCACAGAAACGCTGGCTTTACAGGACATCACCTTTATCCCGATGTCGGCGTTGGACGGCGATAACGTGGTCAATCCCAGCGCACACATGCCCTGGTTTACCGGCTTGCCGCTGATGGACGCGCTGAACAGCATCGAGATCGCTAATGACCGCAATTTTGACGATGCCCGTTTCCCGGTTCAGTACGTCAACCGCCCCAACCTCGATTTTCGCGGTTTTTGCGGCACCGTTGCATCCGGCATTTTCAAAAAAGGCGACAAAATCACCGCGCTGCCCTCCGGTAAAAGCAGCAAGATCAAATCCATCGTGACCTATGACGGCGAGCTGGAACAGGCTTTCCCGCCAATGGCGGTCACCTTGACCCTGGAAGACGAGATCGACATCAGTCGCGGCGACATGCTGATCGGCACAGAAAAGACACAACCAACCGTCTCGGACAAATTCAAAGCCACTATCGTCTGGATGGCTGAAAACACGCTGACACCGGGCAAGCAATACATCATCAAACTGGCGACGCGCAGCGTGTCGGGCTCTATCGCCACGATTCATCACCGAATTGACGTCAACACCCTGGAGCACCATGACGCTGTCGAATTGCAATTAAACGAGATCGGTTCTTGCACGGTTTCGGTGAACGCGCCGGTAGTTTTCGATGCTTACCAAAGCCACAAAGGCACCGGCGCCTTCATCATCATCGACCGGCTGACCAATGGCACCGTCGGCGCGGGCATGATTACCGGCGGCACCGGCGAGGAAAGCCTGCAACCAGTCAGCCCTGAAGAGCGTGCCGCGCGCTTTAGTCAAACCGCTACAGCAATTGCTCTGTCCGGATCAACCGGCAAGGACATCGCCTATCAATTGGAGCGGAAACTGTTTGATAATGGTCATGCCGCGACGGTTTTAGAGACGCAAAACACCTCGTTGATCGTCGCCGTCAAAAACGCCGGACTGATTTGCTTATGCGTCAATTACAGCGCCAATCTGGCGGACATTAGCTTTGACAGCGATACGCAGGCTGTTGGTGACATTTACAGCGCGTTGAAAGATCAAAAGATTATCTATTAAAAATCGTAACTATTCAGCATAAGAACACGGATGCCACTGAATTGGACGGATTTAAACGGATTTTTTGCGCTCCCAAACTAAACTGTGGAAGTATTGTAAAAACCGGCTTAAAAAAATTCTTATTTTTCAAATTATTGATCTTTAGCTGAGTGCTGGAGTACAAACCCAGGTTTGTACTCCAAATTCTTAATGCTTTCACGCTCGCTCCTGCTAGGGAACGAGCAAAGTTCTTTATATTTCAATTTATCAGTGTGCAGATCTGTGGCTGAATAGTGACCAAATTTTTAGCAAGAAAATCAATTCTGATATTGATACAAGATGATGTAAGATAAAAACCTTTCAATTACTCCTTCAACTCAACGCAACAAGCCTGAAAACCGTTACCTTAAAATGAAAAAATCTGAATACTCAAAAATAAGAGCTTCCGGCGTCGGCTATCTGATTAATAGCATCCAGACCTTATTTGTCGGCTTGTTAAGGATATGGACGATTCCCATCGTATTAATGTTGAGCGTCGCGTCAGGCTTTACCACCTACTACGGCCTGTCTAACTTTATCACCCCTTGGATTGCGCTGGTCATTACCGTTGCGATCCAGTCCATTATTGTTATTTGTTCGCTGGAAATTGCCGGCATTCATTGGCAGGCCAACCGGATGCGCTATTTTTCCGTGGTTTGTTCGCTGTTAATTGCACTGACTGCCTCGGTTTCATTCTCTTATTTCAAGTTTTATGAAATTTCCGAGCAAGACAATCTGCACATTAACCGTTTAAATAAAATCAGAACCGATATAAAGTCCTATGTAGACCATGTCTTAATCATTAAAGGCGAAGTTTTAAAACAAGAACGCGCCGACATGGAAAAAGCGACGCTGGATGTACAGCAGGCCTACTTTGGGACGCATGAGAAAATTGCCGAAGGCTATAAGAAACAAGTCGGCGAAGGGCCTTTCTGGAAGCATTACAACCAGCTTTATCTGGAGAAAAAAGAGCAGCAGGTACAATTCAATCACGATTTTTCCGAACTGGACAAGGATATTCAAAAACTCCAAGTCAGCCTCAATGCGCTGGATGTCGCAACGAATATTGAAAGCGCCTATTCTGAAATGCTGGAGAACTTCCAGAATGTGCAGTTAAGAATCAACCTGTTATCCGGCAATATCGGCCAGTCCTTGCCGGAAGCGCCGTTATTGATGACTTACAACCAGTTTATAGCCGATGTTCAGCCCTCGGCCGCGATGTGGTCGGATTTTTCAGCATTCGCTTTTATTTGTGCGGCCATGGTTGATTTTTTTACCGTGCTGCTGTCATACCGCCTTGAATTCACCGCCCCCGGCCCATTAACCGCCGAAGAAGAAGAACTGGTTTTTGAGTGCTTAAGGCAGTTTACCGAGTTTCGTATCAATAAAAACGACGAACTTGAAATGACTATCGAAAAAACCGAAATAGAACGGGCAAGACGCTATTCCGACTGGTCGAGAATGTTTGCCGTAGGCTTATTATTAAGCCGTGGTTTCTTAAGAAAAATAGACGACAAAACCGTAGAATTCGCACCTAATCTTTATCCATTGATTGCCGAGAAAATGGGCGATAAGATTAACCGGTTAAAAGCCGGGTCCAACATTGCCAGGCATGCAAATGATGCATAGTTCCAGAACTGAAATCGACAAATGGTTTATTGAAGGCACCTTGGCTAGCGATGAACTCGTTGTCCCAGAGGTGTGGGATCCCGTTTTCGATGTCGATCGCCAGCTTGTCCTTACCAAAATGGGCCCTTATTGGAAGCTGTTTTTACGTCCCGAAGGATTTGTTAAACGCTTTTATCACCTTGTTTATCCATTACCGGTTGAAAGTTGGGTCGTCACCGAACAGGTTAAGCTTTACGACGGTTTCTGCACGATAACCGTGACGCTGGACATCCGCTTTCAGGCCACATTGAAATATGCCCGCAGCAATATGGACATCTTATCCGATCTAAATGGGCATATAAAAACCGCCTATGAAGACTTGATTATCAACCTGATCCATAAAGAGTTAGTTAAGTTATCGGATGGCGCATGGGTACAAAAAGGCTTAGCCGACATTGAAAATAAAATTTCTTTTGCGGTTAGCGAAATGCTGATACTGCAAAACATCCAATCGCAAATATTATGCACCTTAAAACCCGCATTTAAAGACTTTCCCGACGTACAACTAGCCCAGGAAAGCGTTTATTTATGCGTTATCAAAAAGAGTTATGAGCTTAACGAGGCGCAAAGAGAGGAACTATTTCGTCAGGAACAAGAAGCTGAAAAACAAAAGCTGGAACACAAACAAAAGCAGCTGGATCAATTTAATCGCTATGCCGAACTGGAACGCTTGAAGCAGGCCAAAGAAGCCTTAAATAAAAGGCTGTTGCTGGAAGAGCAGGAAAAGCAGTTGCAGGATCAATTTGAAGTTGAAGCGCGACTCCATGCTGAAAAAGTTAAACATGAAAATACGTTAAAGGAAATATCCCTGGAAGCGGAGCTTCAGGAGCAGAAAAAACAAGAAACCCGCCTGAGAATTGCCGAACAAAAATCCCACATGGAAACCTTGGCGCACCAAGCCAAGTTAAAAGCAAAAGAGCTGGAAGCCGATATTGCCAAATATGAAAACCAACAGGCCAGATGGAGGGAATCCAAAGATAAAATCCATACCCAACAAATCGCCTTTGAACAGCGCCAAAAACAAATGGAATTTGAAGCCGAAATCGAAAGCCAAAAGCGTCGCGAACAAAAGCGTCTGGAACTGAAAAAGGAAAACTTCAAACACCGGAAGGAATCCGATGTTTATCTGCGCCGGGAAATTGAATTACTGGAACGTGAAAAACAGCATCTGGAGCAGCAATTGGCGACCAATGAATCGAAAGAACAAGACTGGGGCGATAATGATCAGCAATAAGCTGCTTGCCTTTCCTGCCATGAGGAGGCTTTTATATATCCATGACCAGCATCGGCAAGCCGTAAGTTAAGACAAAATAGCTAAGCGCCAGCAACACGCTGGCGCTCATTTTGTATGACAGCATCTGTCGAAAAATATAGCTGACTATCGCCAAATACCAAATAAGCAGCAACACGCCTATGGCGATTGATATTTCTTCCGAATATTCGACATGGTTAATTACCATCACAAAATACATCGCTTCGGTGATAGTGGCCAATGTCATAATGAAATTTTCGCAGACAAAAATCGCCGTGAACAATTGATTAAAATACTGCCATTTTTTGTTGACCAGCAATAACACGGCGACGGACGAAAACGCCATGATCGTTCTCAAAAAAACTTCCAGAGAGCCATCGGCTGGATCGGCAATCAGTCCTTCAACAATACAGCCTGAAACAAGATAGAAAGCCACTGTTTTCCACATAAACGATTTTGTGGGCGTTAAATCAGCGGGGTTATTGATGAACCAGCAAAGCCAAAGATATTGAGTTAATAGTTTCATAGGTAATCGAGAGGGTAAGCAGTTTTTTAGTCATTATTATTGCTAATGCAGATCCCACATTATCCCAATCTGCGGGAAACCGGAAAAGCCCGCGTATACTACTTGATCCCGCTTGAATTTCCAACTTTTAGACGCTGCCGTTGCCTATAACGACCATTAAAAACAGCCTTTTCCAACCATATAAAACAAACAACTGTTTGTTCGACCATTTCCGGCGCATACTGAACCTTGATATCAAGGTATCAAACAGCCCTTTCAAGTTTGGGGTGCCCCGTAGTGATTAATTCACCCCCAAGTTCCTGATACATGATTTAGCGCTCCAAAGCGCGCCCCGTCCATTATTTAAATTAAAATAGGAAATAAAGTAACCATGAAGAAAACAAACCTAACGGCACTGTTATTTATTTTATCGGTTTTTACCAGCGCTGTTTATGCTGATATTACCCTGCAATCTCCAGCAGAAGTAGAGGGAACCTGGAAACTGGATCACAGCAAGAACTCGTTAACCGATAAAGACTCCGTCCCCAGAGAAGATACCTGGGTCTTTAAAGACGGCAAAGCAACGATCATGCATATTCCACGCGACGGCAAATACTATGATCAACCGCCGGTAAATTACGAAATAGAGGACGGCAAGTTAAAAGTTGCGCTGGTGGGTAACAGCCGATTCGACCTATTTACTTTGGTAGAAAAAGACGATGCCCGCATGATCCTAAAAGGAAAATTCGGCGGCTATTATTACTTTATTAAAAAGTAATCACTGATGATTTAACGTGGCGAGAGCTTAGCCTTTCGCCACAGTCCATTGTTGTTGGATAAAATATTTTGATCTTGCCCCGATCTAGCGGACACTCGGCTAAGAGAGTAATCTCTAAAACCGAGGTAAACAATGAAAATCAAGAAAGAATCAACTACTACAGCTGTTTGATATAAAAGGTGCTACGGACGAGTTGAATAAGACGCTGGAGCTATATAAGTCACTTAACTCAGAATAGCTCGTAAGATGTAATAGTTTAGGACAAATCCTCCGGTGCAAAATCCCGACGCTTATGAATTACCGCCAGAATCTCGACATAGTTGGTTTTTATTTGGCGGATTCAACTCCGAAGTGCAATCCTAGTAATCATGCGGCATCCCTCTCTTTTTCAGAAAAAAATACCTCATGCGGTGTTTTAAAGTTGAGCGTTTTTCGAGGGCGATGATTGAGCTTATGCATGACTGCCTCAACATCGT
>CAMAUL010000048.1 GCA_945861405.1 Candidatus Methylobacter oryzae | reverse complement strand
AAGAGTGCAGGAAGTCAATAAAGTTGACTAAAATAGTAAAGTATTCAAGGCGACATTCTATATAACCTTAAATATCAATTAATTAGAGTAATATTCTACCAAGAATCCATCAGATTGTCTATGGATTTTGGCTTAAGTTTATAGGATTGAGTATTGAACTGGCATGATAGTACCATTCTTGGATGCCGTGTTATCGCTATTTAAACCGGTATTGAAATAAGTAAATTCAACGATTTTATTAGGAAACTTACATTTCACAAACTCTATTGAGGTGAAAAAAAACTCAATTTTCTTGTTATCAACAAGAAAAATTCCGTCATGGTTAAAATCCTTCGGTGCTTCAAGGCTGAATAGTTTTGGTAATATATCTTGGGAATCATTATCTACATTGTTTAACCAAAATATTACTCCTCTGTCAAAAACAGCTTCAAAATCTGATCGACTGTTTATGGTCTTTGATCTCAAATCTAATTTCTTAAAAGATTCAATTGCCATCCCTAAGTCTTTGTAATGCCGTTTGAATTTTCCAGTTGGTGCATTTGGATATTTGTCTTTACTGTATTTGACAGAAATCAAAATATTCTCCAAAGTTCCTGAAATGACAGGACTTTGATAATGAAAATATGCATCTATTCCGTGAGTTTTTTGTCCATGTTTTTCGGGGTCGGTGCTTGGAATTTGAATGTTTTGGATTGGTTGATGCCAACCGATTAATTCAAGGAAATTTACGACGATTTCCTCACCTAAGTCACCAATGCGTTTTGAGAATTCACCCATGATAGATATTTTATATTTTAGGTTTGATAATTAGTGTTCGATGAAGCCAAGGTACAAAGCGCATCATACACACTATTTTTAGCCACCCATCTACATGATAGCGATAGAAACAAACAAACATTACGCGAATGATGTAAGCCGTAGATTCACATCATCTTTGGCTCCTGCAGGATATCCATACAACGCCCACTTCAGGCGGTCTATGCCCTAAACACTCAATAACAAGCGCCTAAACCCTGCTAATTATTTTTGACGTGTTGACTGGACGCCGTCTTCTTTCTTGATTTTCATTGTTCACCTCGCGGCTAAGAAATTACTCTCTTAGCCGTGTGTCCGTAAAATCGGGGAAAGATCAATTTGAGGCGACAACTATTTTGAAGCGGGAACGCTGTTCCATGATTTTCTGTCAAAACCTAAAGCTGTTGCAGCCGCCTTTTTTTCTTTGCTTAATTTATCCCACGAAGCACCATCAGATAAAACCTCCCAGAGATTTTGTTCCTCGGCGGACAAATCATTCCAATCTATATCATCCCAGAATTTATTTACATCACCTGTAGGTTTGCGTACACCTGTTTTTGCCTCATCCTTTTTAGCTTCAGCCACTTTTTCAACAGGCGCAGCAGGTGCTGACTCGGCGTAAGCCCAATTAGAAACTACAGCTAACGCTAAAACATAAACTAACTTTTTCATAAAATTCCCATCGGTAAAATTAAAATTCGGTAATTGGTAGCTAGACTAACATATTGCATGTCTCCGTCCCGCTTGAAGCAATAAAAAACCCGTTCAAGGCGGGTCTTGGTTATATCATTTTAAGTATTTTGTAGAAATCTTTCTTTGTGCAATCTGCTTGTGCGGCCATGCTCTTTATGAGTTCTTGAGAAAATGGCGCTTTGGGACAATCAACAGTGACCTTGTATTTCCTGTTATTTTTGATCAAAGCCCACTGTTCATGTGAGCCTCTTTGAGTATCAAATGCAAATCCGAGATAGACTAAAATTGCTTTTAATTCTTTACACGTTATGGGTGGATTTTCTCCACTCATGCAGGGCGAAGAGGCATTGTTTCATCAAAAATGACGCTTGCTTTGTGGAAAAGAATGTTTGTAACGCGGATCAAATAATATTCAAGCCAGGAAGATAATGGGGCGCGTCTGCTTAGTAATTGACTGCCATATTCTTTATCTTGCAATGCTTCGGTGACGTAAAATGAAATTTGTTCTTCAAGCTTTCGTTTTGCGTCTTCTAGAGAATCGCCTTGCGTTGCTAAACAAAAATCCAGGCACACCGCAATCCAAAAGCCTTCTTCCTGTTTCGCGTAGCACTTTATAATTAATTGTTTAGGATTCATATTTAAACCTCCGGTAATAAAACTATTAACCAGATATATTAAGCCAGATTCTAAGGTTGCTCTGGATCGGATGCAATTTACAAATTAACGCTTGTTATGTCAATGATGTTGCGCCACAGAGCGCGTAGCATCAAACAGATTTACTCATAACATACCGGAATAAATTTACGGCCATAACCTCCGCAGCAGAACTGTTAAGTTCGAGTTCCAATATAGCAGAAAATGAAGGCCAAGTAACTTTTCCAGCCCGCTCTTAATTTGCTGCTGAACAGCATAACAAAATAAAGTGACTAAAAAAGTAACTACAGAAATCGATATTTTATTTTACGCAGGGTTAAACTATTGATTTTATGGAGCCAATGGCGAGAATCGAACTCGCGACCTACTGATTACGAATCAGTTGCTCTACCAACTGAGCTACATCGGCTTTGGTGTTTATCGTACCTTAAACTGCGACTGAAAAACTATCTAAAACTGGCTATCGGCTGGTAGTTGTCCAGCATGCCGAGTCCTTCGGCTACGGCTTTGCAGGTGATTTTGCCGTCATACGTGTTGACCGCTTTGGCTAATATTTCATCGGCCATTAAAGCTGCTTTCCCTGCATCGGCTATTTCCAGGACATAGGGCAAGGTCGCGTCGGACAAGGCGATGGTGGATGTTCTGGGGTACGCGCCGGGCATGTTGGTCACGCAATAATGGATGACGCCGTGCTGGATGAATACCGGTTGGCTATGCGAAGTCGGCTTTGATGTTTCCATGCAGCCGCCTTGGTCGATGCTGACATCGACAACGACTGCGCCCTTCGCCATCGACTTTATCATGTCTTCGCTGATGATCTTGGGCGCTTTGGCGCCATGAATCAGCACGGCTCCGACGACCAGATCGGCGTCTTTTACATGCTCGGCGATCAGTTCAGGACTTGATAAAAAGAACTCCACATCGGGCAATATCTCGGCTTTGGTTTGCTGCATTTTTACCGGATCGATGCCTGCGACAAACACGTTGGCCCCCATTGCCATGGCCACCTGGGCGGCATGCTGGCCGACTACGCCGTCGCCGATGACCACGACCTTGCCATGCCGTTTGCCTAGCACTTTACCCAGCTGAACTCCCCTGCCCTGATTGAATTCGGCAAGATAATAAGCCCCCATCAGCGTCGCCATATTTCCAGCGATAGCGCTCATCGGCGCAAGCAGCGGCAAGCGTCCTTGTTCGTCTTCCAGAGTTTCGTAGGCTATCGCGGTTGTGCCTTTTTTTAACAGCTCCTGGGTCAGGCTGGGCGTCACACCGGCCAGATGGAGATAGGTGAAAATTATCTGCCGATCCAGGTATTGATATTCGGACTCGAGCGGCTCTTTGACTTTAACGACTAGGTCGACAGTCCAGGCTGCGGCGGTGGAAACCAGTCCTGCCCCCGCTTGTTGATACTGCTCGTTGCTAAAGCCTGAGTTCAGTCCGGCATCGGTCTCAATCAAAACCTGATGCCCTTTTTGAATCAAAAAACGCGCGCCGTCGGGTGTGACTGCAACCCGGCCTTCCTGGTCTTTTATTTCTTTGGGGACGCCGATTTTCATTAGCCGTTCTTCTTGGCGTAACTTAACGCGCCCAGCAGCGCGACTTCCGGGTTGGTACAAACCTTAACCGATATTTTCTGCATCACTGACCGACAACGGCCTTTCGCCAAAAAGCCGCGCATGAAATCGCCTTGTTGCAGCACTGGCAGGATTTTTGCGGCTATGCCCCCGGCCAGATAGACGCCGCCATAGGGCAGGCATTTAAGAGCCAAGTTCCCGGCTTCCGAACCATAGAGCCTGCAAAACAGCTTTAGCGCTTCGACGCACAGCGCATCGTTACCGGCAACACCCGCTACGCCGATCACTGCGGCATGATCTTGCTCGGTCATCAGTTGCTCGGTTTCGGGGTTAACCGGTGCGTGGTTAATGTGCTTGAGAAACTGATAAATATTGACTAGGCCTTCGCCGGATATGAGTCGCTCGCAGCTGATATGCTCAGGGTGTTTTTCCAACATAAACTTAAGCAAGGCTATTTGCTGCTCATCAGTCGGCGCAAAATCGACATGTCCGCCTTCGCTGGCAAGAACGAGGTGCTTGTTGCCATCCCATGCGATAATCGCCTCGCCCAAGCCGGTTCCGGCCGCAACCACGGCTATGTTGCCTTGCTTGGGTTGCGCATCGGGATTCAGTTCGACAAAATTATATTCGGGCAAATCCAGCAAGCCCCATGCGGTGGCTTCCAAATCATTCAACAGCCAGACGTTTTGGTTATTAACGCGTTCGCCGATTTCTTTACAACTGAGCACCCACGGCAAGTTGGTGGTTTCGCAGCGGCCATTGATGACGATACCGGCCACGCCGATGCATACAGCCGTTATCCGGGGGTTATCGGCATCGGTCAAAAAGGTCGCCAGCAGCTCGGTAAAGGTCGGATAGTGGGTGCTGGAAAACTGCTCTTTTCTTAGGCACTTGACCTCACTGCCTTCAACATCGAACAGCGCCAGGATGGTTTTTGTGCCGCCGACGTCACCGGCCAAGATCATTTTGTGCCTTCGTAGCTGTGAAACACTTTGACCTGTTTTTCGTGGTCGAAACTGACTACGTCATACGGGTCTTTTTTGTCGCCCATTTCCATGCCGGGACTGCCGTTAACCATGCCGGGAACTGCTAGTCCAACAACTTTAGGCTTGGTTTTCAATAATTTTTTAATGTCATCGGCTGGCACATGGCCTTCTATGACATAACCATCGACGATAGCCGTATGACAGGAAGCCAGTTCCTGGGTGACGCCGTATTTATCCTTGATGGCCTGCACGTCATCGGTGACGATGTCTTTGACATTGAAGTTATTTTCTTTCAGATGCGCCAACCATTTGCCGCAACACATACAAGTTGGGCTTCTATGCACTTCGATATCAATCGGCTTGCCGGAGCTCTCGGCTTTAACGCCCGTAGCGGCAACGAGCAAACCGATTGCAAATAAAACCTTCATTATTTTCATGATTACGACCCCTAATTTATAAATGGAACACGGATGACGCGGATTAGACGGATAACCACTGATTAAAAAGCACAGAGCAAACTTTGCTTCGGCTTTTAAAAATCCGTTTAAATCCGTCTAATCCGCGTCATCCGTGTGCTATCTAGGTTTGATGATAAGCCCGGCTATGTTCATGCACGGCATCAACCATGGCTTTGACATGATCCGGGTTCATATCGGGCAAAATACCGTGTCCCAAGTTGAACACATGGCCTGAACCCGAGCCGTATTTATGCAATATGGTTTTTACTTTTTCGCTGATGACTTCTGGATTGGCATACAGCGCAACCGGATCCATATTGCCCTGCAAGGCGACTTTGTCACCCACGCGAGTACGCGCCAAACCGATGTCGGTCTGCCAATCCAGGCCTAGCGCATCATAGCCGGAATCGGCCATGGCTTCCAGCCAAAGACCGCCGCCTTTGGTGAACAGGATAGTTGGAATCTGCTGCCCGTCTACATTGGTTTTAAGCTGCGCCCTGACTTGCTTGGCGTAGTATAAGGAAAATTCGAGATAATCTTCAGTCGTCAACATGCCGCCCCAGGTATCGAACAACATCACCGCCTGAGCGCCCGCTTCAATCTGGGCATTCAAATAGGCCGCAACCGATTGCGCCAGCTTATCCAGCATCATGTGCATCAGCCTGGGCTGCTCGTACATCATGCCTTTGACTTTTTGGAAACTCTTGCTGCTGCCGCCTTCAACCATATAAGTTGCCAGCGTCCAGGGACTGCCGGAAAAGCCGATTAACGGCACACTGCCTTGCAGGTTTTTCCGTATCAGCCGAACCGCATCGACCACGTAACGCAAATCGGTGTCGGGATCGGGAATCGGCAGCTTGTTTACATCGGCCGCCGTTCTGACCGGGTTGCTAAATTTTGGCCCCTCGCCTTCGGTAAAATAAAGCCCCAAACCCATCGCATCGGGTATGGTCAAGATGTCCGAGAACAGGATGGCCGCGTCAAAGTCAAAGCGACGTAACGGCTGCAAGGTGACTTCGCAAGCCAGCTCGGGATTAGTGCACAGGTCTAAAAAACTGCCTGCCTGCTCCCTGACTTGCCGGTATTCCGGCAAATAACGGCCTGCTTGGCGCATCATCCAAACCGGTGTGTAATCAACAGGTTGCTTTAACAGCGCTCTAATAAAGGTATCGTTTTTTAATACGGTCATGGATTTAATTATTCAGGTTTAAAATTTGCAGGATGGGTAAAACGCAGTGAAACCCATCGCAATAATGCGCTTGTTTGATGGGCTTCGCTGCCGCTCCACCCATCCCACTTATGTTCTACCGGACTACTTTTCTAACCAGTGCATTGTGAAATTCAAAAGGCAAAGATTGACGAGCTTTATTGGCTGATACAGGATCAGGATATGCGCCATATCCTAAAGTAAACTTGTCTTTGCCTTTGTCTATCGTCTTAACGACTCTAATATCCGGTGCCAGAGCCGGGTATTTTCTAAGTATGTCGTCAACAGATGATTGTTTTGATAACACCATAAGCTGCAAGGTGAAATTATTATCTGACTGTGCCGGAGATGGCGGCAGCAATGGTTCCAGACCATTTGCCGCACTTCCTCCATCTCTGGGGGGCGGAAGTATCGCAATCGGCGGGGAAACGATGCGAGTAGGCTCCAGTTGCGGAGATGGAGCCGCAGGCACCGCCGCTTCTGTAACCGGCTCTTTGGGTGCCGCCTCCACAGGCGCTTGTGGTGTCGCTTGTGGTGTCGAAATAGCTTCCTGCTTATTGGGTATAAACGGTTCAATAGGATTAACCGGTTTGCTCAACTCCGGTGGTTTTGGCGCTTCTGGCGATGCCACTAAAGGTTCGGCAATTTTCTGCGGTACGAAATAAGATTGCTTTTGATCCAGTGTCGGCTCAACCACTACGGGACTCACCGGTTCGGGCTGGACTTTCATTACCGGTTTTTTCGGGATATGCGGCTTAACCTTGTTAACCGCTTTAGTTATCTCCGGCTGCTTAGGTTTTTCTTGAGATTCATCAAGCGCTTCTGCAATTTTTTGTTGCGCGGCGACAGATTGATTGCTGTTTGGATTCTGCGCAACGCCAACTGCGCTTACCGGCTCCGGCTGGGCTTTAGTTTCCAGTTTTTCAGGGATAGGCAATTCAGTGATTTGTTGCGGCACGCCAGCAGATGGTTTATTTTCTGGCTGCTTAGCAACTGCCGTACTCGCCGCATCAGGTTTCGCCATAGGAGTAACAGGCTGGTGGTCTCCCTTGGGTATATTGGCTTCAACCGAAGGCACTATCGCATCTTTTGCCGGTACTTCAGCTTCGCTCACCGCAAGTTCCGATTGCCCCTGCGCTTGGATTCCTGCACTGCCAGGAGCCGAAGCGCCTGTTATTTGTTCAACTGGAGCAGGAGGTAGAGCAGTGTCTGGAGCGTTTGCCGACGGCTGCATGTCTGCTGCTTCGGGCGGTTTTGAGACATTACCTCCATCCGTGGAAGTCGGATTAAGAGATGGGACAATGCCGGGAACGTTTGCCGACGATGACAGCCACTGCACAACAACCGCTATAGCGATTGCCGCTGCAACCGCAAGCACAAGCATCCATTTCAATTTTCCACTTGGTTTAGCGACGGGCGATCCTGAGATCTCGGCAATAATTTTTCCCGGAATACCGTGCGTATCCCGATAGATATGCGCAATCATGTTTTCGCTGATTACTTTAAACGACAAGTTCGCATAGGGTTTTGTTGACAGATGCTGTAAAAAATCACCGCACTGCCTTTCTGATAAGGGCGGTATTTCAACAATATGGCAATCGTCAATTGCACGATCCGATCCGCGTTTCATCTGCAATTCGTCATGCGTTAAAGCGAAAACCACCCTTAAAACCGGATTTGCCGCTGCATATTGAATGATGGCGGCAATCAAGCCGGGGACTAATTCGCCCGCATTATCAACAATCAATACGACTTGTTTGTGTTGCTTTTCGTACTGTGCAAAGGCCATTGAAAGCGACTGAGCCGGGGCATTCGCGATGCCCTCGGTTAACTGCTCATGAATCGACTCAAAACTTAAATCGGCAGAACCTTGAATAAGGCAATACTGCCATGACTCAGTCTTGCGCTGTTGCAAAACCTCAAGCAGCGTCGTTTTACCGATGCCTTCCGGCCCGCAGACGACAAGGGCTTGCGTCAGGTTTGAAAGCAGATGAATCAATAAATCAAGCTTCTGCATTCTTTCCTTTGATATCAAGGAATGAGCCGCCGCATTATTTATCTGATCCAGATTTATCTTATCAGCTGGCTGTTTCGCATGATAAGTAACATCATCATCGTTATCATCTACCATAGGTTTTAAGCGTCGTTTCCAATAGTTCCCGATCCACGTCTACGGGCAAAGTTGCCGCGCCGATTTTTTGCAACAAAATCAGCCTAATTTGACCGTCTACATTTTTTTTGTCTACCGCCATCAATTCCAAAAACCGGTTCGTATCAATTTCTTCCGGCGGACATATGGGCAATCCGGCTTTTTTAAATAGGGCGATAATTCTTGCAACATCTTCATCGTTTAGCCAGCCTTTTCTTCTGGAAAGATCGGCGGCTTGACAAGTGCCGATGGCGACCGCCTCGCCATGAAGATATTTGCCGTAACCTGCGCCGGTTTCTATCGCATGACCGAAAGTATGGCCTAAATTTAACGTCGCCCTGATACCGGTTTCGGTTTCATCTTCAGCGACTATTTCAGCCTTGTTAATGCATGACCGTTCTATCGCATAAGCCAATGCCTGTTTGTCTCGGCCCAGTAAGGCATCGATATTATTTTCCAGCCATTGAAAGAATTCGACGTCCCTGATCAGGCCGTATTTGATCACTTCGGCTAGACCTGCCGATAACTGGCGGTCATCCAACGTATCCAGCACATCGGCGTCGGCAATAACGCATTGCGGCTGATAAAAAGCGCCAATCATGTTTTTACCCAACGGATGATTAACCCCGGTTTTGCCGCCCACCGACGAATCGACCTGAGCCAGCAATGTTGTGGGTATTTGCACGAATGCAATGCCCCGCTGATAACAAGCCGCCGCAAAACCGCCCATGTCCCCGATAACGCCGCCGCCCAAAGCGATCAGAGTGGCATTGCGGCTGAATTTGCAAGCCAGCAGTTTATCAAAAATTTGGGATACGAACTCTAAAGTCTTGAACTGTTCGCCATCGGGCAGTATCACAGTTTCGACCCTATAGCCCTGCAAGTTTTTTAAAACCGCATTCAGATATAAGGGGGCGATAGTTTCATTGGTGACCACAACAACCTGTTGGGACTTTATATGCTTTGTGATTAATTCAGACTGGCTCAGTAAATCAGAGCCAATATAGATCGGGTAACTACGGTCACCTAATTCAACCAATAATTTTTTCATATTTATTAACGCTTGGAGCTTGTCGGGTTAGCGTAGCGTAACCCGACGCTTGCCGCTTCGATGCGTCGGGTTACGCTACGCTCGGCAATTGCTCCTGCATTGCTCTACCTCCTGCATCCGTGCAGTCGTAACCCGACCTACCTAAATTTTGTTTATTAACGATTAGCCGAATTGTATTCTTCTAAAATGTGACTGACGACTTCTTTGCTTTGCATCACGCCTGTGTCTACCTTAAAGTCAGCGCAAGATAAATACAGCGGCTCACGCTGTGCGAATAAGCTTTCTATGCGGTCTCTGGGGTTATCTGTTTTCAGCAGCGGGCGTTGTGTATCCCGGCGCGTCCGTTCCAAAATCCTTTCCACTGAACACTGCAAATAGACAATAAATCCGTTTTCTTTCAATAGCCTGCGATTCTCTTCGCGTAAAATAGCACCGCCGCCGGTCGCCAGCACTATGCCTTTCATTTGCGTCAGCTGCTCAATCATCTTCTGCTCCCTATCCCTGAATCCTTCCTCTCCCTCAAACTCGAATATGGTCGGAATATCTACGCCGGTTCTTTCCTCAATCGCCTTGTCGCTATCATAAAAAGGCACCGACAACGCTCTCGCTAACTGCCGTCCTATCGTGGTTTTCCCTGCACCCATGAGGCCAACTAAATAAATATTCTCTGATCGCGTCATGACCTGCCTTGTCTGCGGTTAAAGCATTAAAAAAGGGGGTATTATACCCCCTTTTTACTCCCAGTACGACTGCATGGATGCAGGAGGTAGAGCAACGCAGGAGCAGTTGCCGAGAAGCAATCAATCGCTGGCTATATTATCTTTCATGATTTTTGGGGTGACAAAAATCAACAATTCTTTCTTAGTCGACTTCTCTGCTGAATTTGTAAATAAAAATCCTATACCCGGCAAATCGGCGAAAAAGGGGATTTTATTCTTGGTCATGGATTCAGATCCTTCATAAACCCCGCCTAAAACAATCGTCTCGCCATCTTCAACGAGCACAGATGTTTTAACCTCTCTTTTATCAATACTAGGATTACCCTGTGCAGTAAGAACTGCATAGTTCGGTGCATCCTTCTTAACCAGCAAATTCATGATAACCGATCCGGCAGGAGTAATCTGCGGCGTTGCGTTTAACTCAAGAACCGCATCTTTAAAAGTAGTTGTTGTCACCGTAACCCCCCCCGCAATCGACTGAGTTTGATATGGAATTTGGACACCCTGCATCATAACTGCGGTACAGCGATCCATGGTCATCACCCTTGGGTTAGATACTATTTCGGCTTTTCCGTCAATTTGCAATGCCTGAAGCTCAAGATTCAACACATAATCGGCGCCTCTAGCGAGAGTCATGCCCAAAGCACCTGGCGGAGTAGCAGTCAATGCTGACACACCCAAATCAACCAGTAAATCGGTTGGTTTTCTCATTCCTGCTACAGTAGTAGGGTCTGCACCAGCAGTTCCCGGCGTCTGAGTTCCACCCACAGCAAATGTCTTACCACTTGGCATAGAGGCCTCTTTTGCCACGCCAAACTTGACGCCTAAATTTTGAGTGAAATTATCTTCCGCAATAACAACCCGCGACTCGATCATCACCTGACGCACAGGAATATCTAGCTTCCGTATCAGCTTATTAATCTCTTCCAGACGTTTTGCCGTATCATGTACGATCAATGTATTGGTTCTTGCATCGACAACAACCGATCCACGCGACGAAAGCAAGCGTAAATCGTCTTTATTTCCTTCTGATGCAACGGCCTCCGATTTGGCATCCCCCAAAGAACCGCCAATGGAAGGTTTTTCGGATGTCGAACCGATGCTTGCAGAAACTTCAGCAGTACCAGTCACCCCGCAAGCGCCAAAAGAACCGGCATCAGAGCCACTCAACAGCGCTCTAAAGCTGTTAGCCTTGGCGTAATTTATTTTAATATACTCAGTCACCAGCGGGTCTAGTTGGGCAACCACTTTCTCCGTTTCCTGTTGTTTCTTCTTGTAGTCCTTAATTTTGTCCTGCTTTGATATCAGCGTGACATTGCCAGTCTCATACTTGCCCAGATCCTCGGTCATCATGACAAAATCTAACACTTCATCCCAAGGCACATTGTCCAGTTTTAAGGTAATCTTACCGGTTACATCTTCGCCTGCGACCACATTCTGCCCGGTAAACTCAGCCAGAATGGCAATAACGCTTCGTATTTCAATATCCTGAAAGTTTAAAGACAATCTGTCCCCAGTATATTGGGTACGTGACCTGTCCAGCGCATCTTTCTCTTCATTGCTTAAAGGACGGAACTCAATAGTCAACAACCCATCCGCTTGAAACACGGAATAATCGTAAAGCTCATTTTGCATAGCCACGATAATTGTGGTTTGCTGGTTAGTCGAGACTGTATCAATAAATTTAACTGGCGTTGCAAACTCGGAAACATCCAGTCGTTTAGCAAGGCTTTCCGGTAGCCGGGTATTCAAAAAGCTGATGATAACTTTCCCGCCTTGTTCTTTGGAGTTAACAATGGTATTGGGATTGGCCAAAGAAACCAGAATGCGCCCCTCGCCTTTATCGCCTCGCTTAAAATCAAAACCGCTAATATCTTGTGCGGGAATTAACGCAGCTACCACCGCATTAGCGGCCTTTGTTGCAACAGGCGCAGCAACAGGCAGCACTGCCTTTGGCACAACTGGTTTCATTGCAACAGGCATCTCAACCTTCGCAGAAGTCAGGGTCAACAGCACCTTATTGCCAACCACCTTGGTTTCGAACGGTGTTGCCTCAATCAGGTTAACCACAACACGAACCCTACCTGCGGCCTCTACTACATAAACACTGCTCGCTGCCCCCTGATTTATAGGGTACATTTTCTTTGCCAGTGCACTTTTTACACCGGGAAAGTCCAGGGCGATACGTGCAGGATTATCCGTCTTGAATACTTTGGGTGTAACGGCGGCCCCCGTCATTTCCATTTCAATTTGCAGCTTATCTCCTGCCTGGGTCGCGAAATCTATGCCTGATAGCGCCAGTTCATCGGCTCTGACAGATGTCATTTGGAACAAAAATAAAAACAGACCTAAGACTATGTGCGCACCTAATGATCGCCCCATTTTATCTTGTGCCCTGTGGATATTCGACCTAACGCCGCCGTGTTTATTATTCATTTCTTTATCCTTTTTCATCACTCTGTCAACGCTATTGAAGCCGGTTGTTCACGCCACGTTCCCGGTTTTTTATCAGGAACTATTTCCATTAATTCAATTTTATCGCTGACTATTCGTATGATTTTTCCGAAATTTTTACCCATATAATTCCCGACCTTGACGCGATAAATTGTGCCGTCACCCACTTTTACCAATCCCCACAAACTCGACTTCATATCTACAGTACCCACCATTATTAGCTCTTCCAAAGGGAATGCTTCCAATTCTTCTTTGCGCCGGGTGGTATCCGGCTTTATACCGCTGCCCGTTGTTACATCAACGCCCTCGGACTGCTCAGCCTGCTCCAGAGGCCTAAATGGATCACGCAGGCCTTCCGGTTTAAACATAAAAGGCTCAATCACCTTGATTTCAGGTAAGGGTTTAATAGGTTCTTTAGGCTTCGCCTTAACTTCTGAGATATAGCGATTTAAATCTGAAAAATCATCATTGCCGCAACCTGCAAGCAACGCCATAAAAACCACACAAGTTACGACCGACATGGATGGTGGGAGTGTCGCGACTGGTCGGGAACCAGTGCGACCGACCGCCAAGGATGGTGGCCGAGACAGCTCCCGGCAGTCTTCGGCATTTCCTCCATCCATGGAGGTCAGAAGTGTTGCAATAGGTCGAGAACCAATGCGCCCCTGTAATTCTGCTATTGCTTGGCGTTGTAAGGGCGAATTCATGCATGGCTTCCCTGCCATACCCCCTTCGGGTAAATGCAAATCTGCTCCAGGCAGATTTGTCATTCGCCCTGGGCGACTAAAGCCGCCCTTACATAGCGCCAGTAATTTATTGCATTCCATTACTTTTGCCCTCTTTTCTTTTTGACCACAGTAGTCGCTGTTCCATCAACGCCTTCATTATAGGTCTTAACCGTTGCCGTCATTTTCATTTCCCCTTCTTTACTTTCCTTACTTTCCTTACTTTCCTTATCTTTCTTACCTTCGGGAATAATGTTCACATCGTGTACAGTAACAATCCGGGGCAACGAGGCTAGACCACTGACAAACAAACCCAGCTCCTCATATTTCCCAATAACCTCAATACTGATTGGCAGCTCCGAGTAGAAGTCTTTACGTATCGGCGCACTGGGCTTAAATAACCTGAACTCCAGACCGCTGGCCAATCCTGTTTGGGAAATATCAATCAACAAGCTTGCAACTTCCTCTTTTGTTGGCATTTGCCGAATCATATCCTCCAGTTGTGTTTCAATTTGCGCCAATTGATCCTCATAATCCTGAAGATTGATTGATTTCTTCTGTTTGGTCTCAAATGACTGCTTCAATTCCAGCTCTTTCTTTTCAGAAGCATCAAGTGCCGCCAACTGGTCAAGCGTGTCATAATAAATACCTGCACCAAAAACCAAGGCACATATCACTGCAATGGTTGCCGCTTTAATGGGTAATGGCCAAGTCCCTGCCTCATTGGGATCCCAATTAATTTCTGACAAATTCATTATTTCCCTCCAGCAGCATCTTGCGCATTTTGATTTCCCTGCTTGGCATGCATAGTGAAATCACTTAACTGATCTGGACTAACTTTGCTCACAGACTTAATCACATCAAGGGTCGGGACTTTCAGCCAGGAGGAGGCTTCAATAGCTCTCATGAATGCAGAAACGCGGGCATTGGATTGCGACTTGCCCTCAAAAGTCAGATCCGCACCCTTCTGGGTGAATGTTGTGAGAAAAACCCCGTCAGGTGTGACCTTGGGAAGCTCATCAAACAAATGCACAATCTCCGGACGGCTTTCCTGTAGTTTCTGGATCAGTTCTATTTTGGTCTGCAACTTAGTTTTCTGTTCCTCAATCGTTTTGATTTGGGCAATTTTTATATCCAATATCGCTATTTCGTCCTGTATTATTTTGTTTCTTTGCCCCTGATATGCCTTCAATCCCTCGATATACATATGAACCCCAGAAAAAATAAGCGCCGTAATCAAAATAGCCACACCAATAGCATTGATAAAATCCTGCTTTTTCTGCGCCCGCAGTTCTTCACGCCAAGGAAGTAAATTGATCTTTGCCATTAGTCAAAACTCCTCAATGCTAACCCGCATGCGATCATCATTGCCGAAGCATCATTGCTCAAAGACTGAGGTTTGACCTTATTGGATAGCGCCATATTGATAAAGGGATTGGCTATGACGGTAGGCACCCCTATAGCTTGCTGAACCAATTTATCGATACCCGGTATTGATGCACAGCCACCCGCCAGAATAAGACTATCAATACGTCTATTTGCGCTTGATGAAACAAAAAACTGTATCGACCGCTGAATTTGCTGAACCATGGCTCTTTTAAACGGTTCAAGTACATCCACTGCATAATTGTCCGGCAATCCGCCCAGCTTTTTTGCAAGGCCGGCTTCTTCATAAGTTAATCCGTAGCGGCGCTGAATCTCTTCGGTCAACTGCTTGCCGCCAAAGCCCTGCTCTCTGGTGTACACGGTGCGGGAGTTATATAAAACATTTAAGGCCGTCATCGTTGATCCGATATCCACGATGGCAACTGTTTGACCTTCTACGGCATCCGGCAATTGGTCAATCAACAAGGCGAATGCATTTTCCATCGCAAAGGCTTCAACATCGACAATTTTGGCCTTTAAACCGGCCTTGGCCAACACTTCGACACGATCTTCAATAATTTCTTTTCTCGATGCCGCAAGCAGCACATTGACCATTTCAGGGTTAGATTCATTTTCGCCCTGGACTTCAAAGTCGAAATTAACCTCATCAAGCGAATAAGGCACATACTGGTCGGCTTCAACCATGATCTGCTCTTCCATTTCATCATCGCTTAACGAAGCGGGCATCGGTATCACTTTGGTCATCACTGAAGACCCTGCAACAGCGACAGACGCATGTTTTAGCTTTGACCCGGATTGTTTTAAAGCGACTTTAATAGCTTCAGCTATCACTTCAATGTTTGCTATATTTTTATCAATGACAGCATCTTGCGGCAAAGGTGCTACGGCATAACTCTCAACCCGGTAACGAGCGCCGACCTTACTCAATTCGAGTAATTTTATAGCCGCCGTACTGATGTCAATACCAAGAACAGCACTTTGTTTCTGACTAAACCAACTCATGAACTAACCCTTAGAAAAACTTGATGCCTTAGTGATTGTGTATACCCGATCCAATCCACTGCATAACCCGCAAGAATGTGAGCAATACAAATTTTGCATGGAGCAAAATATGCCCATGCAGTCGGTCGCATCGGTTCCCTCGGCAACTGCTCCATGCGTCGCCTAAAGCGCCTACTTTTGGTGCTCTACCTCCTGCATCCATGCAGTCGTACCGATTACGACACTTCTGACCTCCATGGATGGAGGAAATGCCGAGGACTGTCGGGAGCAGTCTCGGCCACCATCCCTGGCAGTCGTCGGTTATAATCAACAACCACAAAACTTATTTACTGGCGAAAGTATAGTAGCCTTTTTTATTTTGATGCTTAAAATGTACAATTTATTTGTTCGAACTGTTACTTTCATCTCCAGCGCTATCTTTACCGCGCCGATTCCCAGGATCACATGTGGCTAAATTTCTAAAATGGCTTGTACTTTTTTTTACGACCATAATCTTAGCCACAGCCATTTTCGGCTATTTTCTATACAACCAGCTTGCAGCCGACCTGCCTGATATTAATGCCCTGCATAATGTCCAATACCAGATACCTTTAAACATTTACAGCAAAGATAACCGACTAATTGCCCAATTCGGCGAAAAAAAACGTACGCCGGTCGCTATCGAGGAAGTCCCCCAACAACTGATTAACGCGTTCATTGCCTCTGAAGATGACAGCTTTTACGAGCACCCCGGCGTCGACTTTAAAGGACTGCTTCGGGCTGGATTGCAACTTGCCTTGACCGGCAAGAAAAGACAGGGCGGCAGCACTATCACCATGCAGGTTACCCGCAACTTCCTGCTGACCAGCGAGAAAACCTATACCCGCAAGTTAAAGGAAATCATGCTGGCGTTAAAAATAGAACGCGAGTACCCGAAAAACAAAATCATGGAGCTTTATTTAAACCAGATTTTCATGGGCCACCGAGCCTATGGCATTGCCGCCGCAGCTCAAGTCTATTATGGCAAATCCTTAACTGAGCTGAGCTTGGCCGAACAGGCCATGATTGCCGGTTTGCCAAAAGCGCCATCTCTGTACAATCCCATCACCAATCAGGATCGAGCTATCGAAAGACGCAATTATGTCTTGCACCGCATGCTTGAGCTTAACCACATTACTCAGCAGGAGTATCAGAATGCATCCAAGCAACCGTCTACTGCAAAGCTGCAGTCAGTCACACCTGAAGTTTCAGCGCTTTATTTAGCCGAAATGGTGCGCCAAAAACTTTTCGAGCTCTATGGCGAGCAAGCCTACACCTCCGGATTCAAGGTCTATACGACAATAATTGGGACGCTGCAAACAACGGCAAACCAAGCGCTTAACAATACCCTGCACGCCTATGATGAACGCCACGGATACCGTCATTCAAGCATTACCAAGGGCGCTCATTTCAGTGAAGCTTCCGCTCCTGCTCACGCCCCTCGCCTACGTCCTGTAGGCGAACTTCCTGACATCGGCGACACCATGCCCGCCACCGTCCTACGCATAAAAAACAATCTCGCAACGGCCAGCCTTCAAGACAAAACCCTCATTGAAATACCTTGGGAGAACATGAAATGGGCCGGTAGCACTACTCTAAAAACCGGTGACATTATCCGCGTCCGTCAACTGCCGAATAATACCTGGGCGTTAACGCAAATACCCGAGGCAGAAGGCGCATTTGTTTCATTGGATCCTGCCAATGGCGCCATTTTGGCGTTAACCGGCGGTTTCGATTTTCATCGCAACAAATACAATCGCGCAACTCAATCAAAAAGGCAACCGGGGTCAGGCTTTAAACCGATCATTTACACCACCGCTCTGGAACAAGGCTACACAGCCGCCAGCCTGATTAACGATGCGCCCATCGTCATCGACAATCCAGGCCAGGAAAACGAGTGGCGACCGGAAAATTACAGCAAACAATTCTATGGCCCAACCAGTATCAGAGCGGCTATCACCCACTCAAGAAATATTATCTCCATCCGCTTATTGAACGAAATGGGCGTTGAAAAAGCCGTCGCAACGGCGTTGCGCTTTGGCTTCGCTGATGAACAAATACCCAAGACCCTCTCTTTGGCACTGGGCAGCGGTTATGCAACTCCACTGCAAATGGCGCGGGTTTATGCCACATTTGCCAACGGCGGTTTCCTGATAAAACCCTATTATATTGAGCGTATCGAGTCCAACGAAGGCGAAATTATTTATCAGGCCACTCCTAAAATTGCCTGCCCTACCTGCAACAGCACAGAGGAATTGGATCGCAACTATGCCCCCCGGATTATTGCCCCGCCAATTTGTTTTCTGATGAATTCGTTATTAAGAGATGTCGTTCAACACGGCACGGCAACAGGAGCAAAAGTGCTGGGCAGACAAGATCTTGCCGGAAAAACCGGCACCACCAATGAACAACGCGACGCTTGGTTTAATGGCTATACGCAGTCAAATGTCGCCACCGCATGGGTTGGCTTTGATGATTTTTCGCCGCTGGGAAATGCTGAAACAGGCGGAGTTGCCGCATTGCCGATGTGGATAGAATTCATGCGGGCAGCCCTAAAAGACACCCCGGAAGCGCCTCTTGAAATGCCGGAAGGCATAGTCAAGGCATTTATAAGCCCTGAGACCGGACTGTTAACAGAGGACAAAAATAAAGATGGAATATGGGAGTTCTTTCAAGCGGATCGAGTACCGGTCAGCTCCGCATCCCCCACTGACGAGTCAGCAGCCGATTCCAATGAATCTGATGAGAAACCTACTGAAAACCTGTTTTGAAATGGCTGAAATAGTGAACTTGTAGGATGGGTAAAGGCGATAGCCGAAACCCATCATTCAAAACATCTATGCGATGGGTTTCGCGTCGCCTAAAGCGCCTACTTTTGGCGCTCTACCCATCCTACGCACTGAATAGTTACATCAAATCAGCTTAACTGACCATGACACTGCTTATACTTCTTGCCTGAACCACATGGGCAAGGATCGTTACGGCCCACTTTATTGCCGTCCCTGACAAAGGGCTGTTCTGAAGCTGCTTCGTCTTGCTCAGGTGCAGCAAGCAGCGATTCCTCATAAGCATCCAAAGCGGGTGCCTGAGCATGCTCATAATGCATTTCCCTAGGCGTTTGCATCTGTTCATCCATAGCGTAAACATCTGCTTCCTGCTTGACCTGGACTTTAAACAAGATGCCTATCACTTCATACTTAATATGATCCAGCAGCGTGGTAAACATTTCAAACGCTTCGCGCTTGTATTCCTGCTTAGGATCTTTCTGCGCATAACCTCTAAAGTGGATGCCCTGACGCAAATAATCCATCGCCGCCAAATGCTCTTTCCAGCTGTTATCCAGCACTTGCAGCATCACCGACTTTTCAAAGTGTTGCAGCACTTCCTTGGACATCTGCTGTTCTTTGTCTTTATGGCTTTGCTCCAGAATAGCAATAATGCGCTTGCGCAATGATTCTTCCTGCAACGAATGATCTTCTTCCAGCATCTTGCGCACAGGGACTTCGACATTAAACTCCTGATGCAGATGTTCTTCCAGGCCCTTGGTATCCCACTGTTCAACCATGGTTTTTGGCGGGATATACTGGGTAATCACATTATTGACCACATCTTCGCGTATCGCAGTGATAATGTCGGATATTTCCTCTGCCGACATCAATTCATTACGTTGCGCATAGACCACCTTGCGCTGGTCATTGGCGACATCGTCATAGGCCAGGATTTCTTTGCGCACATCGAAGTTGCGGCCTTCAACCTTGCGCTGGGCGCTTTCTATCGAGCGCGTTACCCAAGGATGCTCAATCGCTTCGCCATTGCCCATGCCTAGTTTCTGCATCAAACCCGCCACGCGATCCGATGCAAAAATACGCATCAAATCATCTTGCAGCGACAAGTAAAAACGGGTTGAACCAGGATCGCCCTGACGGCCCGAACGACCTCTTAACTGGTTATCGATACGGCGCGATTCATGACGCTCCGAACCAATCACATGCAAACCGCCGGTGGAGATGACTTGCTCATGTCTTTCCAACCATGCGCCGCGGGCTTGATCCTTATCGGCTTGACTGGCGTCTTCGCCCAGCGCCGCCAGTTCCGCTTCCAAATTGCCGCCGAGCACAATATCGGTACCCCGTCCGGCCATGTTGGTGGCGATAGTAACCGCCCCCGGCATACCGGCCTGTTGGATGATATGGGCTTCGCGCTCGTGCTGTTTAGCATTAAGCACTTCGTGTTTAATGCCCAGCTTGTTCAATAATTCAGACAGCCGCTCGGAGTTTTCAATCGATGTAGTTCCAACCAGCACCGGTTGCCCACGGCTCACGCATTCTTTAATATCATCGGCAACGGCGACATATTTCTCGTCAGTAGTCAGAAACACCACATCGCCCAAATCCCGACGGATCATGTTGCGATGCGTCGGAATAACCACCACTTCAAGACCATAAATCTTGTTCAACTCGAACGCTTCGGTATCGGCCGTACCGGTCATGCCGGACAGCTTTTCGTACAAGCGGAAGTAGTTCTGGAAGGTAATCGAGGCCAGCGTCTGGTTTTCACTTTTAATTTCGACATGCTCTTTGGCTTCAATCGCCTGATGCAAGCCATCCGACCAGCGCCGTCCCGGCATGATCCGCCCGGTAAACTCATCGACGATAATCACTTCATTATTGGCGACGATATAATCGACATCTTTTTTGAATAGCACATGACCCCGCAATGATGCGGTCAAATAATGCATCAGGCGGATATTGGTCACGTCATACAAACTGCTGCCTTCCGCCATCAAGCCGTGTTCGACCATCAGGTTTTCAACCCGTTCGTGACCGGCTTCGGTCAGGTACAACTGGCGTACTTTTTCATCAACCGAATAATCGCCCGGCGCGTCTTCTTTTTCCTGTTTGGTCAGGAACGGGACGATCTTGTTGACCTTGATATAAACTTCGGTGCTTTCTTCGGTGGCCCCGGAAATGATCAGCGGCGTTCTCGCCTCATCGATCAGGATCGAATCAACCTCATCGACAATCGCAAAACTTAAATCACGCTGGACTTTCTGCTCCAGGCTGAACGCCATATTGTCGCGCAGATAATCGAAACCGAATTCGTTGTTGGTGCCGTAGGTGATGTCCGAGCCATAAGCCTCGCGCCGTTCGTCGCTTTCCATCTGGCTGATAATCACGCCAGTGGTCAAACCCAAAAAGCCGTAAAGCCTGCCCATCCATTCGGAGTCGCGCTTGGCCAAATAATCATTAACCGTAACGACGTGTACGCCACGCCCCGGCAACGCGTTCAGATAAGCCGCCAAAGTCGCCATCAGGGTTTTGCCCTCGCCGGTTTTCATTTCGGCAATCTTGCCGTCATGAAGGATCATGCCCCCGATCAACTGCACATCGAAATGGCGCATGCCAAAGACCCTGGCCGACGCTTCCCTGACTGTTGCAAACGCTTCTGGAAGCAGATCGTCCAGTTTTTCACCTTGCGCCAAGCGATCACGAAACTCCTGAGTTTTTGCTTTTAACGCATCATCAGATAATTTTTCGTATTCAGAAGCCAAAGCATTGATCTTTTTGACCAATGACGTCTTCTTCTTTATCAGCCTATCGTTACGGCTCCCTATAACTAATCTAACCAACTTACCCAGCATGTTTTTTTCCGGTATGAATTTAGTAAATGATTGAATAAAACCGTGAGATTATATACCGTCTACGGCTTTAGTGACAGTTAAAAACATTCGCAACTATTCAGCAGACGATGTCTTATAAAACTTCTAAAACCCCGACTCCCTGATAAATACCGCCGCAACTTGTCGCCATAACGATGAGGCGATGCTCTCGGCTTTTCCGTCAATCAGCACATTGCCTTTGATAGCCCGATGAATCGGCTCATCGGTTTTCAAGGGCTGGAGCCAGACCCGGTATACTGATGTTTCGGGAACCAGCACTTCCTTATTATTCCCCCGAATCGCAATGCTTCCACTGTAACGGGAGGTAAACACCGGCGGCAGCTGCATCGCTGCGGCATTGTCGATGCGTACAATCCGGCACGGTATGCTCGGCCAATCGAGTTGCTCAGGATAAAAATCCGCTTCTGCGCCGGGTTGGACCTGCCCTAAATGATCCTCGGCCAAAAAGGCTTCTATTTGATACGCATCGAACTGTCCCACCGTTAACAGCGGTTCATCTTTGGCTATCCATTCCCCGACATTCAATTGATCGTTTATTTCGATAACTTCACCGTCGAAAGGTGCCGCAACGGTCAGGCGGTTACGTTCATCAATCAGTCCTTCATACTCGCTGATCGCACTTTCCAGCTCGCTTATTACCACCAGATGTCGTTCGCTCAGGCTTTTTTCCTGACCGTGAAAAGACTGCTCCCAGCGCAACGAGTCCACCTTCATTTTGCTTTGTTCGAGTTGCGAATCAAGGTCTGGCGAGCTGAATTGAACCAGCGTTTGCCCGGACTTAACCGCTTCGCCTTTAGCGACCAGAATCTTATCCAGCTTGGCGGGCAGTGGCATAAACAGCTCGGTATGGGCGGCAATTTTCAACAGACCGGGCGCTTCGATGCGGCTCTGCCAGGGAATGAACAAAATGCCGATCACGATCAGCGTTGCCGACAAGGTGCTCAGCGTATTGCGGTTCCACTCCATGTGCTCGCGGTGTTCAAGCCAGTATTTAATTTCTTTGATAATAGGGAGCATAATAAACCAGCCGACTTCGACCATCATTAAAAACAGGCCGAGTAATTTAAAGAAATAGTGATACACCAGCAGGGCGATCCCCAGGAACAGAAAAAAGCGATAGATCCAGATACTCCAGGCATAAATCAGCAGCAGCCGCTGGGTCCTCGGCGGAAACCGCTCAGGAACCTCATCGATAAATCCGAACAATATCTGCCGCAATTTCCAGCGCCCCAGCGCGAATGCCCGGTTTTGCAGATTTTCTATTCCCCAATAATCAGACAGCAGGAAATAGCCGTCGAAACGCATCAGCGGGTTTAGATTGATAAACAGCGTCATCATCCAGGTGGTCGTAGCCATTAGAAACACGCTGCTACGCAACGGTCCGTCGGGCAAAAAATGCCACAGCGTGGTACACAAAACGGCCAGTCCCAATTCGGCGGCGATACCGCCAAAACCAATCGCCAGCCGTTGCCGCCGAGAGGTCAGTTTCCACGCCTCACTGGCATCGGTATAGAGCACCGGCATCATCACCAGAAAGGCGACACCCATCGCAGAAACCCGACAGCCGTAACGATGGGCGGTATAAGCGTGCCCCAATTCATGCAGGGTTTTGGTTAAGGTCAGCGCAACGGCGTAATAAACAAAACCTTCGGTCGAAAAAAAATGCAGGAAAGTCCGGGTGAACATGTCCCAGCGATCGATCAGCAAATACAAATTGACCAGCACCAGCGACATCAGCACGTACAGCACTACCGGCTGATAAATCCAGCGTAGCGCCGGATAAGTAAGCGCCAGCAAACGATCCGGGTGGAGCAGTGGAATTTTAAAAAACAGGTAATGGTGAATCAGCCAGACAAACCAGTTATGATGCGCGGCTTTGGCTTGTCCTAGCAGACGCTGCACCGCCTCTTTTCCGCTGACCTGGAGCAGGTTGTGGGTAGCCAAGAACTTCAAGAGCTGTTGAATATCGTCAACGCTGACCGCGTGCAAACCATACTGTGACACTTGTTCGCAGATGGCCTCTGGCGAACTTAAATCCCAATGCGCCAGAATCTCGTTTTCCAGCTGTCCGATGCGATAAAAATGCTGGTTAGACGGATCATACAGCGTCCAAGTGGGTGAACCGTCGAAAGCGCAAGGCCCCGGAAACAAACCCAGCTCTTCGCGTAGCGGCGGCAAAAATATTACATTCCCATCCATTGTCTCAATGCCGCCAAAGGTCGTCGTAACACATAATAAACCAACGGAACCCGAGAGCCGAAGACCTTGGCCGTGCCTTTCAGGCCGATTCTGGGCAGCACGTCCGCCTGCTTGAACCGGGCTTTCAAACGGTAAGCCAACACCTCGTCAGGCGTAACCTCGGCTTGATAGGCGGCAAAATAAAGCTTTGCTGAAACCGGCGTGGTCGGATCGACATTCAAGAAAAACTGCACCTTGGAGCCGGTCTCCAGCTTAATCGCATCGGCTATCGGCAGCTGCACTTCCAGCTCGACATCGGCAGGGTCGGCGACCATTAAAATTCGTTCGCCGACGGTAACCGGCTTCCCTATCCAGTCATTCACATCGGAAAACACCGCGACCCCGGAATGTGGCGCTTTGATGTCGATACGCGCCAGCCAGTCTTCCATGCTGCGCACTTCGGCTTCCTGCTGTTCGGCACGGCTTTTAAGGATATTAACCTGCGCCTTGCTGTCCATATCGAACATCGCCTGCTGCGCGGTTTTGCGGTATTCGGCTTCGGCAACCGCCAAGGCTTTACGGGTCACATTCAACTTGTTTTTGATAGTCTCTTCTTCAAGGCTTAACAACGGCTGGTCTTTTACCACCTGATCGTTGGGTTGAATGTAAAACCGGTCGACAACGCCGTCGACAGCGGCCCGGAGTATGGTTGGATGGGCGGGGATAACGCTGGCCGGAGCCAATGCCGATTGCCGCACCGGAATCCATAACAGGCAAAACAGCACAGCCAAACTGGTCAACAGCCGCTTTTTAGTCAGCCAGTCCTGTTTCCAGAAAGGCGGCTTCGGTGCCAAAGCCGCCCAGGCATGGCCGAAGGTATGCGCCATATGCTCCAGCAAATACAGCTCACCCTCCGTCCAGGCCGACTCCCGCGCCAGCAACAAACCGGCTTGCGGCGTAGCGCCGTGAGCCGATACCGGTAGCCATAAAGCATGGGCAGGCACCCATTGCGGCCACTCCTCGGCGCTGCCGTCCTGCAAGTCCTCGGCTGTTAGCGTGCGAATCTGACCGGACGTGTCCAGCGACAACTGCTTGAAGACCTTGTTCAACCAGCTTATATACGGGGCATTAGCGTCGATAACCGGCAGACCGGAGACGGCAACGACTTCCGAGCTGTCTATCCGCCACAACGCCGCCTGACGGAACACAATCAGGCCCCGGCTGTCGTTAACCAGCGTATAAGCCAGCGCTTCGGCGGTATCGGCATTACGGAAGGATTTTTCCAGTTGCAGCAGCGTCGCCAACGCCGCCAGCTGTCGCGGTGTATCGGTTAGCGTATCCGTCATTGCGGTCGCATAGGTTCCGTACCGCTTGCGACACTCCCACCATCCTTGGCGGTCGGTCGCATAGGTTCCGTACCGCTTGCGACACTCCCACCATCCTTGGCGGTCGCAGCGAAAATGGCGCGACCGCTCATTCCGGCCAACAAGTCATCGACCTTACCGGTAATGACGCCGGTAATTTTAACGGATTGGCTGACCGCATCAATACGCGCGCCCAGCCTCGTAACCTTGGCCGGATACTCGCGCTGCATTTCTTCAATAAAAACATTAAACTCATAGCCCGGCTTCAACCACTTCAGCCAATTGGAAGGCACCAGCACCGTGATTTCAAGCAGGCTGTCATCGAGCACATCCAGAATCGGAGCGCCGGGCGCAACGTATTGATAGCGCTGCACCATACGCTCTGCCACACGCCCCGAAAAAGGCGCGGTAATCGTGCATTTTTGCAACACCGCCCCCATCAACGCAATATCGGCTTTAGCCTTGGCGACTTCAGCAGCCGCCATTTCAAGTTCCAGCGGACTCATCGAATTGAGCTTGGTCAAACGGGTATTAACCGCATACGTTTTTTCGGCGGCTTCCG
>CAMAUL010000047.1 GCA_945861405.1 Candidatus Methylobacter oryzae | reverse complement strand
CCCAACCAACGACTGGCATCCTGCTGGGCATGACTTACGTCTGCGCCGGATTCACAGCCGAAGCCAGTCACGGCCATCTTTATCAGTGCTTTGGCACGGTCGCTGACCGCATGACTGACTTCAATACCCAACGATTCCAGGCGTGGGGTTGTTTTTGCGTACCAGGTGTCAAAACACCCATCCTCGGTTATCTCGTCCAGCACTAAGTAGCCGGAGCGCAAGTCCATCAACACCAGAATCATAAATTCGCCGAAAAACGTTTCGTCCAGTCCGGCCACTATTTTTCGCGTCTGTTTTGCGATGCTGTTTTCGCATTCCGCCTGGAACTGGGGTAGAAGAATCTCTATTTTAGTGATCTGCTCACGCAATACTGTTGGCGATACGCCGACATGTTTATCAATCCGGATCGTTTTAAAAAATTGTGACAAAGTCTCCGCACCAACGCCAGATTTCAGTCCGAACGGGTACAAGGCCGCAAATACCATCAACCTTACCCAAGCATAGCCCGCTTCAGTTTCCCAATGCGAAGATTCTGGATACAGGTCACGCTTCTCTTTTGCCTGGAGCAGGCGATGGGCGCTGCTTTTGGAGCGGCCAATGAGTTCACCAAGCCCCCGAACACTTTGTTTGCCAATTTTGCCAATCTCAGTGACAATGTTTCTGCTAGCCGCGCGTATAGCTTGTGTCGTTCTGTTTTTTTTGTCATTAACTAATGATACAGATATACCGTGGCTAGTTCTGCGTTTTGTACCGTTTTAAGTTGGTAGCCAGTAATAAGTAATAATACGTATGGATTAAATAAATTAAATCTTCTATCCTGACAAAGTCTGTATGCCAATGCCATGAGTTAGGTTCTATTTAAATTTGAGGAACTGCGAAATAGTGGCTTACTCTGTATAAAAATTAAAATAACCATAGCCAATGGAAGGCCAAGCCTTGCTAAGAAAAATAAATCGTAAAACCTTTACCGAAAGAAATAATCGGTACCGACAATATCACCGCGCGATCAAGCCGCTATACAGCACCGATTATTTTCAAGTTCACAACAAGAATGCCTTAAAGCGCCTTCTTTTTGCCTCAATTTTCGACGCCTTCCACTCTCAAAAACTCAGCATCGTAACGTTGCTGAATATTCGCTATAGTTTGCAGCACAAATTGCTCAACAACGTTGCCGCTTTCCAAGCATAATGCACCCTTCAAAATTTCAGCCGGTCGACAGTGCGTACGCTCACATGGTTAATAAAAATAATAAAAAAACAGTCATTAGCTATTACCTATCCGTCATTATTGGGTGTTTCAGTCCTCTGCTTAGCGCTGAAGAGCAAAACGAGGCGCTAAACCTGAGTGTAGAAGACTTGCTCAATGTAGAAGTCACTTCCGTCGCCAAAAAAGCGCAATCCCTGAATGATGCGCCGGCAGCGGCGTTTGTCATTAGCAATGAAGACATAAAACGCTCCGGCGCCACCAGCATTCCCGACGCGTTGCGCCTGGCGCCGGGTTTGGATGTCGCCAAAATCGATGCTAATAAATGGGCGGTCAGTTCCCGAGGTTTTAACGGCCGCGTCGCCAATAAATTGCTGGTTCTGATCGATGGCCGCAACGCCTATACCCGCTCTTTTTCCGGCGTATACTGGGAAAACCAGGATGTGATGATGGAAGACATCGACCATATCGAAGTCATCCGTGGCCCAGGCGCTACGTTGTGGGGCGCTAATGCGGTCAACGGCGTCATCAACATCATCACTAAACATTCGTCCCAGACTCAGGAGGCTTTATTGAACGCCGGCGGCGGCAACCGGGAGCAGGGCTTCGGCTCATTCCGCTATGGCGCAAAATTGGGCGCAAACACCACGGCCAGAGCTTATGTCAAGGGCTTCAACCGGGGCGAAAACAGCAACCTGACCGGCGCTAAAGCCGGTGATGACTGGAACAAGGTACAAGGCGGTTTTCGTCTGGATTCGCGCCTAAGCACTCAGGATACGCTGACATTTCAGGGCGATATTTATCGCACCGATATCAACCAGTTTTCCAATTATCCGCAAATCGCTCCGCCGTTCCAGGTCGCCGAAAACGATAAAACTCTCGCCTATGGCGGCAATCTGCTCAGCCGGTTGCAGCATACTTTTTCGCCGACCTCGGATTATTCGCTGCAATTTTATTACGATACTTATACCCGTAATGAGGTTCCGCTCTATGAAAGACGCGATACCCTGGATTTGGATTTCCAGCACCGTTTTGCGCTATTAGACAGGCATGAAATCATCTGGGGAGCGAGCTACCGTTTTGGTCACGACCATCTTGACGGCAAAAAAATCCTGAATGGTTCAATTCCCTACAATCTGAATCCGTCCACCGTCAATGACCAAGTGGCCAGTGGCTTTATTCAGGATGAACTGACCCTGATAGACAACACGCTCTGGCTGACGCTCGGCTCCAAATTTGAACACAACGACTACAGCGGCTTCGAGGGCCAGCCTTCGGCCAGAATCATGTGGGCGCCGCACAATCAACACCGGCTATGGGCCGGAATTTCCAGAGCCGTTCGTACGCCGTCACGGGCAGAACAAAATCTCACCGCGCTGACCCGCATTATTCCTCCACAGGCCCAGCCCTTTCCTCCTTTCGGTACGCCGCCTGTTGCGATAATCTCTCAAGGCAGCCCTGACTTCAGGTCTGAAGAAGTCATAACTTATGAAACCGGCTATAGAACGGTCTTTTCCAAATCGGTTTCTTTGGACGTGACCGGTTTTTATAATGATTACCGTGATCTACGCGAATCGCTTCCGGGAGCTCCGGTTTTCAACGGTGCATTTTTGCAATTGCCTTTAATTTTTACCAACGCCCTCAAGGGTAAATCTTATGGCGTCGAAATCGCTACCGTCTGGCAAATGCTGGACTGGTGGCGCTGGGACGTCAATTACAGTTGGTTGCATACGCAATTGAATGACGAGGGCAACCCACAGACCGCCATCAGCCCGCAGCAACGGGTTTCATTACGCGGCGCGCTCTCGCCGCGGCGGGATATTGACCTGGATTTCTGGCTTCGTTGGGTGGATACTAATTTCGCCGTGAGTTCATTTAGCGACACCTATATTAAAGGCTACGTCACCCTCGATCTGCGCACGGCCTGGCGCCCTTATCAAGGTATTGAATTAGCGCTGGTTGGCCAAAACCTGCTGGCGCAACAACATCTGGAATACGTGCAGGAAAACCAAACCTCAGCGACTGCCATTGACCGGGGTGTATACGGAAAAATAAGCTGGAGTTTCTGACCCATGGACAACCCGCAATTGGCTGACACCGGCATCGCAGAGACCGGCATCAGCCCTTCATTACGCGGCGCAATCTCGACCCGGCAAGCTATAGATATGAATTTCTGCTTCCGTTATGTAGACACCCATTTTACCGTAGGCCAACTTGGCGAAACCGCTATCAGAGGCTACCTCACCCTCGATCTGCTTTACCAAAGGATTGAATTATCGTTGGCTGGCCAAAACCTGCCGGCACAACAACACCTGGCATATGTAGCGGAAAACCAAACCGTACCGACTGCCATCGTACAGGGCGTATACGACAAAACAAGCTGGAATTTTTGACCTATGAACAAACGAGTCAAAAAATGTCTACCACAGTTGCTGGGTCTGGGTTTATTACTGAACACCCACCTGCCCATGCTTGCCCAATCACTGGAAGAACAAACGGTCTTGGCGGCCTTAGCGCTGAACATTGTACGTTTCACCACTTGGCCGATCGATGCGCCGATAAAAGATACCATCGATTTCTGTGTGATAGGCGATAACGTGGTACAACAATCTTTTACCGGCATCGACCATAAAGCCGTGGGCAATAAAACGCTACAGATTATCAATCTATCGCGCTTACGCAATTTTGAGGACTGTCATGCCCTTTATGTCAGCGAATTAAAACAAAATGTTTTGTTGCAAGTATTTGCCGAGATAAAAAAACGCCCTCTACTCACCATCGGCGAAGGCTACGATTTTGCCGCACAAGGCGGCATGGTAGGCCTGGAAAATGTAGAGGGGAAAATCACCTTGCATGTCAACCTGACAAGGGTGCACGAATCGAATTTGAATATCAGCGCCAGATTATTAAAGCTGGCCAAAATTATCGGTAACTAAAATATGACTGCAAAATGGTTTAATAACGCTCCGATACGGATAAAATTAATATCAATCATGACTTTAACAGCCATGCTCGCGCTATTTCTGGCAACAACCGCCGTCGTGATCAACGAATATTTCACCAAAAAGAACGGCACTGAAAAACAGCTGGCGTTAATCGCCGATATTATTGCCTGGAACAGTTCCGCCTCGTTGGCTTTTAAGGATGTGCAAACCAGCCAGGAAATGCTGAACGGCTTGAGTAGCCAACCCAGCCTGCTCTCCGCTCATTTATACGACAGTACCGGTCATGTTTTTGCCGCTTACCAATCGTCCAAAAAGGCGGCATCGCGCTGGACCGGCGAAAGCGTGAAAATGCTGATCACAGTTTCGCGAAACAGTACCCAACAGCAAAGCCTGATTCAATCCCTGAGTACGCAATTAACCGCCTGGTATGGCGGATTATTAAAACCGGGCGCTGTCAATGAACCGTTATCGATTTATAAACAAGTCATTACTTATGACAAAAACAACGTCTTACATTTATTCAAACCCATTCTACTGGACGGTGAACTGCAAGGCATTTTGCATTTGACCGACGACCAAAGCGAACTGCAAGCATTACTGAATAGATTTTATTTAATCATTAGCCTGATTATTGTTTTTACCGGCCTATCCATTTTTATTGTCTCGACCAAATTACAGCAAGTCTTTCTGGCGCCGTTGTTAGAACTGATGCAGGCCATGCGAGCGGTAACCCATGAGAAAAATTTTAGTCACCGAATCACCCGAATCAACACCGATGAATTTGGTGAAATGGCTACTGTTTACAACACCATGCTGACCGAGATTCAGCAACGCGACCAGCAATTGGAGCAACACCGGGCGCATCTGGAACAGCAGGTGATTACCCGCACTCAGGAGTTATCGGAAAAAAACCAAAGCCTTGAAGCTGCCATCCAGGATGCGCTCAGCGCCAAAGAACAGGCCGAGACCGCTAATAAAGCCAAATCGCAATTTTTGGCCAATATGAGCCATGAAATCCGCACCCCCATGAATGGCGTGCTGGGCATGACTGAACTGCTGCTGGGAACGGAACTCGAACCGTTGCAACAGAAATATACCGAAATTGTGTATCGCTCAGCGGACTCGTTGCTTTCCATCATCAATGACATCCTCGATTTTTCCAAAATTGAAGCGGGTAAGATGGAACTGGAAATACTGGATTTCCACCTGGAAAATCTGATGGAGCAAACGACTTCGCTATTCCAGGAGCGGGCTCACGCTAAAGGCGTTTTGCTGGAATACAAAATAGCCGGCGATGTTCCCCTGGAAATAAGAGGCGATCCGTACCGCTTGCGGCAAATTCTGAGTAATCTGCTCTACAATGCAATCAAGTTTACTAATCAGGGTAGCGTTCATTTCCTGGTCCATCTCGATCAAGACAACAGTGCCTGTCAACAGGGGATTGCTTTGTGTTTTTGCATACGCGATACCGGCATCGGCATATCGCCTGAGACCCTTGCGCAATTGTTCAAACCCTTCAGTCAGGCGGATGGTTCGACCACTCGCAAATACGGCGGCACAGGCTTGGGACTCATCATCAGCAAGGACTTGGCTTTGTTGATGGGCGGAGATATCAAAGTCAGCAGTACGCCGGGGTCAGGTTCGGAATTTTGCCTCAAAATATGCTTACAACCGGCACAAAAGCCTGTGCCGTTTACTCGAGTGTATTCCGATCTGCACGGTAAACGGGTGCTGATCGTTGACGACAATCCTGTCAACACTCATATTCTTAAAGGGCATGCGCTCGAATTCGGCATGATACCGCGCGAAGCTGAGAACGGCGCACGCGCGTTGGAGCTGCTGGAACAAAGTGCGCAACAGGGACAATTGTTTGAACTGGCGCTGGTCGATATGAAAATGCCCGGCATGTCCGGCGCCGAATTGACCAAACGCATCCGTTCAGATCCGCGTTTTGACGCCATGCGGGTGGTCATCTTGACTTCCCGTACGTTTGAAGGCGAACAGACCGGCATACGCGGCGGCTGTGATTTGTATATGTATAAACCCCTGCGTAAAAAGCTGCTGCATGACGCCTTACTGAACCTGTTTGCAGTGCCGCCGGACAACAGCGTCCCGGAAACGGCATTACTGGATCTGCATATTCTGATGGCCGAAGATAATCCGGTGAATCAGGAAGTCGGGCGGGCGGTGCTGGAAAAGTTGGGTTGTACGGTGATTAGCGCCAATAACGGCCTGGAGGCGGTGGAGCTCTGGCGGCAAGGCAATGTAGACCTGATTTTGATGGACTGTATGATGCCGGATATGGATGGTTATGAGGGCGCAAGACGTATCCGTGAGGAAGAAGCAAGGCTCGGCCGCAAACCTGTACCCATCGTCGCCCTAACCGCTAACGCGCTGGAAGGCGACCGCGAGCGTTGTCTGGCTACAGGCATGAACGACTATCTGGCCAAGCCTTTCAGGATAGAGGAGCTGCAAGTAATACTCAAACAGCTTGCAGGAGGGCTATCGGCAGCTTCCCCTTCCGAATCGCTACCCGTAGTAACCAATATACCTTATGTAAACCGGGAGCCTTTAGCGATATTGCGCAATATGGGCGGAGAAGCCTTGGTGCAGAAAGTGTTGCAACTGTTTTTTGTCAATACGCCGCTACAGTTGGAACAAATAAAAACCGCTATATTGGCGGGCGATACCGAGGCGATACGCCATGCCGCCCATAGTATCAAGTCTGCCGCCGCCAATGTGGGAGCGATACAGTTTTCCGAACTCGCCCGCATCATGGAGCATGCAGCCCGGGATGGCTTGCCCGGAACTGATACGATAGCCGTAAACGGGCTGGAACAGGCTTATTATGAAGCTGTACAGGCCTTGCAACAACAAATGGAGTCGACATGAAGCTCAAAACCTTTTCTAACGTATGCCGATAGCTATCGGATAAGTTTTGTCCGGCATACGCTAGAACGTGCTGTGCGCACCTTAGGAACATGCACGAAATAACTTGAGCAAGTTTTGTATTTATAAAACTTGTTTTTAAACCATGAAGGACGTGAAGAACTTAAGTTTTCATGTCCTTCATGGTAATTGCTTAAATTAATTTATGCCTGTTCCTTAGCTTTCCCAGCAGCCAAAAACCGAACGCTGATCATGGATATGCAGGATTTTTCTTGAACACTCTGCATTCATCGTATTCATCTGCGTTCCATTGTATTCGCGGCCCTGAGCAGTTAATGAAAACATAAATAATAAAGAGATATGACATGAAGGTATTAGTAATTGACGATGACGCGATGACGCAGCTCCTGATTCAGGAAGCGCTGTCCCCTCACGGCTTCGATGTCATTGCGGCAGAAAATGGCGCCACCGGTATTGCACTGGCGCTTGAGCACAGCCCTGATTTAATACTGCTCGACATTCTGATGCCCGGTATGGACGGTTTCGCCTGTCTTGAGATTCTCCGTGAGCGTCTGCCGGGTTGCGGCACGACGATACCGGTAGTTATGCTCACCGGAGTGGAAGACACTGACTCGATCGAACGCGTTTTTGCAATGGGTGCATCGGATTTCATCCACAAGCCGATTCTCTGGCCCATACTGGCACATCGCCTGCACTTTGTGATGCGCTCCCATAGGCTAACCCACGAACTGCTGATTAAAGAGGAACGCCAGCGTTTATCGATGCTTGCCGCTCATCAGGGTTTCTACGACCTCGATATCAGGACCGGGTTGACGATAGTTAATGATGAATACGCCATCATGCTGGGCTATGACCCGGCAACATTCAAGGAAACCAATACCGCCTGGCTCGAACGGCTGCATCCGGATGATCGGGAAGCTGTGGAAAAAACGTATCGATCCTATATTGCCGGAGAACTGTCGGAATACCGGGGAGAATTCCGGCAAGCCTGTGCGGATGGTTCATGGAAATGGATTTTATCTGTGGGCAATATCGTCGAGCGCGACGCAAAGGGCGTGCCTTTACGTATGCTGGGTATGCATACGGACATTGATTATTTAAAACAGACGGAAGAGTGTCTTAGACTGCTGGCCAAAGTATTTGAGAACAGCGGAGAAAGCATCATGCTGTGTGACGCCTCTAATAAAATTGTTGATGTTAATCGGTCGTTTACCCAGGTTACCGGGTATCTTGCCGAGGAGGTGATCGGCAAGAATCCGAGCATCCTCTCTTCAGGCCGACATGATGCCGCGTTTTATCAGCAGATGAGGCAAACGCTCAATGAGAAAGGCTATTGGCAAGGCGAGATATGGAATCGGCGCAAAAACGGCGAATTATTTCCGGAGTTGCTCGGCATCTCGACAGCGTGCGATGCGCAAGGCCGGTTAACTCATTACATTGCCGTGTTTTCCGATATTAGCGAACGCAAGGCGACAGAAGCCAAGATCGAATATTTGGCGCATCACGACTCGCTAACCCATCTGCCCAACCGCATTCTGTTGCGAGATCGCTTTGAGCAGGCCGTTGCCTATGCGGCTCGTAACAACTCATTGTTAGCATTGCTTTTTCTCGATCTTGACCATTTTAAGCAAATCAACGATACGATGGGCCATGATATTGGCGACCGCCTGTTGCAGGCAATCGCAACCCGCCTGGTAAAGTGCTTACGCGAAGTCGATATTATCTGCCGCCAAGGCGGTGATGAGTTTATCATTGTGTTGACCGATTTGAAGGAGACCGATACGGTGCTGCAAACCACGCAGAAAATTCTTCAGCAACTCAATGAACCCTTTGCTATCGACGACACACAAATCAACACTTCATTCAGCATCGGCATCAGTCTTTATCCTAAGGACAGCATGAGGTTCGAAGGCTTGCTCACCAAAGCGGACACCGCTATGTATGCGGCCAAAAAACAGGGCCGCAATACCTTTTGCTTCTTTTCCAGTGATATGAACATCGGCTCGGCTGAGCGCATGAATATGGAAAATAGCTTACGCCACGCTCTTGAAAAAGGTGAACTGAGCCTGTACTACCAGCCGCAATATTCGATCAAAAACCGTCAACTGATGGGAGCAGAGGCCTTGCTGCGCTGGACAACCGCTACCGGCGAGCGAATACCCCCTGCCACATTTGTTCCCGTAACCGAGGATAACGGCCTGATCGTGCCGATAGGCGACTGGGTGTTACACGAGGCTTGCCGCCAGACCCGCAGATGGCATGACGCAGGATTCAAGTTGACCATCAATGTTAACGTGTCCTACGTCCAGTTCAGGCAGGGCAATATTGTGCAATCGGTATGTGCGGCCCTGGCATCATCGGGCCTCGACCCCTGTTACCTGGAACTGGAATTAACCGAAACAACGATGAGAGTGGATATTGAAGCAGTTGTGAAAGTGATGGTTAAACTCGGAAAACTGGGGGTGAAATTTGCCATCAAGGATGTTGGCGACGGCTATTCCTTTCTCAGCTATATCAAACGCTGCACGGTGGTGGATAAGCTCAAGATCGATCGATCATTTGTCAACGCCCTGTCCCAAGGGCGACGGGAAGATAAAACCCTTGTTCAGGCGATTATCCAGCTGGGGCGAACATTGAGCATTCAAGTGCTGGCCGAAGGCGTTGAAACTGTGGATCAATTTGATCAACTTATGCAACTCGGCTGTAAAAATATGCAAGGTTATTATTTGAGCCATCCTCTTCCTGTAGCCGAATTTGAACCGAAGGCAATGACCTTAATACTGGGCTAGAGGTTTCTTAACGCTCTTGTTCCATGCGTGGGCCTGCTCGATTTAACTTCAAGCAGAGAAAACGCAACTAAGCTCAACAATACAATTGTATTGCACATAAAAAAAGTCTATTATCCGCAAAAATTTTCAACCTGTGCGATTAACTCAAACAAGGCGATTTACCTACGAAAGGCACGAAGGAGGCTAAATGAATCAGTATCTTGTTCAACATAACGGCATGCCGCGCGCCAAAGGGTTTAAACGCGAAGTAGGTGTATTTTAAGCCCGGTAGAAGGCGCGCACGGCACGCTAAAAAATGGAAGCCCTGTTTTTATATCTCTTCGAATAGGTTCGTGCCTTTCATACAAGTCGAAAATTTTGAGAGCCTGCCATTGCCATGACAGCTAACACGACTACCAATCCACCACCAGAAGCCAACATAATAAAAATGGAGCAAGACATGAATGATGCCAGAGAAAAACGACTAGCCGGACGGTATCCTACCTTTTGTGCCGTTGAGCTTGATTCAGGCACCGGCATAACACGCAACCTGAGCACTACAGGAGTTTGCTTTACCACGGATAAGGCTCTGGAACCGGATTTAATGCTCCGCTGCTTTATTCCGATGCAAAAACAAACCGGAAGAAATCTGACCCGTCTTCGCTGTGAAGGCCGAGTGGTACGCTCAGACAAATCCGAAGAAGGTTGGGAAGTCGGCCTTAAGTTCACCTCACTCGAATGGTGATCATGGTTTATAAAACCACATGCCACACTTGCAGCATCAGTCGATGCTGCAGTCATCCACCAAATCAGGTATCAATGAAGTAATAGCGTTTTTGATGGCGACCGCTGCGGAGCGCAGAGCTTGCTGTTCGCCGGCATCCAATTCCGGGTGCAAATGACGGATAATACCGCTGCGCCCTACCACTACCGGAATACTAAAACAGTTGTCGCGAATGTCCATCCAGTCGTCGAAACAGGTAGCGAGAGGCATGGTCCGGTATTCATCGAAAACTACGGCTTCAATAACCATGCATGTCGCTGTGGCGATGGCATGATTGGTGTAACCTTTAAGACGGTAAACCGCAAAACCGGCTTCGGTGACTTGGGCAAATAACTGTCGATGAATGGGAGTGTCGCCGAGAGGTTCGCCTCCCGCTTCCGCACTACTCAATATGGGTAATTGGTTGCTGCCGTGCTCACCCAGAATATAAGCCCGAAGATCGTCGGGATGAATATGCTCTTCCTGCGACAGCAAGGCACGAAAACGGGCCGAATCCACCAGTGTTCCAACGCCCATCACCCGGTTGGCTGCAAAACCGGATAATTTACACGCCGCATAAGTCATCACATCGACCGGATTGGTCACGACAACGAATATCGCATTCGGATTATTTTCAGCCAGCACCGGAATTAATTCCCTGAACAGCAGGATATTTTTCTCGCCCAATTGGAGCCGGGAACTTATAAGCTGCCCATCAGACGCAACCGATGCAGTGATGACGACAATATCGGCATCCTTTACCTGCTCATTAGTACAGCCCTCTATACGCATGGGCCGTGCGCAAAAAGCCAGCGTGTGTTGCAAATCCAGGGCGTCGCCCATGGCTTTTTCATAAGTACGGCCGGCAATGACCAGATGTTCGCAAACCTGTTTTAGCACAAGGGCATAAGCAAGAGTGGAGCCGACACGACCGGTTCCGATAATGGCAATTTTCATAAGCAGACGCCTCTAAGTTTTAAAAAACGTGACTATTCCGCAGATATTAAGCTAACCGGCAAACAACACCCTTGTCACATTTGCCGCGGATTCATCAATTATAAGTAAGTTTAATCCGCCAATTCGCTGTTTGGAAAAGGATTTAATAGATGTAGACGTAATAAAGTTTGGACACTGCATATAGTGACAGCATTATCGTTAATAGCAAATATGTGGGGCCTTGCTACATATCATTGCTGAGAAAAATGAGGAAGGACTCCCCCGGAATCCAAGAAGAGCCACGTTTCTTTGCCGGTTCTTTGAAAGCCTCAAGCCTTGCCCAAAATAGCATAACAAACCGGCGTCAGTATCAGGCTGGCGGCCATGCCCAACAACAGGCCCGCCGACAGGGACAAGGTCATCGGAATCAAAAACTGCGCTTGCGGGCTGGTTTCCAGCAGCGCCGGTAGAAAGCCGACAAAATTGGTCAAAAAAGCCAGGAAGATCGGCCGGAACCGTGAAGTGCAGGCTGCGCAAATCAGTTCCATAATCGGTTTTTGCGGATCGTGGTTTTCTTTCATGTAATCCAGCAGCACCAGGCTGTCGTTGACGACCACGCCGCTGGCCGCGATCATGCCGACCAATGATTCCATCGACAACGGCAAGCCTGCCAGCCCGTGCGCGATGAGCGCACCGCACCAGGCGACCGGCGCGGCCAGCAGGAAAATCAGCGGCTTTAGATAGGAGCGGAACGGCACCGCAATCAGTACATAGATCACCAGCAGCGAAATCAGGGTGTATTGCCCCAAGGCCTCGGTCATGGCTTGCTGTTCCCGGCGTTCTTGACCGATGCTTATGCTCAATCCGGGATAATTCAAGCGCAGGTTTTTCAATGCCCCGGTTTCCAGCTCAGAATAGATCGCGTTGACATCGGCTTTTTGCGGATCGACCCGCGCCTGCACTTTCAGCACCCGGCGGCGATCCTGCCGGATCAGTTTGGCGACGCCGGGGGTTAACTCCACTTTAGCCAGCGTACCCAACGGCGCGTGCTGAGCGTCCGGCAGTTGCACCGGCAGCGCCGCCAGACTGTCCAGCGACTGGCGTTCCTCGCGCGGATAACGCACCATCACTTTGACCTCGTTGCGCCCGCGCTGCAAGCGCTGCACTTCATCGCCGTAATAGCCGTGGCGGACTTGCTCGGACAAGTCTTCAAGGCGCAGCCCCAATCGTTCGGCTTCCGGCTTCAAGGTCAAGCGGATTTCCGGCTTGCCCGGTTCGCTGGAATCGACCACATCGTAAACGCCCGGATAGCCGTCAAGCGTGCGTTTGAGTTCAGCCGCAGCTTCGGGCAGCAGTTCGGAGTCGGCAGCGCCAAGATCAAACTCGATGTCGTAAGGAACATCACCTTCCTTGTACAGAAAATCGATCTTGGTGCGGCCCAGGTCGCCGACCCGTTTGCGCCAGTCGTTGATAAAATCTTCAACGCGTATCCGTTGCCGCCCTTCCGCTGAAAATTCGGTCCAGAAACCGGCGCCATGCTCGAAAATCATGGTTTCCAGTCCGACAATGATGCTGCTATTGGAATTATGGTTCGCGTCCAGTTCGTCGCGCAGCGCAAAAAACGCCTGTTCCACCTGCTGCGCCCGATTGCGCACTTCGCTGTACGGCGCATCCTGAGGCGAAGTCAGCGAAACCCAGAAACTGTCCTTAACCACATCCGCTTGCAGGGACATGCGCAATCGCCCGCTGCCCAGCCATGCGCCGCACAACAGCAGCAATACGATAAAACCGGTGACGGTCAGATAACGCCAGTCCAGGGCGCATTGCAGAAACGGGCGGTAGTAGCGGTCGACAAAGCGCTCCAGGCCATGATTCAGCTTTCCCCGTAAATGTTCCAATCGGGAAGCCACTATTACGGCGCGATTGGGCGTTGCCAGATGCGACGGCAGAATCAGCAACGCTTCAACCAGCGAAAATACCAGCGTCAATATCATCACCAGACAAATCGGCTTCATCATCTGCCCCGCCCATCCGGGCAAAAACAGCCCCGGCAAAAATGCCACCAGCGCCACCATGACCGACAAAACCACCGGCAAGGCCACCGCCTGTACGCCGCTGATCGCCCCGGCAAGACCGGGCTCGGCTTGCTGATGCGAATGGACGCTATCGCCGATAATAATCGCGTCATCGACCAAAATCCCCATCGCCAGCAGAAAACCGAACAACGACAACATGTTCAGCGACACATCCAGCATCGGCATCAGCCACAACGCGCCAAGCACGGAGGTGAAAATACCCACACCGGCCCAGACCGCCACGCGCAGCCGCAAAAACAAGGTCAGCACCAAACACACCAGCACAAAGCCGCCCAGGCCGTCTTCAACCAGCGTTCGCACCCGCTCGTCGTAAGCCTGCGAATCATCCCACCAGGTTGTCATCGCCAGACCTTCCGGCAATTGCGGCTGCATCTCGGCGACATAGTCCTTCACCTGGCGCGCCACTTCGACGGCGCTGTATTTGGTATGGATTTCCCAGCCTTGGGCGGTCTCGCCGTTATGATGCCATTCCGACAGCTGTTCTTCGAGGCCGTCGCGGATTACGGCGACTTCGCCAAGGCGCAGCCGGGTGCCGTCGGCATGGGTGCGCAACACCAGCTTGCCGATACTGAGCGCGTCCTGGGCTTTGCCCTTGACTCTCAGCTGCAATTCGCCTGACGGCGTTTTTACCAGTCCGCCGGTCTGGTCCAGCGAGGCGCGACGCACCGCCTCGGTGACATCGTGCAAGGACAGGTGATATTGATTCAGCTTGGCGGATGAGACCTCGATAGCGATTTCATAAGCAATTTCGCCGTAATTGCGCACCCTGAGCACGCCGGGAATCTGCTCAAGATCTGCGCGAATGCGCTCGCCGAAACGTTGCAACGTGAGCGGATCGGTAGGTCCGTGCAAGGCTACCCAGATAACGCCGTCATCGTCGTTGCGGGTGGCCGGTTGTATGTCGATTTTTTCCAGGTTTTTCGGTAGTCGGGCAATGTTTTGAATGCGTCCGCGCAGGGTACTGATGATCTGCTCCAGATCGTAATCAGGCAAAACCGACACCTTGACTATGCATCGGCCTTCCTGAATCAAGCTGCTCAGCCGCTTAACCCCCGCCATATCGCTGATCGCCTCTTCGATGCGTACGCAGACCGATTCTTCGATTTCCAAGGGGCCGGCTCCGGGATAGTCCGCCGTAACATCGATCTGTTGCGGACTGAAACGGGGAAACACTTCCTTGTCCATCACCTTAAAGCCGACGATACCGCCGATCATGATCAGTATCATCAACAAATTGGCCGCCACCGGATTGGAGGCGAACCAGGCTAAAAGGCCGGTGGATTGATAGTGTGATGGACTATTCATGCCGTATTCGAGTTAGCGTAATCCGTTCTCTTTACCCCCCTCTCCCCAACCCCTCTCGGCAATTGCTCCACGCATTGCTCTACCTCCTGCATCCATGCAGTCGTCCCTGAGGAAGAGGGGCTCTTTTTGTCACGACTATGCATGATTCACCTTCACTAAATAAAGTTGGTTAATAACTTATCCATTTTTTCCTCGTTCCCACGCGCTACGCTCATCGTTATGCACATTTCGACGTAGGCCGGAAACGCCCACCCTTGCTGTCACCGGGCGGGCTTGTTCCCACATTCTGTCTTGAACAGACTTGTGTATAAAGACGAGCGCTACGTGGGAATGAGGTAAAAGAAGCTTAGGTTTTTTCGCCTTTAGCCTTGCGCTTTTCACCTCAATCATTCAACCCTGACCTTCATGCCTTCCACCGGCACCTGAATACCGGAAGTCACAATCCGGTCTCCAGCATTCAGTCCATTTTTCACCAGAATACGCTCCGGCTCGTTGCGCAGCACTTCAAGATGGCGAATATGCAGCCGCAGTTCGGCATCGACCACCAACACTTGCTGGGCGGCATTGATGGCCGCTTGGGGCAGCACAAACAGATTTTTCAACTCCTTGCCTTGCACCTGCGCCTGCACAAACAGTCCGCCCAGCAAAGGCGGATGATCGGCTTTTTGCGTGTAAGGATTAAGCACTTCGGCGACCGCATAGAGTACGCCGGTGGTGTCATCCAGCTTGCCTTCGCTACGGACGATACGGCCTTCCCAAGTCCGCAAGGCGCCTGCGAAATCGGCGGTTAGCGTTACCTTGGGACAGCCGCGGCACTGTCCTGCTCCCAATGGCAAATCAAGATAGGCCAGCTGGTCGGTCGGTAACGGCAGCCTGATTTCGGCAAGGTCGGTGGAGTAGATATGTGCTAGCTTTTCGCCGGCTTGGATGGTTTGCCCCAAGCCAGCAAGCCTGGTTTGCAAGCGCCCCGTAAAAGGCGCGCGCAACTCGCAGCGGCTGCGTTTGATTTGGGCTTGCAGCAGGCTGGCTTCGGCGGCCTTCAGTTTGGCGCGGGCTTCGGCCAGTTGCGGCTCGCGCATCGCCAGCGAGGTGGCGGTTCCTTCGCCCAGGGCCTGCCATTCATTGTGCGCCTGATCGGCCTGGGCTTCTTCCATCGCCATTTGGCGTTTGGCTTCGGCGATTTGAGCCTGGGCTTGAGCGATAGCGTAGTCGTAATCGCGCGGATCAATGGACACCAGCAAATCGTTGCGGGCAAAAAAACCGCCTGCGACAAAATCGGGATGAAGCTGGATGATTTTGCCTGAGACTTCCGGGATCAAGTCGATTTCATTGCGCGGCGCGACAACGCCTTGAGAATGAACATCGAGCCGCAGCGTTTGCGCTTCGACTTGGATCACGGTAACCAGCGGCGCTTCGATGCCCGGCGTTTTCAGCGTCATTTGCGGACGCGTGGCAATAACCGCCCAAGCGCAGGCAATGCCGGTCAGCAGCAACAGGATAGGCAGGAGGACTTTCAACCGGTTTTTTTCAATCATCGTAACTACATAGCCGTTAAAAAATAGAACACGGATGACACGGATTTAAACGGATAATCACTGATTAAAAGCTCAGAATATTTAAAAAATCCGTGTAAATCTGTCCTATCCGTGTCGCCTCGGCAACTGCTCCTGCGTTGCTCTACCTCCTGCATCCATGCAGTCGTAGAGGCGCCTACTGTTGGCATCCGTGTTCCATTGTTAAAGCGGGTGTCTGATGAATAGTTACCAACTATCAAACCCCACCGCCTAACGCCAGATAAAGATCGATACGATTGCTGAGCAATTGCCGTTGCACGGAAAGATGCGCACTTTGAGCATTCAGGGTACTGCGGTAACTATCCAGCAAAGTGAGGATTTCAATCAGGCCCTGACGATACGAATAAACCGCAAGTTTTCGGCTGGCTTGGGTTTGCTCGACGGCTTCCTTGAGCGCCTGCTCCTGCTCCCTTAGCCATTGTTCTGCGGCCAATGCTTGTTCCACTTCGAGAAAGGCGTTCAGCGCAATGCTTTGATATTGGTTAAAAGCTTCTTCGGTACGCGCCTCATTCAAGCGTATTCCCGCCTTCAGGCGGTCTCCGGTAAAAAGCGGTTGTACCAGGCCCATAGCCAAATTCCAGGCGACGGCACGAGGATCGATCAGCTCTGTCAACGCCGGGCTGCTCGTGCCTCCGGCGGCAGTCAGGGTAATTCGGGGCAACAGCGTTTTTTTCGCGCTTTCCACGCGGGAATCCGAAGCCCGCAGCCGTGACACAGCAGCGATTAAATCGGGCCGCCGCGCCAGCAGTTCCGAGGGCAGTCCTGCGGCTAAAACGGTCGGCGGCGTCGGCAAGGCCGAAAGATTTTTTAAGCTATTGTTCGGGTAGCGGCCCAGCAACACTTCCAGACTGCGCGTGACGATTTGCACCCGATTACGCGCTCCGGCAAGTTGCGCTTTTGCATTCTCCAGATCGGTAAGCACCAGACGCAAATCCAGGCCGCGAGTTAATCCCCTGGCAAATCGGCCGCGCACCAGTTCGACAATAGTGCGGCGATCCTTGATCGATTGTTCGGCGACCTCGGTCTGAAGATTAGCCTCGACCAGTTCAAAATAGCTTTGCGCGGTACGCGCCGCCAACGACAGTCTTGCCCCGTAATAATCGGCAGCCACAGCGTCCGCTTCCTGTACGGCCGCTTGTTGGGCGGCCTTGATACGCCCCCAGACATCGATTTCCCAGCTCATTGCGAACAGCGCTTCAAATGCGCCTGCCTCGCCGGTTGTTAATGCACTGCGCCGGTATCCCGGCGCAAAAGATAATTGCGGCCAACGCCCGGCGCCATCGATACGCGCCTGCTCCCGCGCCGAATCCACTCGAGCGGCCGCGGTTTTCAAATCATAGTTATTGTTCAGCGCGTCATGCACTAAAGCGCTTAGCACGGGGTCGGCAAATGAGCTTAGCCATTGCGTCGTGATCGGGTTGTTGGAAGAGTTGACGGTTGCCCATTGCGGCGGCTTCGTCATGTTGATGGCATCACGTTCCGGCGCCGGCGCGCAACCTGCCGTAAGTAACATGATTGCGCAAACTAAAGTGCGTAGAACGAACACTATATTTTCGTTGTCCGAGGTTCCTGAGTTAGATAATGAAGCGGCGATGGATAAATTGATCGCCGCTTCCCTGTTTAAGCATAGAAATATCGGGCATAAACAGTATGCCCGCCCTAGCCATACCCGACCTAGCCGGCTTGCAGCCCAACAGCCATTTGCCGTCCATGAATTCCGGATCCGGACACAAACCCATAACAAGCCGCGCATTGAATACGCATTTTCTTGGCCGGTTAACGCTTTAAATAGTGGGCCGTCTTCGTGGCTTTTGAGTAAAAACATAGTGAATATCGTCTTGCCGTCACAGCCCATATTCGGACCGGCGGCTTAATAGCGCCATCAAACGCTCAAGTTTTTCGCCGGCTTTAGCCGGGTAAGCTTTAAATTCATCCAACAGCATAAATTCTTGTTATGACTCTTCCACACTCTATTTGCAAACAAACCCTCAGATCATAATCACCTGTAAAAAAACCATCCTTGGGACAATTACTTATTTTTTTAAGCTAATCGTACAAGTCGCAATTTTGTGGGGCAAAACAACAAATTCCGAGTTTCTACTATAAGACGTTTCAGGTACAAGAAATCCTCACCTATAAAGACAAAAGAAATTATAAAGACTTAAATTAGGCCAATATTGTTACGCTCGCTAAGGAGCCTCGCAGGTTGCGTTGCAACTTTCCGTAACCCAACAACCTTTGTGCGGAAATGTTGGGTTAACGATACAGCCCCCACTATTTGGGTTAATTTCAATTTAAAGGTGCGGATTTTTACATCTTCAAACGTCTTATTAGGTAATGCTCTTTTTTGTTCGTTGTTATAGCAACGCGCAGGAGCTTGATCTAATTTACGGGGAAAACATGAAACGATTTGCAATTGATTTACCACACGGTGAGGCGTTAAATGGTGCAGACGCCGGACAACAACGCCTGTTAAGTTTAAAAAAACGCCGTAAACTTTGGCTAAGCGTACATTTATGGCTGGGGTTGCTGCTGGGATTTTTCCTGGCGGTGTTTGGCATCACCGGCAGTATTTTGGTGTTTTACGAGGAAATCGATAATGTTGTGAACGCCGATTTAAGAATCGTGCAAGCCCCGGCGCAAGGCGAGCCGGCTTATCGTTCTCTTGACGAAATTCAGGCTGTTGCTGTCGCGGCCATGCCCCCGCAGGCAAAATTGAACTTTGTCGATTATCCCGCCGATGCAAAGACTTCATATAAGTTTGGCTTTGTTATTCCTATTGCGGTCGCCGATGAAAAAGACGAATGGCAGGTGTTTGTTAATCCCTATACTGCGCAAGTGCTGGGCAAGCATTTGATCAAGAAGGCCGAAGATATTTTGCCCAGTGCATTGATTCCGTTTGTTTTCCGGCTGCATTTTGCATTGCTGTCCGGAGAAACGGGCGTAATTATTGTCGGCATCATCGGAGTCGTTCTACTGTTTTCGGTGTTTACCGGCCTGATTGTATGGTGGCCGTTAACGGGGAACTGGCGGCGTGTCTTAAGTCTTAAAGCCAAGGCCAGTGTTGAACGATTTAACCATGATTTACATCAAACATCGGGGTTTTATACGTTCCCGATTTTATTAGCCGTGTTGCTTTCCGGTGTTTACATGAATTTGCCGGATCAGTTTATGGCACTGGTCAAACAGCTGTCGCCCGGCACTCAAGGTTTTATGGATAATCCGCATTCATTAGCGGCGGCGGGTAAAAAGCCGATTGATTTGACGCAAGCCTTAAGTATTGTTCAAAGCCATTATCCTGAAGGCCGAGTCGACTGGCTGAGCCTTCCCGATGGCGAAACCGGCATTTATCGCATCAGCATCAGTGACGTACCGAGGCTCAGCCGGTTTTGGTCGGAGCGGCAAGTTTCCGTCGATCAATACAACGGTACGATATTGAAAGTACAAGATCCCAGTACCCGCAGCACCGCAGGACAAACTTTTGTCGAATGGCAATGGCCGTTGCATAGCGGCAAGGCTTTTGGTTGGACGGGGCGGATTTTGGTGTTTTTATCCGGTTTGGCTTGCCCGGTGTTATTTATTACCGGCCTGATCCGCTGGCTGCAAAAACGCCGGGCTAAGTCAAAAACCTCCGGCAAAGCCGAGAGCTTAAAAGGCGCTTTTACCTTTAATAAACCCAACAACTTGTGATATTGAGTATTTTGGTGAAAATGTGGACATGATCTGACATCAAATGACCTTCCTCAATCCTGCCTTCTTTTTGCGATGGCAAATTTTTCGACTTATACGATTATCGCCACCAACCTAAAAGGAATCGTACGATTGTCTATTGCCTTACAGCCTTTAATGCGGTCAACGCATATGAGCCATTTTCACGCCAACTCATTCCGTGGTGCTTTTAAGAGGCGGTCGCCAGATTATTACATCGTTCCACCGGATTGCTAAAGCTGCCTAACTCCGGCAATCCGGTGGCATAGCACGGTATCCATTACGATTACCGCTGAGTCTATCAATAGCTTTACTGTCCTTTGATTAATTAAATAGTTGTACAATTTTTATCCAACTCGTATAAAATACACATCAAGGGGGCGACATGGCTTCGACGTGGGTAGCGAAACCTTAAGCGCATGCCGAGGACAGTACACCTCGTAAAATCTACTGAAACTAAAGTATTCGCAAATGACGAAAACTACTCAATGGCTATAGCTGCTTAATAACAGCACCATTCCTCTGACCATCTGTGCTTATGCGGGTGGAGTTTTTAGTACCTTTTAGGTATGAGAGGCGCTCAGAGGTCATCTACATAAGATCGCGCTGAAATCTGTCCGGTGTGGATGCGCTAAAACCTTACGGAATCGCTGGTGATTTTCTTGGCCCGACGGGTAGTCACTAGCTAAATCAAAAGAGCGGGATAAGCATGTATACCTTGTGGCGGAGTACTTGCGGACGGGGGTTCAATTCCCCCCGCCTCCACCAATTGATGATTCAACAACGTTCAACGAAGTACATTAAACCCGCAAGTCATAAGGCTTAGCGGGTTTTTTATTGTCCAACGAAGTGCAACAAAATGCAGTAACAATCGACATTTTTTGCAGTAACTATTACAGTAACCCTGTTTTTTGCAGCAACTAAACTCAAAAGTTACTGCTTTGTTACTGCGTTGCTTCATGGAGGCCGCATGGCTAAAGAACTTCTAAAGGATGTCACCATCCACAACACCAAACCTACCGACAAAGACCAGCGCCTGAATGATGGTGATGGCTTGTATGTCCTGGTTAAGCCTAATGGTGCTAAATGGTGGCGATTCGACTACACCTTTAAAGGTAAGCGCAAAACTCTATCAGTGGGAGTTTACTCAGCTACCGGCTTAGCCGATGCCAGACGCAAAGCAGAAGAAGCGCGTAATCAGATCAGCAACGGCATTGATCCCAGCGACACCCGAAAAGAAGCCAAGGCGACTCAACTATTGACCGCTGAAAACGAAAGTCGGCTTGATGCCGGTCTGACCATCATCGACAACTTTGAGCATATCGCGAATGAATGGGGCCAAAAAAAATTTGATACGTGGGCAGATAACGGCAACCGTACCAAGCGGATGCTTGAAAGAAACATATTCCCTTGGCTGGGCAGCAAACCCATAACCGATATTTTGCCCAAAAACATTCTGGAATGCTTAAGACGTATTGAGGATCGTGGCACTATTGAGACTGCACATAGAACTTTGCAGATATGTGGGCAGGTTTTCCGTTATGCCGTGGCAACAGGTCGAGTTGATCGGGATATAACGCCGGACTTGCGCGGTGCATTGCCGCCGACTAAAGGGGGTAACTTTGCGTCAATGACCGACCCAAAGCAAGCGGCCCCATTATTACGAGCAATTGATGATTACACCGGCTCTTTTATCGTTAAATCCGCCTTATACAGCTTGCCCCTTTAGTCTTTGTCCGCCCTGGCGAATTGAGACAGGCCGAGTGGGCGCATATTGATCTTGATGCTAAAGAATGGCGTTACCTTGTTACCAAGACCCAAACCATTCAGTTTGTCCCGGCAAAAAACAATGATGATTTTTTTAGTTGCGCCGGGATATGGGAGGGGACTGACATCGATCAAGAGGCTATACGCTCGCGGGCCTGGAAGCGGGAAAATAATGATTCTATGTGATACGAATATATTGATTGAGTTCTACAAGGGTAATGCTGATGTCATCCAAGCATTACGAGCCATAGGCGCAAATAATATCGCGGTAAGCGTAATCACTAAGGCTGAATTGTTTTATGTCGCCAGAAATAAACAAGAGCTTGCCCAAATAAGCAGGCATTTAACATCATGCCGATGTTATTTGATCGATGCCGCCGACTCGGAACTGTTCATTCGGTTAATGCTGGATTACTCACCGAGTCATAAGGTATCGATACCCGATATGTTAATTGCCGCCACCGCCATCAATCACGGTTTAGAACTTTATACGATGAATATCAAGGATTTTAAATTTATCCCTGATATTAAATTGCATCGGTAATACGTATAATCCCCATTAACCGGATAGGCTTAGCGGCTAATAAGCTGGATTCATCCCCCAGTTTCCGGTTATTCCCTTCAGGATGGCCTGCACTTTGATGGAGTGTTGATGATTATTGACCCTTCTTTTTTTGATTGTGAGCCACATTGGCCCCACAGCCTCACCCATTAACCGGGCTTCGGTTAAGCAAACAGTCAAAATGGGGGGTTAATGAATGGAAGTTGTACGCGCAAATACTTGAAGATGCAGGCTATTATCTTCTTGAAGTACTTGTGATTACCGATGAAGAATTGAGCGAATCTGAGGCTAAAAAATCCCTGTCAAAACAGCGGCCAGTACAAGCGACGACGCTTGAAGTGCCACCCGAAAAAACATTACTTACAAGCGCCCGTTATTACTCTTGGGAACCACCAGAACCTAAACCCAATCTTGGTCGTAAACACAGCAAGGATCGAGAAAGACTAATAAATGCTGTTATAGAAAAATATACCGAAATGAAAGCTGACCCTTTATGCAAGAGAGCTACCGTAAGTGGTGCATTGGAAAAGGTGCTCGCTGGCAGTGGAATCCGTCCGCAAGATAAACGCACCCTTAACGACTCACGCCTAAAGGGATTAAAAAAGTCTTAAGTTTTTCACAACAATTAAGGAAGCTCACCTTTGTCAATTGATGTAAATGAAATGTGATTAATCCCCTTCTACCATGTCTCACACAAGCTTTGTCAATCCTGACACGACACAGACTGAATGAGGTTAGCACATGGAATCGCGAAATTCAGAAGGAGCTATTCACATCTCCCGTAGGCATCGGCGGAAACCGTGTTGCATGGCCTGCAAACGAAGTCGAAGCACTCAACAAAGCCCGCATTGCTGGAAAGTCTAATGACGAAATTAAACAACTGGTTATTAAACTGGAAGCGACGAGGGTATCAGCATGAATGTAACATCAAGTCGATCCGCATTACCTGAGACGGGCTTTCTCAGAATCTGGCAAATTGTCGGAAATCCTAAAGCGGAACCGCCTATCCTTCCACTTATCCCCGTATGCCGAAGCACGTTTTTAAATGGCGTTAAGTCTGGCAAATACCCGAAGCCCATAAAACTAGGTGAAAGAACAACGGCCTGGAAAGTCGAAGATATAAGAGCCTTGATCAGTCAATTGGGCGGTACACAATGAACAACATCATTACCCTTATCGAGAAAAAGCAAGAAGCGCGTGTCAGTAGTCTGGTGCTGGCCGAACATTTGCAAATACAGCATAAAAACGTGCTCGCTTCGGTCGATCAATACTACCGTAGCGATTTTGAAAAATTGGGAACTCTCGCGTTTGAAACGCGAAAGTCAGGCGGTATGCCGATTAGGTTCGCGCTACTTAATGAAGACCAAAGCTATACCTCACGCGGTCACGCCTGCGGATTTTTCATGATAATAAGTTGCTCCCTACCGAGCAATACGATAATCAGCTATCTCGGCCAGCCATTCCAATATTGAAGCATCACAAGCACCACACCCTGAACAAGCTCCGGTCATTCCGGATATTCCGTCCAGATTGTCGACTCCATTATTAACAAGCTCTTTAATTTGCCCTTTAGTTGTTCCACTACAGTGACAAATAACGTCCTGTTTTTTATCCGGGTTAATATTATTCATAGAGATTTCTGTGTTGCTCTGCATCCATGCAGTGGTAAAACGGCTACTTTGGGTGATTGGCGGTTTGCTGGCGCGACTCGTTAGAGTGCGAGATAAAACGACCTTACCGTTAACGGTTGCAGCGAATATCTTGCGGCAATAACTTTCAACCCTGACTCAAACCAAGCTCGTGCAATTGCATATTGATGATTTTAAGCGCAGCCAATACCGCTGCAAAAACCTGGTTGGAATGCACGGCGCGGGTTTTTCGCAGTTCGCTGCCGCAATCCCAGGTAATTACGCACTCGGTCAAGGCGCTGGTATGGCCGCCTTTGGGTATGCGTACTTCAAAATCGGCCAGTGCAGGCAAGGTGTAGTTATGCTGCTTCATCACTTTGTTAATAGCATCGGTAAAGGCATCAAAGCCGCCGTTACCGGAACCTGAGGCGACATGTGTCATGCCGTTTACTTTGACCCGAAGACTGGCGGTTGATTCCAAATCAAGGCCGCTGGTAATCGAGCAGTTGAGCAGTTTGATATGCTGGTAATTCTTGCTCTCCAGTACGTCGGCAATGATAAAAGGCAGGTCGTCGGTGGTAATGGTTTGCTTTGAATCGCCGAGGCTGACGATCCGGGCCAGCACTTTTTTCTGGTTCTCTTCGGACAGGTCCAGTTCCAACATCTCCAGGTTTTTTTTCAGCGACGCTTTACCGCTCATCTTGCCCAATGCGTAGCTTCGGGTGCGGGAAAAACGTTCCGGGCCCAATTTGGTTTTGTACAGCCCGCCTTTTTGGTCGCCGTCGGCATGGATGCCTGCGGTCTGGGTGAAAACATCGGCACCGACTATCGGCGCATTGGCAGCGACGCGTTTGCCGGAAAAATTTTCAACCATCGCGCTGATGCGCACGATATGGCTTTCATCGATAGACAGTTGCATATTCATTTTATCGCGCAACACCACGGCCACTTCAGCCATTGAGGCGTTGCCCGCGCGTTCGCCCAGACAGTTAACGGTACAGTGTATCGCATTTACGCCGGCGCGAACCGCCGCCATCACGTTGGCGGTGGCCAAGCCGTAATCGTTGTGCGGATGAAAATCGAATTGCAACTGCGGATAGCGCTTGCACATATCGCCGAAGCTCACCAATACTTCATCAGGCGACAAAACACCGAGGGTATCGGGTAACATGAAATGGCTAATGCCGGTATCTTGCAAGTTATCCATCAAGCCGTAAACATAATCCGGGGCGTCCCGATAACCGTTAGACCAGTCTTCCAGGTAAACATTAACTTTCAGGCCTTTTTCCAGCGCGTAGTTAACGGTTTGCAGGATGTCTTCGGTATGTTGTGACAGTGTTTTGCCCAGCTGGACGCGGCAATGCTTTTCGCTGCCTTTGATCAGCAGGTTAATAACCTCGCCGCCGGTTTCCAAGATCCAATCGACACTGCGCGTATGGTCGACGAAACCTAAAACTTCAACACGTCCGGCGAAGCCTTCCTGTTTGGCCCATTGGTTAATGTTGGTGACCGCTTCTTTTTCGCCCTGAGAGACGCGGGCGGAGGCAACCTCAATCCTGTCAACCCGTAACCACTGTAGCAGGGCTTTGGCAATGCTGACTTTTTCTATGGGAGTGAACGAAACGCCTTGGGTTTGTTCGCCGTCGCGCAAGGTGGTGTCCATTAGCTGGATATGTCTTGAATCTGTGGACATGATTGTCGCCTGTGTTCTCAAGGTAAGCGGATTACTGAAGTGGTGTAGGATGGGTAGAAGCGATAGACGAAAACTATCATAATTAATCATCTAAACGATGGGTTCTGGTATAGCTACTCTTACGTGTTACGCGGCTAGTTCAAATTAATCAGATTTTCAGCCATCAAATCATCATATCCAAAAATGGGGTTAGTAGGCCAAAGTACATATTCAGGAGTTTGACATGAT
>CAMAUL010000046.1 GCA_945861405.1 Candidatus Methylobacter oryzae | reverse complement strand
GGCAAATAATCCTGAACACACGGCGGCAAGATGTAGGGGGTATCCCGATCAATCAGGATGAATTGGGTAGCCATTTTTGTTTTTGATTCCGTGTTTCGGTGGGGCTATTTTAACACTTTTTGCACTGCAAAATCCGACAGTCTCCTAGGCGGAACGAGGTTTGCGCCCCCCGTCTAACTTTTTTACGATGTTCGGGCTAGAAAAGCCGGGGTCTTGCAAAATCACATGCAGCAGAGTCCTGTTTTTTTCAATATAATTTGGTAAGACCTGACTCCATGATTCAGGCGCATATGCTATTGCGTTGGAGTAAATATAAACGTTACTAACGGGTTTGCAAAACCGGTGCACCGCAAAAGTCCATGACCCACCATCTTACAGAGATAAATTTATGACTAAAAATAGCATGCTGTTGTTAACTGTAATCGTCTTAAGCACTCTCAGTATCAAGGCTTCCGGGGAAATGGTTTATAAGTGCAAAAATCAACAAGGCGAGATGAAGTACCAAAAATCAGCTTGTGCAGAAGATGTACAAGCGACTTCCTCGTTGGTGGAGATTAAAACGACAAAGGCAACTATAAAGGCAAAGAAAACCCTGGTGATTGATCAACAATCTAATGGTCATTATTTTTTAGAGGGCGAGGTAAACGGCACCGCTCTGACGTTTGTTATCGACACGGGTGCGTCGGTTGTTTCATTGCCTAGCTCAGTCGCACGTAACGCTGAAATTGATTGTAAAAAGCAAGTGACGATGAGCACTGCCAATGGCTTAGCTAATGGGTGTAGGGTTATTATTCCAAAACTCAAGATGGGTTCTTTTTTAATTGAAGACGTTACAGCCGTGATTATGCCAAATCTAAGCGAGCCATTATTGGGAATGAATGTATTGCAGCAATTCAATATAGTGCAAGATCACGGTCAAATGCGTATTTCTGAGCGTGATTAATGCTGTTATTTATGGATTGGGGTAAAGTATGAATTCCCGAGAATCCCATGATTCCTTTTTAATTTTTTATCGCTATTATGCTGACCGATTGGTGCGGTGATACGCTCGATTTACCGACCACTTCGGAATTTTTTAAAGCCAGTTCTTTTTCTTAAAAAACCTGAGCAAAAATACCGATACGCCGATAAACACCGCCCATAATGCCGGGTAGCCCCAACGCCATTTCAGTTCCGGCATGTACTCGAAATTCATACCGTAGACACCGGCGATAAAGGTTAATGGTATAAAGATGGATGCAAACACGGTCAGCACTTTCATGGTTTCGTTCATTTTGTTGCTGACGCTGGATAAGTAGATGTCCAGCATACCGGCGATTAAATCCCGGTAGGATTCCATGGCTTCGGTCACGCGGATCACGTGATCGTAAATATCGCCGAAGTAGCGTTTGGTTTTGTCATTGAGCAGCGGCGACTCGCTACGCTGAATGGAGGCTAGCAGTTCTCGCATGGGCGATACGCTTCGGCGTAAAAAAATCAATTCACGCTTGATCTTTTGGATGGTGTTCAGGGTTTGCGACGATGGATTGGTCAGTAATTCATCTTCAATGCTTTCAATCAGTTCATCGAAGGTGTCTTGTAGGGCAAAGTATTCATCGACGATGCTGTCCATGATCACATAGGTCAGGTAATCGGTGCCGAGATTTCTGAGATGACTTTTATCGTTGTTAAGCCGGGTGAAGATCGGGTCGAATATCGCATCCGGCTTTTCCTTGAAGGTGAAAACAAATTTATCTAACAGCAATAAGCTGACCTGTTCATACTGCACATTAAATTCATCAGCTCCCAGCGAAAGCGCTTTGATGACGATATACAAATAATCGTCGAATTCCTCGAATTTCGGGCGTTGATGAGTGTTAAGAATGTCTTCGAGTATCAGCGCATGAATGTCGAAATGCTGGCCGATAGCGTCGATAATGGAAACGTCTTTCAGGCCGTCGATAATCACCCAGGTGATGCTATCGCTGGTTTTGTAGGGCAGCAGTTCCTCAATGGTTTTGATGGTGCTCCGGGTTAACGTTGTTTTGTTGTAATCGATGACGGTGATTTTATGTTCGTGTTTATGCACTTCGCCGACATGCACCAATGAGCCGGGCGGCAGACCTGATTTTTCGGAAGCGTAACTCAGTGATTCAGACATGGCTTATCCTTTATGAAAATGTTTTTATCCGGTTGCTGTATTCAAGCATAATGGTACACATTTTGGCAGCTGCTAGCACCCAGTATAACTTTAGATGAAGGCTTTACACAGATGATACACAAACCGACGCTGGGCTGGCGCGAATGGGTGGCTCTGCCGGAACTTAAGCTGGCGAGGATTAAGGCAAAAATCGATACCGGGGCGCGGTCGTCGGCGTTGCATGCGTTCGCTATCGAGCCTTACCGAAAAGGTGGGCAGCGCTGGGTGATGTTTGCGATTCATCCGGTACAAAAAAACTCCAATGTGTCGATAGAATGCCATGCAGCGGTTAAAGACCGGCGGATGGTGACGGATTCCGGCGGACACAAGCAGCGTCGGTATGTGATAGAAACTCAGCTAATTTTAGGGCCGTCGCTGATACGGGCGGAAATGACGTTGACCGACAGGGACAGCATGCGTTTTCGTATGCTGCTCGGGCGCACTGCGATGGATTCATGGTTTATAGTTGATCCGGGAGCCTCGTATTTGCAGGGTCAGCCCGATGAGGATGAATGGTTGCGATTGCTGGATCGGGAAAGTAAATGAGCAAGAAAAATAAAACCGCGTTTGTCTGCGACCAGTGCGGCGCTGACTATCCGCGTTGGGGCGGTCAATGTACCAGCTGCGGCGAATGGAATACCATCAAGGAAGTTCGGCTGGGCGGGGCGGAGCGCAACAAAAACTCGGTGGGTTATGCCGGGAGCCGGTCTGAGGTCAAGTTATTGTCGGATGTTAACCTGTCCCAGGCGGAGCGGATTTTCAGCGGCATTTCCGAGTTCGACCGGGTTCTGGGCGGCGGGATAGTCTGCGGCAGCGTGGTATTGATCGGCGGTGCGCCGGGGGCGGGCAAGAGTACGCTGTTGCTGCAAGCCATTGCCAATATTGCCGCGCGCGGCGTGAGCGTGCTTTATGTGTCCGGCGAGGAGTCGCTGCAACAGATTGCCGAGCGGGCGCACCGGCTCAAGCTCCCGGCGGACAAAATCATGATGCTGGCCGAAACGTCGGTGCAACGCATCTGTGATGTTATGGATGAAGTCAAACCGCAAATTCTGGTGATTGACTCAATTCAGGTGATGCATACCCAGGATACGGAATCGGCGCCTGGCTCGGTTTCCCAAGTCAGGGAATCGGCCAGTTATTTGACCCAGTATGCCAAAAAGCATGATGTGTCCATTTTTATGGTGGGACATGTTACCAAGGATCAATCACTGGCAGGGCCGATGACTTTGAGCCACATTGTTGATACCCAAGTGATGCTCGGGTCTACCGATGATGCCCGGTTCAGGGTGTTAAGGGCGGACAAAAACCGTTTCGGCAGCGTTGGCGAGTTGGGCTTTTTTGCTATGGACAGCACGGGACTTAAAGAGGTTAAAAATCCCTCGGCGATGTTTTTAAACAGGCCGGATAAACCTTCCTCAGGCAGCGTGGTGACGGTGCTGTGGGAGGGGACTCGGCCGCTGCTGGTAGAAATCCAGGCGCTGGTGACTGAGTGCCAGTATGGCAATCCCCGGCGGCTGGCGGTGGGCTTTGATCAAAACCGTCTGGCTATGTTGCTTGCTGTGCTGTCCCGGCACGGCGGCATTTTTACCGCAAATGATGAAATTTATGCCAATGTGGTCGGCGGCATTAAGGTGACCGAAACCAGTTCCGATTTAGCTATTGTGATAGGCATTGTGTCCAGTTTGCGGGATAAGGTGATCCCGCATGACGTGTTCTTTTTCGGGGAAATCGGCCTGAGCGGCGAAATCAGGCCGGTCGCCAATGGTCATGCGCGGCTTAATGATGCGGCAAAACACGGTTTCAAAAAGGCGGTTATACCGAAGGCCAATGCGCCTAAAAAAACGATTGAGGGCTTGGAGATTTTTGGGGTTTCTACGCTTTCCGAAGCGTTGGGTATTCTTTCGGAGATGTGAGGGCATCAGGAGAAAATGATCTACAAAAAAGCACAAATTATTCCGTCCACGAAAAACACGAAAGACACGAAAATCTTTAAAAGAGATGTTTAACTGTAGGAAGTAGAGCCATGCATGGAACAGCATAAGCGGTGTGCCGCGTAGGCCGGTCATACCCAAAGGGTAAATAGATCAACCAATTCAGTGAACTGATTTATTGGGTATTTTTCGTGTCTTTTGTGCTTTTCGTGGACAAGCTGCTATTCACTTAACGCCAACAAATCCCTTTCCAGCAACGCGCTGCTGCCGAGATTAAGCTCAACCAAGCGGCGCAGTTCGGAAATGCTGTCTATATCGATGTGTTCGCATTTAAAGCCTACCTTATCGCCTACAACATGCATGGCGGTCAGCTCCATTTTTATTTGGGTTTCTTCGGATAGCTGTAAGGTGAGGGTGTAGAGTTTCTCCAAGTCCTCATCCCAGGGAAGCTCAAAACTTAGCAAACAGCCTTTTAAGGACAGGTCGGTAATTTCGCAATCCCAGGTTTTTTCTTCGCAGCTTAAAGTGGCGGCAGCGGTGTAGAGAATACGGTGAAAATGGCGGTTATCGTTGCTTTCTATTGGATGCATGAGTTTAATTCAAAAAGAATTGCAGGGATGTGTTGTTGACAACCAGCACGTCATTTGTTTTTAATTTTAAAGACTTGTCGTCTAAAGGTTGACTGTTTACGGTTATCGTACCGCTATTTTCCAAAACGGAAACGAAATACCCCTCTTTTCTTTTGGATATCGCAATAACGCCGTTACCGTCATGACCCAGCCGCGTCATGGCATTTTTTAACGGCAGGATTTTACCGATATTATTGCCGTTCATGATTTGCAAGTTGGCAGTAGGGCTATGTAACTCGCGGCCAATTTCCTGATTAAGTGATTTTACGTCGTTATCAAGGCTATCGAATGCGGCGGGAAATTTCACAGATTCCGTGGCATTGAAAAGGATGGCATGCTTGCCCATTGAAATCATGTCGTTGTTATTTAGATTGCACGCTTTGGTTGTTAAGCCGTTGATGATCAGTGGAAACTCATCATTCAATGGCTTGATCGCGCAGCCATCGTCACGAATAATTATCACGGCATGAGCCGGAGCAACTGACAGACTGTCAATGGTTAAATCATTGGTTTCATCTCGTCCGATATGCACAACACCGTTTTCAAACAGGCCAGAATGGATTGCTTTATCTTTAAAAAAAACAGTGAGTTTTGCCATTGTTCTGGTGACACATCTTTAAACGAACTTTGATTATAGACGGTATCATTTCAGATATTCAAGGAATTCCATTTTTTTGACGGTGGCTCATTCGGTATTGCGACACAGGTTTATTTTTTTGGCAGAAATTTAACTAACTTTACGCTATTTTCATCCCGTTTAATGATTTCCAGTAGGTAGTCATGCATCCTGATACTGGTTCCAATTTCGGGTATGGTTTCCATAAACTCAATGATAAGCCCGTTGAGCGTCTTTGGCCCTTCTGTAGGTAGCGACCATTGCGTGATGCGGTTTAATTCCCTGATGGTAATGTTGGCGTCAATCAGGTAGCTGCCGTCACTTTGCTCTCTGACGGCATCGTCGTCGGTGATCAGTTCCCCTACGATTTCTTGCAGCAAATCGTCCAGTGTAACCAGCCCCTGCACATCGCCATATTCATCGATCACCAGACCTATGCGGATTTTTTCATGCTTAAAACGATGCATTTGGTTGTGTACCGGGGTACTTTCCGGGATAAACGAGGGTTTGTCCAGGTAGTTGATGATAGTCTGCTTGTCAAAATCGTCCTGATGAATCAGTACCAGTATTTTTCTTAGGTGGATAAAGCCTATAATTCTATCGATGCTGGTTTTGTAAACTGGCAATCGGGTATGCGGGCTGGTTTTTATTTGGGTTATGATGTCTTCAATCGGCTCTTCAAGGTCGATGCCGACAATTTCATTGCGGGGCGTCATGATGTCTTCAACAGTCGCTGATTCAAGCTCAAGGATGCCCATCAACATTTTTTGGTAGCGTATAGGCATTAAGCTTTCCGCGTCGCTAATAATGCTTTTTAATTCGTCTTTATTGAGCGAATCATAGCGGTTTTTTTTGACATCGACACCGACTACCCGGAGTAACAGGTTAACGAATAAATTGACGAACCAAACAACGGGGTACAAGACTTTTAATAAGGGGGTGTAAATCCAGGCGGCTGGGAAGGCCAGCAGCTCAGGTTTGATTGCGGCAAGCGTCTTGGGCGTTACATCTGAGCAAATAAGCATTACGATAGTCAAAATTCCGGTAGCGATGGCTACGATGGATTCCTCGTTGGCATAGAGTTTGATGGCAATGACGGTTGCTATTGACGCGGCGAAATTATTAACGAAATTGTTGCATAGTAAAATCAGGCCAAGTAAGCGATCCGGTCTTTGCAGTAATTGTTGCGTTTTTATCGCGCCGGAATGTTTTAGCTTCACCAGATGTCTTAAACGATACCGGTTTAATGACATTAAAGATGTTTCTGATCCGGCGAAAAAAGCGGAAAGAATAAGCATCGCGGCAAGTATGCCAAACAGCATACTAAGGGACATATCGTTCAAAGAAAGTGTACTCTGGGTTGTGAAAACAACCCTAGTGTCTATGATGGGAAATTTTTGTCAAGCCTGGATATAAATTACAAATTGTTTTCTTTGTGTAAATAACATTAACAAGGTGTTAGAACAGTATGAAATAAAAAGAATTTTGACATAATGCTGATTCGATGCTTAACTTCGTTGAATAGCTAAATAATTTTATTCAGCCACGGATTGCACAGATGCACGCTGATAAGCTGAAATATAAAGAGCTTGCTCCTCCTAAACGGCTCGTTTGCAATAATACAGTAAAAAAAAGCAATCTGTATAATCCGTGTAATCTGTGGCTGAATAATTTAAGGCTATGCAGAGTGATGAGCCGCAGTTGTTGTTGCGGAAGGTGTAGGGCTAAATCCAAATGGCCTCCAATGTAAGTGATGAGTGTAAAAATATGGCGTTGCAGCGTATTTTGTTAATTGACGATAATAAAACAAGAGCTCAACAGCTGGAGGCGGTTTTTCAGTTTATGGGATACAGGGTAGAAGCCGTAGGTTCGTCGGACTATGCGTCTTGTTTTGGCGAAACTGATCAGTTGGGTGGGGTTTTTGTCGGTGATGGCATTGATAAACAGGCGACTGTGGTCAGCGATATTGTGGAACGGGCAGCTAAGGTTCCGGTTAGTTTGTTAATCAATAAGGGGACTGCGCTCCAGATTTCGACCGCAATCACCAATAGTGTGTTCCAAGTGCTGGAATGGCCGACTACCTATCCAGTCTTGAAACCGATACTCGATAAGCTGCAAGCATCCAGCGCGCAAACAACATTTACGGTGCGTGAAGTGCCGGATCGACGCTCGTTTTCAGTTGAGTGGCTAAAAGGCAAGAGTCAGGCTATTGTCGATATTCGTAAATTGATCGACCAAGTTGCAGAATCGGATGCGACGGTTTTAATTCTAGGCGAGTCGGGAACCGGAAAAGAAGTGGTTGCCCGCGCTTTGCATGATGGCTCCTTTCGTAAAGACAAACCGTTTGTGCCGATCAATTGCGGCGCGATTCCGGGCGAATTGCTGGAAAGCGAGCTGTTTGGTCACGAGAAAGGGGCGTTTACCGGGGCTTTGACCACCCGGCAAGGTCGTTTTGAGATGGCGGAGGGAGGGACTCTTTTTCTGGACGAAATTGGTGATATGCCCATGGCGATGCAAGTCAAGTTATTGCGCGTCTTGCAGGAGCGCACCTTTGAGCGCGTGGGCAGCAACAAAACCATTCATTGCGATGTGCGGGTTATTGCCGCAACGCACCGTTATCTCGAACATGAAATCAAGGAAAACCGGTTCCGGGAGGATCTGTTTTATCGCTTAAATGTGTTTCCGATTGAAATACCGGCCTTAAAGGATCGGGCTGAAGACATTCCCTTGTTGGTGAATGATCTCATCGTACGCATGGAAGCGTCCAATCGCGGCTCAGTGCGACTGACCAATGCGGCATTAGCGATGCTGATGCAACATGAATGGCCGGGTAATGTCAGGGAATTGGCTAATTTGATTGAAAGATTGGCGATTATTAACCCCAAAGGCCTTGTTGAGGTGGCTGATTTGCCGGAAAAATTTCAACAATATAAGGTTTCAGAAGAAATTGTTGATGATGCCGAGGTGGTTAATGCGGACGAAGAGGATGAGCAGCCCGAGCAGCTTGAAGTTATCGGCGCTTTTGAGAACTCATCTGGCGCTTTAGCGCAATTGCCGACGCAGGGCATAGATTTGAAAGAATATTTGAATGTGTTAGAGGTCGATTTGATCCGTCAGGCATTAAATGAATGCAGCGGCGTGGTGGCTCATGCCGCCAAGCGCTTGAACATGCGGCGCACGACGTTGGTTGAGAAATTACGAAAATATGATTTGCAACGCTAAGGTTAGGAAGTCAATTTTTTGGCATTAAATTTTAAGTTGTTGAAAGTGAAAGATTTAATATGTGGTCTGATTTTTGCTTGTTTTTGATTAATAAGTTTAAGTTTTAGAAAACCAAGGCGATCAGACATGAATACTCACAACATTCAGAAAAAGCAGAAAACCGAACAGCTCACCGATGCGTTCCGCATTTTTAATGAGCTATCCCAAAATTTATCGGTTTCTTACCAAGGGTTGGAAGAACAGGTCGCCAAACTCCACGGGGAGCTTGCCTTCGCCCATAGTGAGCGACTCAAAACCCTTGAGGAAAAAGAAAAGCTGGCCAGCCGTTTGGAAAAAATACTGGCGGCGCTTCCTGCCGGCGTCATTGTGCTGGATGTCGACGGCAAGGTTTTGGATTGCAACGCGGTGGCGACGGATTATTTAGGTGAACCGCTGATCGGACTGGATTGGCCTGATGTTATTGGCCGCAGCCTGATTCCGGTAGTTGGTAACCCGCATGAGCGATTATTGAGTAATGGCAAACGGGTGAATATGACCGTCAGTCGGGATGTGGCGAGCAACGACCCTAGCGATTCAGGACAAATTATTTTGCTGTCGGATGTCAGCGAAATGCGCAATTTGCAGGATATGCTCAATCAGCAAAAACAGTTGTCGGCCATGGGGGAAATGGTGGCGAGTATGGCTCATCAGGTCAGAACGCCGCTGGCGACAGCAATACTCTATGCATCGCAAATGAGCAGTCCGGCATTGGATAATGAAAAGCGGCAGCGGTTTTCACAAAAAATTCTTGAACGCCTGCAATATTTGGAAAGGCAGGTCAACGATATGTTGATTTTTGCCAAAGACGGACGCTTGGCGATGGAGACTTTTTCATTGGCCGAACTGTTAAATCATCTCAGGGAAGCGGTCAAAGACTATACCGGTAGCGGCGGCATTGATTTGCAGATTGTTAATGAAGTGCAGAATGATGCCATGCTGGGCAATGAAAACGCCTTGCGCGGTGCGCTGCTTAATTTGTTGAACAATGCGGTTGATGCGGTAGGGCAGGCTGGGTGCATACGGATTTCCGTGTTTCAGCTTGACGATTTTAAGCTGCGGATCGTTATTAATGATGATGGGCCTGGCATAGACAAAGAGTTGCAGCAGCGGATTTTTGAGCCGTTTTTCACCACCAAGCCCCAGGGCACCGGTTTGGGTTTGGCAGTCGTCGACAGCGTAGTGAAGGCGCATGGCGGCGATGTTCATGTTGAGTCGGTTTTGGGTCGGGGCACTGTTTTTTCGATAGTCCTGCCCTGTATCAATCAGGCATTTGGTTTATTGCCGGGCGGTTTTTCACATAAGGCTATCCTGCCTGATGCCCTTCGGGTAAATGCAAATCTGTTCCAGACAGATTTGTCCGGGAAAAATCACCACCAAAGCTACATTCAGAGGGAGCAGAGCCATGAAACAGTATGATGTGTTGGTAGTTGAGGATGATCTGTCCTTGTGCGAGGCGCTTTGCGACACCTTGGAGATAGGCGGTTACCGGGTGGTTTCCGCCCGCAACGGCACTGAAGCATTAATCAAACTGGAGCATGGACAGTTTAAACTGGTCGTCAGCGATGTGCAGATGCCGGTTATGGACGGCTTTCAGTTGCTGAAAAATATGCAGCATAAATATTCCAAAACACCGGTACTGCTGATGACGGCGTTTGGAACTATCCCTAAGGCAGTCGAGGCCATGCAGGCAGGCGCTTCCGATTATCTGATCAAGCCGTTTGATGCCGAGGCGCTGGTCAACAAGGTGGCCGATTACGTGGTGGCCAACCCTGAGGCGGCCAATACAGCGGATACTCAGCGCGTCGTGCAAGACGACAGCATGAAAAAACTTTATGCCTTGACGGCCAAAGTCGCCAAAACTGAGGTCACCGTATTGTTGCAGGGCGAAAGCGGAACAGGTAAAGAAGTTATTGCTCAATATATCCATCAGAATTCAACGCATTATCAAGGGCCTTTTGTCGCGGTAAATTGTGCGGCTATCCCTGAAAACATGCTGGAAGCGATGTTGTTCGGTTATGAAAAAGGCGCCTACACCGGAGCCGTTCAGGCTATGCCGGGAAAATTCGAGCAAGCGCAGGGCGGCACCTTGTTGCTGGATGAAATAGCCGAAATGGATTTAGCCTTGCAGGCAAAACTATTGCGGGTATTGCAGGAAAAAGAAGTTGAGCGTCTGGGCAGCCATAAAAAAATCAAGCTTAATGTCAGAATTTTGGCGGCTACCAACCAAAAGCTAAAAGAACAGATGGAGCAGGGGCTGTTTCGTGAGGATTTATACTATCGTCTTAGTGTGTTTCCTATCAGCATTCCGCCGTTACGCAGCAGAGCGGGCGATATTTTGCCGCTGGCGCAGGAATTGATGCTGCGGCATAGCCAAGAAGGCAAAAAACTGCCTGAATTTGATCATCAGGCTGCTGAAAAAATGTTGGCTTACAGTTGGCCGGGAAATGTCAGGGAATTGGATAATGTGGTGCAACGGGCGCTTATTTTACGGACTGGCGATAAGATTACGGTTGATGATTTGGTGTTTGAAGATGCAGGTTCGATGATGGCGATGAGTGCTTCGGACGAGGGGGCAGGAAATGGGTGCGTAACTTATCCTGTTGATGCTAAAGATGAAAGTATTGAGATAGGCGGCTTGGGCGAGGGGGTTCGCTCTGCCGAAGAAAGCATTATTTTGCAGACCTTGCAGATGGAAAATGGCAGTCGCAAGATAACCGCCGAAAAGTTGGGCATTAGTCCCAGAACACTCCGGTATAAGATGGCGCGGATGAAAGATTCGGGTGTTATTATTTCATGCTAACATGTGGCATCAAAAATGCATTAAACTTCGTACCATTAAGTAAGAATGTAAGAGGAAAACCCCATGAGTGAGATGAATGTAAATCAAGTTTTGGCTCAGATGCGGGCAATGTCGCTTGAGGCCGGTAGCGGCAAGGTGCAAGAGACCGGCAGCGGCGGCGCTGATTTTGCAGCAATGTTAAAACAAACCATTGGTACGGTTAATGACACTCAGCAAACTGCCGGAAAAATGACGGAGGCTTTTGAGTCGGGCGATACCAATGTCAGTCTGGCAGAGGTTATGGTGGCTTCGCAGAAAGCGAGTGTTTCATTTCAGGCCATGTTACAGGTCAGAAATAAACTCGTTGAGGCCTATCAAGATGTCATGAATATGCCAATGTGATCAGGCAAACCGTAACTAAAAAATGAGCGAACAGAGCAGTAATAGTCTAGTTGAGGCAAATCGCCAGCATGATCCCGTGGGCAAGGGGCATCTTGAGGGTGAGGCGTCTCATATTTTGGCGACCAAGGTTGATGCACATCCTGCCCTTAAAGGTTTGGCCGGATTGACCATAGGGCGTCAGATCGGGTTAATGCTGGGACTGGCGCTGAGTGTCGCTATCGGCGTTGCTATTGTCCTATGGTCTCAGGAGCCGTCTTACGGGCGCTTGTATTCCGAAATTGGTGAAAGCGATGTAGCCGAGATTCTTGAGATACTTAATAAAGATAACGTTAAGTATAAAGTCGAAAGCGGTTCCGGGGCAATTATGGTGCCGATGGCTGATGTGAGTGCAATTAAGCTCAAATTGGCGGCTCAAGGATTACCTAAAAGCAATAGCATGGGTTATGAGTTATTGGATAAGGATCAGGGTTTCGGTGCCAGCAAAAGTGTCGAAACGGTACGTTTCCAGCGTGCGTTGGAAGGCGAGATTGCCCGAACCATTATGTCTATTCAGAATGTAAAAGCGGCCAGGGTGTTGTTAGCTCTGCCGGTTCAGTCGGTGTTTGTGCGGGAGCGGAAGAAACCCAGCGCTTCGGTCATCGTCAATTTATATCAAGGCAGGTCGCTGGATAAGGGCCAAGTCGAATCAATTATTCATTTAGTTGCGTCCAGTGTGCCGCAACTGGACGCTGAGCAAGTCACAGTCGTCGATCAAAAAGGCCAGCTGTTAAATAGCAACGATTCCACAGCAGCGGGTAATTTAACCTCCAAGCAATTCGAATATAAGAAAAATATTGAAGAGCACCTGATGGGGCGAATTCAAAATATTTTGTCGCCACTGGTGGGCGGCGACGGAATGCGCGTACAAATTTCAGCGGATGTGGATTTTACCGAAACTGATAGAACCCAGGAAATGTTCAATCCGGATTTACCGGCCTTAAGAAGCGAACAAACATCGGAAGAGCAAAATTCGTTGTCCGCTACTCAAGGTGTTCCCGGTGCGTTATCAAATCAACCGACACCTGCGGGTACGGCCCCGGAAACAAAACCCCCAGCAACAGCGGCTGCTGCTACGGAGGGTGCTGCGGCCAAAAGCCCGGCTGCCTCACCCGGTTCTGTCGCAAAAAATGCAACCCGGAATTATGAGCTGGATAAAACCATTACCCATACCCGTTTAGCGACAGGTGCGTTGCGCCGGTTGTCGGTGGCGGTGGTGGTGGATGACCGGCATGTGGCCCAGGACGATGGCAAAGTTAAAGCACAGTCTTATTCCAATGAAGATATTAGTCGTTTTAGTGATCTGGTCAAGCAGGCGGTCGGTTTTGACAGTAGCCGAGGCGATCAGGTTACCGTCACTAATGTAACTTTCAAAATAGACGAGCTTATCGAAGCATTGCCATCAATACCTGTTTGGGAGCAGGGCTGGTTTTTTGATCTTTTAAAACAAATTGCCGCCGTGTTGGCCGTGTTATTTCTGTTTTTCGGGGTGCTTCGACCCACCATGCGCAGCCTTGTCAGTCGAGACATAGAAGAGAAAAAAGCCATCGCGTTGGCGGAGGCGCAAGAAAAGGCTGCCGCAATGGGGGGAACTGTCCGCTATAACGAACAAGGCGCGCCTGTCGCGGTACCGGCCGGCCAACAAAATGTAAGTTTTACGCTGCCCAGTGATATGCAGGATATGCTGCTGTTAGATGTGCCTCAAAGTTATGAACACCGTTTGGAGTATGTGAAAAGATTGGTCGATGATGATTCGAAAATAGTCGCGTCTGTTATTAAATCATGGATTCGAAAAGATGGCTAAGCAAGTAGTAACAAAAGAGTTAAACCAAGTTGATCGTGCCGCCGTATTGTTGTTGGCACTGGGCATGGATAGGGCGGCTCTGGTTCTAAAACACATGTCTCCCAGAGAAGTGCAGACTTTGGGTATCACCATGGCAAGCGTGGGTGAAATTTCCATAGAGATGATGGATCAAGTGGTTGAGGAATTCATCATTTCGGTAAAAAACCAGACTGCTCTGGGGATGGATACCGACGATTACATTCGTACCGTGTTGATAAGCGCTTTGGGTCAAGATAAAGCCAATAATATTCTTGATCGTATTTTACAGGGCGGTAATACCAAGGGTATTGAACAGTTGAAATGGATGGATACCCGGTCGATTGCAGATATGATTCGCTTGGAGCATCCTCAGATTGTCGCGACGATTATGTCTTTGATGGAAAGTGAGCAGGCGGCTGATGTGATGATGTTCCTGCCGGAAAGCATGCGTTCGGATTTGATGATGCGGATTGCAACGATGAAAGGCATACAGCCATCCGCGTTGCGAGAGCTGGATCAAATCATGGAGAAACAATTAACCGGCTCTGACAATGTAAAATCAACCAATATCGGCGGTGTCGATGCGGTGGCTAATATTTTAAATTTCCTGGATGGCGGCGCTGCAGATTTAGTGATGTCGGGCATTGCCGAGCACAGGTCTGAATTGGCGCAGGAAATTCAAGAGAAGATGTTCACCTTTGAAGATCTTACTTCTATTGATGATAGGGGCATGCAAACCTTGTTGCGTGAGGTCTCAACCGGGCAGTTGTTACTGGCGTTGCGTGGTGTAGGTAGTGAGCTTAAGGAAAAAATATTCAGCAATATGTCCAAGCGGGCTGGGGAAATGTTGCGTGATGATTTGGATGCTTCACCGCCCGCTAAGATCAGCGAAGTGGAGTTGGCGCAGAAAGACATATTGGCTATTGCTAAAAAATTAGCGGATGCGGGCGAGATACAAATGGGAGTTGGTGGTGATGAGCTCATCTAAGACGCCCAGGTTTTCGGCGTCGGAGCTGGAATCGTTAAGATTGTGGAGTATGCCGGATGTTTCCGGCGTAGATGCAAGAAAATCGGAGGCGGTGGAACTTGAGGAGGAAGAGCTGTCGCCAATTTTGACGGTTGATGAAATTGAAGCCATGCAAAAGCAGGCGTATGACGAAGCATTTGCACAAGGCAAAACACAGGGCTTTCAGCAAGGTTTTGAAGAGGGATCAAAGAAAGGCTACGAGGATAATGTGCACTTGTTGCAAGCCCAAGCGGCGACACTGGTCAGTCTTTTGGAATCCTTGAGCGAGCCGTTTAAGCGTCTTGACGATGAGGTGGAGATTGAGCTAGTCAAACTGGTTATCGGGGTTGCAACGCAAATAATCCGCCGGGAAATCAAGTTGGATCCGGGGCAAATCGTTGCCGTTGTTCGTGAAGCAATCAATGTCTTGCCCTTAGCGTCCCAAAAAATAACGTTGAAGCTACACCCTGATGATGCCGATTTGGTGCGTTCTGCATTAGTGTTGGATGAGCTGTCACCAAGCTGGAGCATAGTTGAGGATCCGCTGATTACCCACGGCGGCTGCGAAGTCGATACCGAGATTTCACATGTTGATTCGACTGTAGAGCATCGTTTGGCCGCTGTTATTGCAATTCTATTGGGAGGGGATCGGGAGCACGACACCATAGGTGCAGGAGCTTCCGTAGATGGAGGAAGTACGCCCCCACGGACGGAGGCGGTAGAGCAGCGCATGGAGCAGTTGCCGGGAGTTCCAACAGTAGACGCTTTAGGCGAAGCTACCGTTTCTGCTCACACCCCTTACCTACATCCTGTAGGCAACGCAGAAGTAGTTGCCGAAGACGAGGACGAGGATAACAGCTTGTGATTCCAGCAGCAGATCGGTCGCAGATTTGGCTAGCTAAATTAAAACCCTATTCCGAAAGATTGACTGAAGTCCCCGAGCTTATCGTCGAAGGCCGGCTTTCCCGTATGGTGGGATTGACGCTGGAAGCGGTGGGTTGTCGGGCGGCTATTGGTTCCCGCTGCCGAATTGAGGCAAAAAACGGCAGAATGATTGAAGCGGAAGTCGTGGGTTTTGCCGGGACACGTATTTTTTTGATGCCGACCGCTGAAGTTCATGGGTTGGAGCCGGATTGCCGGGTTATTCCATTAGGCAAGCATAGCCAAGCCAAGGTCGGTTTTGGTTTGTTGGGGCGAGTGCTTGATGGCGCAGGCAATGCGATTGATGGCAAAGGCCCGCTTAAAACCGATGCACTGGTATCACTCAATGGTGTGCCGATCAATCCTTTATCGAGAAGACCGATACGTGAGCCGCTCGATGTTGGAGTTAGAGCGATAAATTCAATTCTCAGTGTGGGACGGGGGCAGCGTATGGGCCTGTTTGCCGGTACCGGGGTGGGAAAAAGCGTGTTGCTGGGCATGATGACCAAGTTTACTACGGCTGATGTTGTTGTTGTCGGCCTGATCGGTGAGCGGGGACGGGAAGTCAATGAATTCGTACTGAAAACCTTGGGCGAGGAAGGGCTTAAACGGGCGGTAGTGGTGGTTTCGCCAGCAGATTGTCCGCCTTTGATGCGTGTTCATGCGGCGTTATTGTCTACCAGCATTGCCGAATATTTTCGCGACCAAGGGCTTGATGTATTGTTGTTGATGGACTCCTTGACTCGTTTTGCTCAGGCGCATCGTGAAATCGCCTTGGCCATTGATGAGCCGCCTGCTACCAAGGGTTATCCGCCTTCGGTTTTTGCCAAATTGCCGCATTTGGTGGAACGTGCCGGCAATGCCGATCATGGCGGCGGTTCTATAACCGCTTTCTATACAGTCCTGGCGGAGGGCGATGATAACAATGACCCTATTGCTGATGCGGCCAGAGGGGTGCTGGATGGACACGTCATTTTATCCAGAAGCTTGGCTGAATCAGGGCATTTTCCGGCTATCGATATAGAGGCATCAATTAGTCGTGTTATGCCGGACATTATTGATACAGGTCATTTGCAAATGGCGCGGGATTTAAGGCGAATGTATTCACTTTATCAGCAAAACCGCGATTTAATCAGTGTCGGCGCGTATCAGCCAGGGTCAGACCCCAGAATCGACAAGGCCATTGAAATGAATCCGGCGATTTTAGATTTTTTGCAACAGGACATGGATGAGCCGGTTGATATGAATCGGAGCCTAGATGAACTGGCGTTGTTATTGGGCACCAACAGGGCAGCTACCGGCTGAGCTCCAAGTCCACTTGGAATATAAAGGACATAAGTGAAAAAATCGCAACGCATCAAAACGATAGTAGACATTAAAGCGACCCAGGAAAAAAACGCCTTGGAAGTGTTGGGCGCAGTTCAAAGAAAACTTCTGGCCCTACAAACGCAAGTTGAAGGTTTAAGAATTTATCGGCGGGAATATCAGGACAGATTCGACCTGTTGGGTATTAAGGGTGTCAATGTTGCACAGCTCCTGGAGTTTAGGTCGTTTATCGACAAGCTCGATAAGGCCATAATGGGTCAGGAGCAAATATTGAGTTCAATTGAAGCTGAATTAATGGACAAAAGAAAAATATGGGAAGAGCTGCATCATAAAACCCAAAGTTTGCAGAAGGTTTGCGATTCAGCATTGCTGGTAGAAATGAAGCAGGAGGCAAAACGAGAACAGTTGGAACAGGATGAACGGGCATCCAGAATTGGTCGGAATAATTCAAGTGGCATGGGAAATGCTTAGTCAATATATAACATCTCTGGAGGATTGATTATGAATATTGAAAGTGCAAATTTATCATCTTTAACGACTAGTAGTGCTGCTGCTGTGGAAAGTCTGTCGCCGCCTTTGGCCGACGCTAACGTAGCTGCTGATGACTTCTCCGGTGCTTTAGTTGCGCAAATTGGACTGTTGAGCAATATAAAAACTGAGGATTTGTCCCCGTTGCCGATACCGGATATTGCTGTTTTGCAAGGGGCCAACGATTCGCCAGATGTTGCCGGTCTATCGGCGGACAAGACTGCTATGCAAGATGTTGCCGCTTTATTAGGCAATGATTTGCCGTTGTCGGACAAAACAAAAGAAGATGTTGGGCATGAGGCCGCCTTGGCGGTGGTAACGGATACCTTAAAATATATGACCATGGGCACGACGGCTGATGAGAAGGCTGCTGAGGCCGTGCAAAATATCAAAGAGGTTATTGCGATGGCTGTTTCGGCTCAGCAAAGTATCAAAGATACGGCTGCACAGGCTGCTCGGGCTGAGCAAAACATCCAAGATGCAGTTGCATCGCCAGTTCCGGTTGAACAAAGTTCGACAGAACTAGCTGCCGGAGTCGAGCAAAGCATGGATTTTGTTATGAATGCTCCGGCTCAAATGGATTTGATGCAGTCAAATGACCAGCCTGATAAGAAGAAAGCTGAAGGAGATGTCCAGGCAGCAGGTGTTGACGATGATCAGGGAGCTTTGGAGGTGTTGGCAGGTATCGTAGCTCCTGCGGTAGCGCCGATTGAGCAAGAAAAGGTAGTCAATAATTTGTCGACTGCGGATGTAATTGAAAGTGAAGTGCTGCTGTCGTTTATAAAGCCATCGACTGGGGATGCTAAATCGACCCCATCTCTGAAAATGTCTAATGACGGGCTGTCTAGTGAAGCAGTTGTTAGTCAGTCGGCTCAGGATAAACAGGGTTTTAATTTGAAATATTCTGATAATGGCCGACAAACTGAAAAGACCGGGCTGGTTGAGCGGCAAGTGTTAAGTTCTGAGAGCGAGAAAACATTGCATCGTGTTGGAACGGACATCGCCGCGCTTAATAGGCCTGTTGTTGAAAATAAAGCGGATGTTCCGGCAATAACCAAGCCGCTATCGCATCCGGAATGGAATAAAGATCTGGGTGAGCGGATTGTGTGGATGAGTAGCAAGGCCATACCCTCAGCAGAAATCAGGCTGAATCCGCAGCATCTTGGCCCCATATCGGTTCGTGTTAATGTGGCGGATGATCAGGCGACTGTTGTATTTACAGCGCAGCATGCGGCCACAAGAGAAGCGATTGAAGCGTCTATCCCTAAGTTACGGGAAATGATGGGCGCGCAGCAGCTCAACCTTGCGGAAGTGAATGTTTCCCAAGGTGCTACGTCAGATCAGGGTCGTTCGCAAGCGCAAAATTTTGCGCAAACAGCGGATGGTCGCGGACAACAAGGCACGGCAGGCGCTGTCATCGATGGAGTTGATGATGTGGAACAAGAAATCGAAAGCGGGCGGGCGGTGGTCAGCAAGGGCTTGTTGAGCATTTATGCGTAGCCTTAAGTTGCAGTTTGGCGCGTTAAGATCGAGCTTGTCGTCACGAGTAATTTAATTATTTTTCCTCAGTTGGCACTAGTGATAGTGCTGTTTCCAAATGCTACACTTTTCAATAGCTAAAAAAACATTTATAATGCGTGGTTCTTAGGGGCTGTGTGCTCCTCCTTGCTTTACCATCTTTGAAGACAGAGGTGGGAGGCTTAACCGAAAGGAAAATACATGCGACATTATGAAATTGTCTTTTTAGTCCATCCTGACCAGAGTTCTCAGGTTCCAGCGATGATTGAGCGTTATAAATCAACCATCGAAACTGCATCCGGTAAAATCCATCGCCTGGAAGACTGGGGTCGTAGACACCTGGCTTATCCTATCAATAAAATCCATAAAGCGCATTATGTGCTGATGAATGTCGAGTGCGATCAGGCTACTTTAGAAGAGTTGGAAAGCGGTTTCCGTTTTAATGATGCTATTTTGCGTAGTATGACTTTATTGCAAAAAGCGGCAATTACTGAGGCATCCATCATTGCTACATCAACAGCCGAAGAAAATAAAGTGGCTGAATCAAGAGCCAAAGATGCGGCGGCCAGAGCTGCTGTGGCGGACATCGATGATGAACTTGATCTGGATGATATTGACGAAGATTTTGATGCTGACGCACTCGCTTCTGAATAAAACTTTTAACACTTGGATTTACGGGAATTATTATGGCACGTAACATTAGACGCAAAAAATTCTGCCGGTTCAGTGCAGAAGGTGGAACAGAGATCGACTATAAAGATCTGGATTTGTTGAGCGATTACATCACTGAAACCGGTAAAATCGTCCCTAGCCGCATTACAGGAACCAGCGCCAAATATCAAAGACAGTTAGGTGTTGCAATTAAACGTGCTCGTTTTATTGCATTGCTGCCTTTCTGCGACGCTCACAAATAATACGCTGGACGATCAGTGGGCTTTTTAGCTGAGTACATTATGCGGGGTAGGATGCAAGCTATGATAGTGGCTTCCACTCTTGCAATGGTCTCGCTGATCATGCCTCCGGTAAGTATAGTAAGTTCAGCCTCTGTCGCTCTGGTCACGTTAAGGCGGGGAGCTCTTGAGGGCTTGATCGTTTTGGGGTGTTCAACTGCGGTAGCCGGGGTATTAGGCTTTTTCCTGCTAGGCAATTATCAGTTTGTATTGCTTTATGGGATGGTGCTGTGGGTTCCGGTCTGGTTAATTTCAATTATTTTAAGAGAAGGCCGGTATTTATCTCTGGCGGTTGAAATCGCGGTATTGATTGGCGTTCTGGGAGTTGTTGGTTGTTATCTCTATAACGCCGAGTTGGCAGTGATGTGGAAGGCGATACTTTCACAAATGGTGCCTCCGAATGCTCCTGTCGAAGACATTCAGCATACCTTGGACGTGTTATCCCATTACATGACGGGAATCGTCGCCGCCGCCGCAGTGTTTGGCTTGCTGTTCGGTCTGTTTATGGGGCGTTGGTGGCAGGCTTTACTTTATAACCCAGGCGGATTCAGGCAAGAGTTTTTATCGCTGAATACGCATCCAAGGTTGGCTATAGGCAGCATTGTAGTGGTAGTCATTGCATCATTAAGTTCCGGTGTGATTTCTGAAGTTTCGTGGAATGTCGCTCTTTTGCTGTTTGTGTTGTACACATTCATTGGAACGGCAGTATTGCATACCGTATTTGCCGCGATGAAAATGGGTCGCTATATAGTGCCGATGTTTTATGTGACAATGTTTTTGATACCCCATGCCATGCTGCCGGTTGCTTTAGTTGGGCTGAGCGATGCGTGGATGAACTTACGAAATAAAATTTCAAATCAACAGACGCCTGATGGCGTAGAAAAATAGCCGGATAAAATCCGAAATGAGGTCATAAAAAATGGAAGTTATTCTTCTTGAAAAGATAGCAAACTTGGGTAACCTGGGCGATAAGGTCGTCATTAAATCAGGTTATGGCAGAAACTATCTTGTACCGTATGGTAAGGCCGTTGCGGCAACAGCGACTAAAATTGCTGAGTTTGAAGCGCGTCGCGCAGAGCTTGAGAAAGCGGCAGCAGAAAAGCTGGCAGCGGCTCAAACGCGTGCCAATGCATTGAGCAAGCTTCAGGTTGTGATTACTCACAAAGCTGGCGATGAAGGCAAATTGTTCGGTTCAATAGGTACGCAGAATATCGCTGACGCCATTACCGAAGCAGGAGTTTCTGTTGAAAAGCATGAGATTCGTTTGCCTCAGGGCGTTATTCGTCAAATCGGCGAATATCAGATCGACATTCATTGCCATACCGATGTTGTCGTAAAAATGCCTATTAAAATTGCCGCTGAAGCTTAATCAAGGTTCAAGGCAAAGGTTCGGCTCAAGGTTGTAGGGATGACTTGCAACCTTGAGCCTGCCCATTATGCGAGCTTTTTATTCCTGCCTTTTTTATCTGATAATCCCCTTCATACTGGTTCGTCTGATCTGGCGAAGCATTAAAGCGCCTGCCTATCGACACAGATGGGGTGAGCGATTCGCTTTCTATAATAGAAAATTTGCCCAGAATGTCATTTGGTTTCACGCGGTTTCAGTGGGTGAGGCTGAGTCTTTATTTCCGCTAATTAAATTAATTCAACAGCAGCACCCCGATGCAAAACTGTTGATTACGACCACCACGCCCACAGGCTCTGCGCGGGTTAAATCCGTAATGCAGGACAGCGTGGAGCATGTCTACCTACCCTATGACATTCCCTGTGCCGTCAGCCGATTTATGCAGCGCTTTAAGCCAAGGATGGCGGTCATCATGGAGACCGAAATCTGGCCCAATCTTTATGCCTGTTGCGGTAGCAGTCAAGTTCCTTTATACATCATCAATGCCCGCTTATCGGAAAAGTCGGCAAGTGGGTATCAAAAGATTCCTGCTCTTGTTTTTCCAGCTTTAGCTCAGGTCAAATTGATTGCGACGCAAACACAAGACGATGCTCAGCGGTTTGTCGTTATCGGCGCCAAACCAGAGACAGTCAGAACGCTAGGCAATATAAAGTTTGATGTTGAAGTTACAAATACAATTATTGAGCAGGGTTTACAGTTAAAAATTAATTTGTTTAGCGGTCGATTTGTTTGGCTGATTGCCAGCACTCATAAAGATGAAGAAGCCATATTTCTTGAAATCTATAAAGAAATAAAACCGAAAATTCCTGAGTTATTGCTGGTTATTGTGCCAAGACACCCTGAGCGTTTTGGCGAAGTAAAAAAACTCTGTGAGCAGTATCAGGTGGCTGTGGTAATGCGCAGTTCCGGCGAAGCGTGTCATCAGCATACCGATGTTTATCTGGCTGATACCATGGGTGAGTTAAAGATGCTTTATGCGGCCTCTGATGTAACCTTCGTCGGCGGCAGTATGGTGCCCGTTGGAGGGCACAACATTCTTGAAGCCGCAGCAGTAGGGACGCCGGTTTTGTTTGGCCCGTACATGACGAATTTTAAAGAAATAGCTCAAGGAGTGTTGAGGCAGGACGCGGCAATACAATGCCAGACTAAAAATGAAATAGTCACTGCGATTGCTGACTTATATACAGATGCAGCATACAGGCAATCGCTAGCTGAAAAGGGCAAGGCGTTTGTTCGGCAGAATCAAGGCGCGATCACCAGGATTTTTGATATTCTTAATCAGGACATTTGATTTTTTTGCCTACATTCATGTAGGCAAAAAAAACCTCCCAATGCCTTGCAGCAGGGAGGTACGCAAACAGTCTATGAGGAATGGCTGCTTGTAGGTTCAACACCAGGAGGTGGGCTGATCATCTAAGTTTGGCGCTAAGCCATAACGTAAACTGGGACTGGTTTTAATAATAGACGATCAGGAAGGATTTATTTGTGCTTTATTGCACAGAATTAACTATTTTGTAACACCATGCAGGCTGTCTTGTGTGTTTGATACCTGCGTCTAAAGCGCCGAATTTACGCGATAGCTAGTCTTCGCTTTTTTATAAATCTCCATAGCTGACTCTATTTAAGAAGAGATGTTGCATGACAAATGAAATAAAAGATAAATCAGTTCAGGCCTTTCTTGATGAACTGGCAAGTAAATCGGCCACTCCCGGTGGCGGCAGTGCGGCAGCGGTAATGGGGGCGCAGGCGGCAGCTTTAATCAGCATGGTTTGCAACTTGACCATAGGCAAGCCCAAGTACGCTGAAGTCGAAGTTGAAATGCAGGCATTGCTGGAAAAATCGGAAGCGCTACGTGAAACGCTGACCGGTATGATTAAGGCCGATGTTGAGGTCTTTGATCGCTTAATGGCGACCTACGGTTTACCAAAAGATTCCGATGAAGAAAAGGCGGTGCGTAGCGCGGCCATTCAGACAGCCCTAAAAGAAGCCACCGATGTTCCTTTGGCCTGCGCACGTGCCTGTGCAGAAACGATTACATTGAGCCGGATTGCTGTAGATAAAGGTAATACAGGCGTAATCAGCGATGCTGGTGTTGCCGTAATGGCAGGTTACGGCGCGCTAAAAAGCGCAGCATTAAATGTTTACATTAATGCGGGGGGGCTTAAAGACAGAGCTTTTGCCGATGCGAAATTAGCTGAGTTGGAAATAATTTTGAATGGCGCTGATGTTGCCGCAGAAGAAATTTACCAAGCCGTAAAAGCCAAGCTGTAAACGTTAACCGTGAGGTGTTTATTTAGAAAAATAAACACGTATGGAGCAAAAAAGAATTGACGATTTAAGGATGCATCGTTATCATAGGCAGCTCTTCAAGAGTGGTTGATAAGTTACATAGCCATTAAAAAGGAGATTGTCGGGGTATAGCGCAGTTTGGTAGCGCGCCTGCTTTGGGAGCAGGATGTCGGGAGTTCGAATCTCTCTACCCCGACCAATTCCGCGCTTGTAGCTCAACCGGATAGAGCACCGGCCTTCTAAGCCGGGGGTCGCAGGTTCGAGTCCTGCCAAGCGCACCATTCATAGAATATCCTCGTAACACCGCCATATTATGGTGAGCGTAGCTCAGTTGGTAGAGTCCCGGATTGTGATTCCGGTTGTCGCGGGTTCGAGCCCCGTCGTTCACCCCATTAAAATCAATAGCATACAGCCTTATTAAGTCATTCTCAACATCTGATGGTGGGAAATGTGGTGGGAAATCATTCTCCGGCGGGCTTCACTAAACTTGGTTTTACATCATAAATATTGAGCATGCTGGCATTTCGATGACCACTAGCTTCTTGTTTATTTCCAGTTGTATCGGTCACCCCCTTTCGTTTCAAGTCATGAAAAGTGAAGTGGTTAAATTCTACGCCTAGTTCATTAGCTTTTTTTATTGCTCGCTGATCTATACGTGATTTTGCGGTTTTCAATGAGGATGCAACAATCCTTTCCCCGGTTCTTTCGCTAATGAAGAGGGGTCTTTCTTCGGGCTTGAAGTGAACGGGTATACGCTTTTTTTCCAAGATTTTATTGCGCATTTCCTTTGCAGATTCCCAAGCTTGCTCAAGACGGGGACTCCATTCAGTAATATTGTCTTTTGAGCCTTTTCTTCTGCGGATATACAATCCTTCAGGACGTTCGTCTCCATCTCTCAAATCAACCACCTCAGCAAGCCGCATCCGACAAAGATAGGCAATTTCCATTGCAAATGGCATATACCAATAGTTGGATTCTTTCGCTACCTGTAACAAAAAATTATAATCATTGTCCTCTGCATAATGCTTACGTGCCGCTACCGTTAGTTTTTTTATCCCTTTAGCTGGATTGTTCTTTACTTTTTCGTATTCGTACGCCCATGAAAATACGCGCTTGATGTAAGATAACTCCTTGTTTGCACGGCTTCTGGATTCTTCTGCTCTTAAGTCGCGATAGTTGCGCACAGTACCCACGGTCCATTTGTAGATCGGTTGATCGCCGAACAATCCTGTTGCTGTATTGCATTTGATAATTTTCTCATGACAACCCAGATAGTCATCCTGGGTTAATCGACTCAAATCTCGCCACGAAAGGGACTTTTGAAAATCAAGCGACAAGCTTTTGAAAGTTGTTTCAATTTTTACTTCCTGAGCTTCACAAGCCGCCCATATTTCTGTCATGGAGGCTAAGGGGCCAGCAATACGTTTTGCCCGCCATTTTCCAGAAGCAGCATCATAGTAGTCCAGCATCCATTTCCCTGCCCCCGACTTATTAAACCAAGCGCGACAAGGAAGCTTGGACGGATCCTTGATGTGCGAAGGAAAATTATCACTAAATCGCATTCGGCCCCTTTTTCTCATCGAAAAAACTCTATTTTATCCATATCCTGTTCTTTAGGGTTTAATCCAAGAGCATTATTTATAGCATCTAAGGTGGTGAAAACATGACCATTTTTCCCATAAAGTACAGCCACTTTCTGACTTCGCAAGCATTTTTCAAGTGCAGCGTTATTATCAAAGCCGGTTGCGTTTTTTAATTCTTCGTGAGATACAAGTCGTGCCATTATCAAAAAAATTATTAACTACGACAAGCGCAGTAAGGAATCATGTTCAGTTTATTATGTAGTAGCTTCGTGCTAACGCAAGGGCCACAACGCATTATTAAAGTCATCGATTTTTAGCGATTTTAAAATCATCCAGGTATCAATGGGAGTCAATCAGTGGATAGGTTGCCGTCGATGGATCACGTCTGTTCTAAAGCCCTATTGGACATCAAAAAATTAACGATACTTTGTCACAAAAAATGTAGCCAGTCAGATCGAAAGAGCGCGAAAAAACGCGTCTTTCTGGAATGTAAAAAAGGATCAAAAGAGGTCGAAAATTAGCCCCACCCCGATGCAATTACTAATAAGTGCTTATTATTTGAGGCTGTTAATCACAGGATCTAAAACTCTAGTGAGTGCAATATGATCATTGGATAGGCCAAGGCCTCGCCATTGATCAAATGGTATGAAAGCGCGATTGATAATTGGTATCACATGAGCCAATATATTCATATCAATTGATACTGCTAAGAGGGCAAAACATGGTACTCGTAACTCCCGAACAAATAGCTTCCATTATGGCGCTTTTCCCAGTTCCGCACTCGTTTTCAGAACTAGATGATTTAGTGTCTCATGGTTTACCCAAGAACGCTCTAAAAGCCAGCGTGGACTATGTTTGTTTAAACAATGAAGATCGTAAACGACTTTTGTATCGCATTATTCCTGAAGCAACTTATAAACGTCGTCGTGATAAGTTGAGTGCCGAGGAATCCGAGCGCGCCGAACGTCTGACCAGATGAAGTGGCTACACTAAACCGGACACACAATCTAAAATAATCTGAAATTAGAGAGAGTGTCGAAAATGGATCAAGAAAAATCAAAACCCAAAACATATAGTGCCGAATTCAGAGAATCCTCGGTGAAACTGGCGATAGGATCAAATCAGCCGATTACCCAGATAGCCAAGGATTTAGGCGTTAATCCCAA
>CAMAUL010000045.1 GCA_945861405.1 Candidatus Methylobacter oryzae | reverse complement strand
GGTGGCGCAGGCAGCGCCGTCAATGACTTCCTGCAAGCCCAGCAAATTCTGATGCCGGTGTTGAATATCGGCCTACCGGACAGCTTTGTCGAGCAAGGTACCCGAGAGGAATTGCTGGCGTTGTGCGGTTTGGATGTACAGGGGATTGTGGCTCAAGCTGAAAAGTTTTGCGCTTAAAACGCTATTGAAAACAGATATGCTATAGGCCGGAATAAGACCACCCAAGCGTAGCGCGAGGTGGCGTTTCCGGCTTGTTGCTGCTCTACCCGGATTCAGCTTATGTAACTACTCGCCCCTTTGTTAACCGCAAAGCCGATTCCTTACTGTCCAAAGCCAGCTTTGGACTCCAGAAAGTGCGCTATTGGAGTTCAAAGCTGGCTTTGAACATTACAGAAGTGAGCATTAGATAGGGCGAGTAGTTACCTTTTTATTTTAAATGCTGTAAAGAATCTTCACCGGGGCCAAATATTCGTAAAATGAAAATCTCATTTACATCGACACGGTAATAAATTGAATGGAACTCATGCACATGACGACGGATATTTTTTTTGATTTGACCTTGATCACTGCCAATAAGTGGGAAGTCGGCAATCGTTTCCAAGGCTTTGAATAATCCGTCTTGATAAAGGCTTGCCTGCCTGATACCAAAACGTTCAATCGTGTAATAAGCAATATCGCCAATATCCTTATCGGCAAGTTTTGATAACCGATACTCAGCCATTCTTTTCGGCGAACCGAGTTTCAGCCTCCTTCCATATTGCTTGCGGAGTACGGTCACTCATACCGCTAGCTTCCGCTTCATCAAGGGTAAAACGAAGTTGAGTTTCCGCTTCCCGCCTTTCCTGATCTCGACGCAACAAATCCTGAAAATATTCGCTGTCGTTTGGATACTTGCCGGAATCGACTTGCGCCTTAACCCAGCTTTCCATCTGATCGGTGATTGTGATTATTTTGCGTTGCATGGTCATAACAAGGCCTCAAGGGTGAAAGTGATAGGGAGCATTATGCTGCAACAACCTCGATTTGCCGAGTCTCGATGGTCAAAGGCAATCCGCGCTCAGCGCGAACCTGGAGGCACTGGTAAATTGCATCTTGGATATTTCCTAACGCCTCATCCTTAGTCTCGCCTTGGCTGACACAACCGGGAATGGACGGGCATTCGACGACCCAAATACCATCCTCGTCACGGTCGATAGTCACATTAAATTTCATATGATTTCTCCAAGTATTTTTTGCTTATATTAAGGAGGCTTTGTCGGACATGCTGTTTATGCCCGACATTCAAACGTTCAATATAACAGCATATTCGGGTTTACCCATAGCCGTTTCATCATCGAATACTCGAAATACTCCCACGTTTAGCTCACTAATTTTTCCACTTGAAACTTCTACGATATGAAGTCCTCCCTCATGCTCTGCGGCAAACGCAATTGTGGTGCCAGAATGAATGTCAGCAGCAATCACCGTAGTTCCGCAAAAAACACAGAACGCAGCTAGTAGAAGAGAGGGCGGTTTAAGAGCCATAACGTAAAGTAGACACCTTTGTTAGGTATAAATGAATTTGGAAATCGCAAGTCCATAATGCCATAAAATATATTATTAATGGCAACTTTTACATGCAAAATAAAAATACGCCACCAAACTCCTTGATCAAGCCCAATAGCATCGCGTACCATTTACCCAATCTCAATAAAGGTACGCAATGCGCACCCTACAAAAATTAAAATCATGCTAACCATCCTGGAACTCCCCGTATTAAACGACAATTACATTTATCTTCTACACGACCCTGTATCGGGTGAAACCGCTGCTGTTGACCCTGCTGTTGCCCAACCGGTTCTCGATGTTCTCGAGCAAAAAGGCTGGCGGTTAACCACCATCCTAAATACCCATCACCATTCGGATCATGTGGGCGGCAATCTGGAGCTGAAACAAAAAACCGGTTGTACGGTGATTGCGGCGCTTTCTGACCAACACAGAATCCCCGGTTTTGATCGCGGCGTTGTTGACGGCGATGTGATAACGCTCGGCAAGCATACCGCCAATGTCATCTCGACTCCCGGCCACACCAGCGGCCATGTTGTTTACCATTTTGCCGACGACAACACGCTGTTTTGCGGGGATACGTTGTTTGTGATGGGCTGCGGTCGGTTGTTTGAAGGCACGGCGGAACAGATGTGGCAATCGTTACAGAAATTGAAGGCGTTGCCCGCATCAACCCAAATCTATTGCGCCCATGAATACACCCAAGCCAATGGCCGGTTTGCGTTAACGGTAGAACCTGATAACCGGCAGTTACGGCAACGAATGGAGGTTATCAATCAGCTGAGGGCAAGCCACTTGCCTACGGTGCCATCGACGATAGAACAGGAACTGGCGACCAACCCATTTTTCAGGGAGGATAGTTTGGTTTTGCAGGAAACTATTAAGATGGTGGGCAAAAAGCCGGTGGAGGTTTTTGCGGAAGTCAGGCGGTTGAAAGATTGTTTTTAATTGACTGACTCTACGCAACTCGTCATCCCGGCAGGGAATGCCGGGATCCAGGTGCCATGGATGGCAATGTCAAATGAACCAAGTCTGCCACATAAGATTGCGCTGTTCAATTAACCGCTTGTGTTCCATTAATACACGGTTGCTTTTCCATACGCTCACCGTATCACATCCCTGTGCTCTGGATCCCGGCACTCCCTGCCGGGATGACGGTAATACGATTTATGTGAAATATATACCCTCTGCAAAGGGAATACAGCTTAGCCTTTAGGCCTCATATGCGGAAACAACAACACATCGCGTATTGACGGCGCATCGGCAAACAGCATGACCAGACGGTCGATGCCTATGCCCTCGCCTGCCGTGGGCGGCATGCCGTGTTCCAATGCGACGATATAGTCCGCATCAAAATGCATGGCCTCATCATCACCGGCTTCTTTTTCTTCGACCTGTTTTTGGAAACGCGCGGCTTGGTCTTCGGCATCGTTCAGCTCGGTAAAGCCGTTGGCGATTTCCCGTCCGCCGACAAAAAACTCGAAACGGTCTGTGACATGCGGGTCGTCATCATTGCGCCTTGCCAATGGCGATACCTCAACCGGATACGCGGTAATAAAAGTCGGATTCATTAACCGACTTTCGACGGTTTTTTCGAATATCTCGATCTGGATTTTACCCAAACCGTAACCGTCCTTGACCGGAATATTCAGCTTTTTAGCCACTTCAACGGCGGCTTCACGGGTGGCTATATTTTCCGCCGTCAACTCGGTGTTGAAGTGCAGTATCGATTCGACCACGGTCATCCGGTCAAACGGCTTACCAAAATCGTACTGCTCGCCTTGATAAGTAATCTCCGTTTTCCCTAGCACTTCCATAGCGATACCGCGCAGCATGGCTTCGGTCAAATCCATTAACTCATGATATTCCGCATAAGCCTGATAAAACTCCAGCATGGTGAATTCGGGGTTGTGACGCGTCGATAAACCTTCGTTGCGGAAGTTGCGGTTGATTTCAAACACCCGCTCAAAACCGCCGACAACCAAACGTTTTAAATACAACTCCGGCGCAATACGCAGATGCAATTCCATGTCCAGCGCGTTATGGAAGGTGGTAAAAGGACGCGCCGTTGCCCCGCCGGGGATCATTTGCATCATCGGCGTTTCAACTTCCAGGAAATTGCGCTCAATCAGGAATTGACGGATATAGGCGACCACCTTGGAACGGATCAAAAAGGTATTGCGCGATTGCTCGCTCATGATCAAATCCAGATAGCGCTGGCGGTATTTGATTTCCTGGTCGGCGATGCCGTGGAATTTTTCCGGCAACGGGCGCAAGGCTTTGGTCAGCAAGCGTATGTCATCGACCTTGACGCTGAGTTCGCCGGTCTGGGTCTTAAACAGTACGCCTTCCGCGCCGACAATATCGCCGATGTCCCATTTTTTGAACTGCCCGTTGTAGAAATTTTCAGCCAGCGCATCGCGAGTCACATACAGCTGCATCTGGCCGGACATATCCTGAATATGTGCAAAACTGGCTTTGCCCATCACCCGCCGGGTCATCATCCGGCCGGCCAGTTTTACCCGCAACGGTTCCGCTTCGAGTTCTTCCTTGGTCTTTTCGCCGTATTCGGCCAGCAATTCACCGGCCACCACATTGCGGCGGAAATCGGTAGGAAACGCAATGCCGCCGTTTTCGCGCAACTCGTTTAATTTGCTGCGGCGTTGTTTGATTTGTTCTTGTTCGTCGTGCTCAATTTCTGACATGGGCTTTGGTTAAAAAGTTATAAGATTAAAATGTTTATTTAAATAAATCGCTATGTGAGCCAAGTCGGGCCAACACCAGCGTTTCAGGGCTCGACTTTTCATAAATGAGTAATAGATCGGGCTTAATATGACATTCGCGAAATCCCACCCACCTACCCATTAATGGATGATCGTTATACCGCTCCGGCAAAGGCGAGTCCGTGGCTAGCACCGTCAAAATATCGATGATTATTTTGTCCAAATTTTTATAGCGACCAGACAGTTTTTCCCGTTTGAAATCGCGCCGAAACGCTGTTTGGCGCTCAATCGTCCGCATTAAGATCGGTCATAAGGTCTTCAATGCTATTGAAACTCACAACTTCACCGCGTCGACATGCTTCCAATGCGGCTGTGGTCTCGGCATTAGGCTCCCTCACCTCAAACGGCAAGGCTTTTTCGGAAACAACTCTTTCCAACATAATTCGCACAGCCTCAGGCACAGAAAGCCCTAGCGTAGCAAGCGTTGCTGCGGCTTGTTTTTCAATTTGTTCGTCTACACGAACATGAACTACGGTAGTGGTCATAATTTTTCCTTGCCGGTTAAAATCATTACTTGGAAATCTAGCGCACTTACAACCCGCTCTTCAAGCTGGCCTCGATAAACTGATCCAGATCGCCATCCAGAACCGCCTGGGTGTTGCCTGTTTCCACGCTGGTGCGCAAATCCTTGATGCGCGACTGATCCAGAACATAGGAACGAATCTGGCTGCCCCAGCCTATATCAGACTTGGTATCTTCCAGTGCCTGAGCCGTTTCGCTGCGTTTGCGCATTTCCAGTTCGTACAATTTGGCTTTCAATTGCTTCATCGCGGTGTCGCGGTTTTTATGCTGCGAACGGTCGCTCTGGCATTGCACGACGATGCCGGTCGGGTTGTGGGTCATCCGCACCGCCGATTCGGTTTTGTTGATATGCTGACCGCCCGCGCCGCTGGCACGGTAGACATCGATCCGTATATCGGCGGGATTGATGTCGATGTCGATATCGTCGTCGATTTCCGGCGATACGAATACCGAAGCGAACGAGGTGTGGCGGCGATTGCCTGAATCGAACGGCGATTTTCTGACCAAACGATGCACACCGGTTTCGGTGCGCAACCAGCCGAATGCATATTCGCCTTCGAACTTGATCGTGGCGCTTTTGATCCCGGCCACATCACCTTGCGATTCTTCAATCAATTCGGTTTTAAAACCTTTCTGTTCGCCCCAGCGCAAATACATGCGCTCAATGATCGATGCCCAATCCTGAGCTTCGGTGCCGCCGGAGCCGGACTGTATGTCCAAAAAGGCGTTATTGGCATCCATTTGCCCGGAGAACATGCGACGAAATTCCAGGTCTGCGACTCTTTTTTCAAAATGCGCCAGATCATCGACGACGGTTTCAACCGTGTCTTCATCGTCTTCTTCAACCGCCATCAGCAGCAGTTCTTCGGCGTCGCTAAGGCCGCGTTCCAAATCATTAATGGTGTTAACGATGACTTCCAGCTGGCCGCGCTCTTTGCCTAGAGCCTGCGCTTCTTCCGGGTTATCCCAGATTTTCGGGTTTTCCAGCTCTCTTAAAACTTCGACTAAACGTTCGCTCTTAACGTCAAAGTCAAAGATACCTCCTAAGGGCATCGCCACGGCTTTTTAAGTCGGCTATTTTGTTTTTGATCGGATTTATTTCTTGCATGGAGTGTATTTAACCAATGACAGTCGAGACCAACGTATGAACGTCAGGCGATGAAAATTTTAATAGAGGGATTATAAACTATAAGCCGGGGCTGTTCACCCCAAGTTACCGATTACTGAGCCAATACGTCCAATCCGGCATTCGCCGCGCCAGTTCCCGACTGGCTAGCGGCATACACACCATCCCTGGCGATAAATGTCATAACATGCTCTTCGACCTGTGAACTTCGCATCAAACCCGCAAAATCGAATAACTGCGTGTCGGCCAACTGGGAAGGCGCGACATTTTGCAGGCTGGTGAAAATGGTTTCCAAACGTCCCGGAAACTGTTTATCCCAGGTTTTTAACATGACTTTCATGGCCTGGCGTTGCAGGTTTTCCTGGGAGCCGCACAGGTTGCACGGAATAATCGGGTAGTTTTTAAACACAGCCAAGCGTTCTATGTCTTTTTCACGGGTGTACGCCAGCGGCCGGATGATGATGTTTTTCTTGTCGTCGCTTAACAACTTGGGCGGCATGGCTTTTAATTTGCCGCCGTAAAAGATATTCAGGAAGAAGGTTTCAAGGATGTCGTCACGATGATGGCCCAAAGCTATTTTGGTGACATTGTTGGCTTCGGCATAGCCGTACAAGGTGCCGCGCCGTAAGCGCGAGCACAATCCGCAGGTAGTGTTGCCCTCGGGGATAACCCGTTTGACCACGCTGTAGGTGTCTTTTTCGATAATATGATACGGCACATCCAGCGATGCCAGATATTCCGGCAATACATGCTCGGGAAAACCGGGCTGTTTCTGATCCAGATTGACTGCGATCAGCTCGAATTCAACCGGCGCGGTTTTCTGCAAGTGCATCAGGATGTCCAGCAGAGTGAACGAATCCTTGCCGCCGGACAGGCACACCATGATCTTGTCGCCGTTTTCGATCATGTTGTAGTCGGCAATCGCATCGCCGACCGTGTGCCGCAATTTTTTTTGCAGCTTGTTAAACTGGGTTCTGGATTTTTGGTTTGGGTCTGACATGGAGTTTGAGTAATAGAACACGGATGACACGGATTTAGACGGATAATCACTGATTTTTCTGGTTTTCACCCACTATAAATCCGTGTAAATCTGTCTAAATCCGTGTCATCCGCGTTCCATTTATATATAGTTAGAAACGTTAGCCGTTGTAACGTTGAAAGATCAGTGTAGCGTTAGTGCCGCCGAATCCGAAACTGTTCGACATGATGGTATTTAACGTGATGTTATCTTTACGTTCACGCACTATCGGAATGCCTGCCGCGCCCGGATCTAGCTGAGTGATGTTAGCCGATGCACTCAGAAAATTTTCTTCCATCATCAACAACGAATAAATCGCCTCATTAACGCCCGCCGCACCCAGTGCATGACCTGTCAGTGATTTTGTGGAACTGACCAACGGAACGTTATCTTGACCGAACACGGCACGCAAGGCTTCAAGTTCCTTGGTATCGCCGACCGGCGTGCTGGTGCCGTGGGCATTGATATAATCGATCTTGCTGCCGCCGATAGTCGCCATGGCTTGCTGCATGCAACGCACCGCACCTTCACCGGATGGCTGCACCATGTCGTAACCATCGGAAGTTGCGCCGTAACCGGTTAGTTCTGCGTAAATTTTCGCGCCGCGGGCTTTGGCATGTTCCAGTTCTTCAATCACCAAAACACCGCCGCCGCCGGAAATCACAAAACCGTCACGGGTTTCATCATAAGGCCTTGAAGCGGTAGTCGGCGTATCATTGTATTTGGACGACAAAGCGCCCATTGCATCGAATAACATCGACATCGTCCAATGCACTTCTTCGCCGCCACCGGCAAACACCACATCCTGTTTGCCCATCTGGATCAATTCCATCGCATGGCCAATACAGTGGGCGCTGGTCGCACAGGCCGAACTGATCGTGTAATTGACGCCTTTGATTTTGTAAGGAGTCGCAAGACATGCGGTATTGGTGCTGGACATGCTTCTGGGCACCATATAGGGACCCACCTTTTTAATGCCTTTGTCGCGTAAAATATCAGCCGCTTCAACAATATTCGAGGTTGAAGGGCCGCCTGAACCCATCACCAGACCGGTTCTGAAATTCGACACATCCGATTCACCCAGGCCGGAATCATCAATCGCTTGCTGCATCGCAATATAGTTGAACGCCGCGCCATCGCCCATAAAACGTTTAATTTTACGGTCGATAAATGCGTCTAAATCTATGTTGATAGGCCCGTGGACATGACTGCGGAAACCCATTTCCTGATAAACATCTGCAAAAGCGATTCCCGAGCGGCCTTCTCTGAGGGAATCGACAACCTCTTTCCGGTTATTCCCTATGCTGGAAACGATGCCTAAACCGCTAACTACGACTCTTTTCATTGTTAACGCCTCTAAAAATCTGCTGTGGAAGTAAACAGGCCAACCCGTAAATCGGTAGCCTCATAAATCACTTTGCCATCGACTTCCATGGTGGCGTCAGCGATACCCATAACCAACTTCCGCATTATCAATCTTTTTAAATTGATCCGATAGGTCACTTTCTTAGCGGTAGGCAATACTTGTCCGGTAAATTTCACCTCGCCCACACCCAAAGCGCGTCCTTTACCGGGGCCGCCCATCCAGCACAAAAAGAAGCCGACCAGCTGCCACATCGCATCCAGCCCCAAACATCCGGGCATCACAGGATCGCCCTGGAAATGACAGTCAAAAAACCATAAATCAGGCGTTATATCCAATTCAGCAATGATTTCGCCTTTTCCATAGGTACCGCCTTCATCCGATATATAGGTAATGCGATCCATCATCAACATATTCGGCAAAGGCAATTGCGCATTTTTCGGCCCATACAGTTCACCCCTGCCGGACTTCAACAATTCTTCGCGCGTAAAACTGTGCTGTTTCCCCATGCTCTTTATATACCTTAACGTAATTATTATTATTCTAAACTGTGCATTATCTAACAGACATCAAAAAAAATCAGCTCTAATTTTAGCCGGGCAATACATCAAGCATCAATTCCTTCATCTTCAAGCCTTTCCTCTGTATGAGTTGCTGATAAATAATGGCGTAAGAAAGCACCGAAGTGACGTATTTCCTGGTTTCTTTAAAAGGGATAGTTTCTATCCAGATGTCTGCCGGTACCGATTCAAAACTCGGCAACCATTTCGATACCCGGCCTGAACCCGCGTTATACGCGGCAATGGCCAAGGCAAAATGCCCGTGAAACTGCTTTACCAGCTGCTTGTAATAAAAAGCGCCGTACCTGACATTGACGTCGGGATTAAACAAACTCTGCTCTGATCGCCATTTTTCCTTCAAATCTTTGGCTATCTGCATCCCGGTTCTGGGCATAACCTGCATTAAGCCACGCGCGCCAACGGTAGATTCGGCATCCTTATCAAAGATGCTTTCCTGCCGGATCAGGCCGAAAACAATGGCCGGATCAAGGTTCTGCCGCTCTGCGTTATTATGAACCTGATTCGAATAATAAACCGGAAAACGCAATGCCAGATCATCCCAATAATCCGCCTTAACCATAGTCGTTATCGCGACTTGATCCCAATGCCAATGCTGCGCCAATTTGGCAGCGACCATGCGCCGCTCCTTGCTCAACACCTTTACCGCATACCACCACTGCCGCTCGGCCTCCGCATCCCGGTTCAAAGCTTTAAACTCCCTAACCATTCTAAAATCGGTCTCGTTAGCCAATTTTTCGAGTTCGTTTTCCGCCAGAGGAACCGGTTTGTTGGAAAATTGATAAGGCTTGTTGACATTGTCGGCGGCTAAAAATCCGTAAAAACTGCGGTCTTCGGCGAGCTTGGCGTAAGCCTCCTGCGCCTGCGCAGCGTTCCCTGTTTTATCCAACACCCTGGCTTGCCAATATTGCCATTTAGGATCCTGTCGCTCCTGAGCGGTCAACCCGTTCAGCGCCTCGGCGACATGCAGCCAGTTTTGTTCCAGCAAAGCCGACCTGACTTTCCATTCATTGACTTCCGCATCGACAGCAGTCAATTGGCTAAGGCGCTGGTATGCGCCTGGACTTCGACTGCGCGCAAAAGCAACCGCAAGATTGCGCTCCAGCTTCTGGGCGGTCTGGTAGTCTATCTGGTAAGACTGTTTTCGATCATCCCAAAGCTGTATGGCCCGATCCAAATCGGATTTTGCCAGCAATTCCACGCCATGCGCAAAAAGCCGCCCCATTGACGGACTCAAAAAGCCGCTATTTTCAATCAGGCTCGGCTTTTGGTGTACCCGCAACCAAATATCGGCAATATCCTGGTCGGCTCGGCTCATAGAACGGCGCACGAATTCGGCCACCGAGACATTATCCTTACTCAAGGCCAGTTCAAATCGCTGCCAAACCAAGTCCGACGTAAAACCGGGCGACATCATCAATGCCGTCCACAGCGAATCACATTCCGGCGGCAGCGAATCGGGGCTAACCCACAAGCGCTTGGCCTCGTTTAATGCCTGCTGTTGATTGCCTGTATTATAAATAGCCAAATTGTATAGACAATCAAGCGTGGGATTTTCGGTCGCTTTCGCCGAACCTGCTCCCGGCAGGTTTGCGGCATACACACCATCCCTGGCGATATAATGCCGGATAAAATCCTGCCACTGCCCATTCCTGGCTAAATGCTCCAGCCATTTTGTCCTCAATAACCAAGCATAACGGCTGTCTTTATAAGCGGCTAAAAAGGATAAAACCCGGTCGGTTTGATGCAAATTATCCTTCAACCACAGGTATTGCAGATAAGGGTACAGGGGGTAACCGGTCAGGGAAGCACTGGCGTACATGAAGGCAGCGGTTTTGCCTTGGGCAAGGAATTTTTCCGCCTGCAAAAAACTACTTCGTTGCTGAGCTAATGTATTGCCAAAAACTGCGCCGGAAAAAACAACTAGGCATAACAACAGTTTTCCACGCAGGCGTGTCATATTTCACTCACAATAAATATTCCCTAAAACTCGTTAGTGGAGCACCCTAAAAACATCTCCTTGGCAATGACCATTCCATTCGACTCGGTGAGTCTAAACTTAGGGCGATTTTGTTCCTGGGATTTGTTGAGCAGCAATATCGAAAGTATAAACGCCACCAAACATATCAGACTTATCGCTGGCTATGAATCTTGCCTTATTCACTATCAGGGCATCCGAAAAGTCCGCCAATTTGCCGCTAATTGGCTGCGCATTACGGTAATCATTAAGTGCCAGCCAAACCACTTGCCCGTTTTCAAACCGGATATTGGGCTCTTTAAACAATGCCTGTATAACCGCAACTAAATCCGCTTTATCGAGTTGATATTTTTTCCCTTTCAATGTCCAAATAGCTTCAACCAACACCACATCGGTAATCAAAACAATTTCTTTCCCATTAATCAATTCTTCGGCGATGGCTGCTTGTCCAGCAGCATCATTAAGCAGGTATCTCAAAAGGACATTGGTATCAACTGCGATCACACATTACACTCTGCAAAGACTCCTCATCTGTCATGAAACCTTGTGCTTTCACATGACTCAAAATTCCTTTTGCAGCTCCGACTGACTTCTTAACCAAAGTTAATTGCCCATCAACCACAAAACTCTCCACCATATCCCCTGGCTCGATACCCAATGCTTGGCATTGATCTATGGGGATGGTGATTTGTCTTTTTGCGCTCACTTTTGGCATGGCTTCAACTTCTTTACATTAATCGTATTGTAAAGAATAAGGAGTTTCATGCGCTATGTCAACGATGTCAAAAGTCGCTCCCCAAGCCGGATTTCTGGATCAGTGTGAAATATTTTTCAAGCGAGGCGGGAGTCCACCCGGCATAAAATCTAAATAATGTAGGGTAACCATTAAAAACCGCAAAATATTGAAAGCTACAAGCTGTTATAATTGAACGCTCTGAAAACATCCCTATCAAATCCCGTGCTATCGAAACAGGCTACCCTAGCGTACAGCTGGAACACTATCTACCAAATCGCGTTAGAACACAAAAAAGAACTGATCGCTTCCCATTTTATCGCCATTCTGGCTACCATAGCCAGCGTTCCGGTGCCGTTGCTGATGCCGTTGCTGGTCGATGAAGTGCTGTTGCATAAACCCGGCATTATCATTCAAAGCGTTAACCTGTTTTTTCCCGTCGCGTGGCAAACCCCGATACTTTACATCGGCATTGTGTTGCTGGTCAGCCTTATCCTGCGCATCATTGCGATCATCTTCAACATCATCCAGTCCCGGCAGTTTTCCTGCATTGCCAAGGATATTGTATTCCGAATCCGCAGCAACCTGATCGGTCATTTGCAAAACATTTCGATGTCCGAATACGAGAGCCTCGGCACCGGCACCGTGGTGACCCATCTGGTCAAAGACCTGGATACCATAGATACGTTTATCGGCACGACCGTCAGCAAACTGCTGGTAGCCGCCTTGACTGTTATCGGCACTGCCGTGGTTTTATTATGGATGCACTGGCAACTGGGCTTGTTTATCCTGCTGCTGAACCCAGTGGTCATTTATTTCACCCGCATTATCGGCTCCCGGGTTAAAGACCTAAAATCCAAGGAAAACTCTGCGTTTGAAGTTTTCCAGCAATCTTTGACCGAAACCCTGGAAGCCATCCATCAAATACGCGCCAGTAACCGCGAGAAGCATTATTGTCAGCAGCTGATAGAGTCGGCCCGCTCGGTCAAGGATTTTTCCACCGCATTCGCCTGGAAAAGCGATGCGGCGACCCGATTGAGTTTTCTGGTGTTCCTGTTCGGCTTCGACATCTTCCGCGCCTCAGCAATGCTGATGGTGTTTTATTCCGATCTCAGCATCGGGCAAATGCTAGCGGTGTTCGGCTACCTGTGGTTCATGATGGCTCCGGTGCAGGAAATTTTGAGCATCCAATACGCCTTTTATGCCGCCAAGGCCGCCTTGATCCGCATCAACCGGCTTAACGCGTTGAAACAGGAGCCGCACTACCCGCATTTGGAAAATCCGTTTTTAAACAAAAAAACCGTGTCCTTGCGTGTAGAAAACCTGCATTTTAGCTATAGCGATGAAAAGGTGCTCGACGGCATTCAATTAAAAATCAAAGCCGGAGAAAAAGTAGCGCTGGTGGGTGCCAGTGGCGGCGGCAAATCGACCTTGATCCAAACCCTGATCGGCCTGTACCCGCCCGACCAAGGACAAATTTATTACGACGAAGTTCCCATTGACCGCATTGGCCTGGAAGTGGTCAGGGAAAATGTCGTCACCGTGCTGCAACACCCCGCCCTGTTTAACGACACCATCCGCGCCAACCTGACCCTGGGCAAACCGGCCACCGATATCGTATTATGGAACGCGCTGGCTATCGCGCAATTGCAGGACACGGTACAGGATCTGACTCAAGGCTTGGACACCGTTGTCGGACGACAGGGCATGCGGCTTTCTGGCGGCCAGCGGCAACGCATCGCCATTGCCCGAATGATCGTCGCCGACCCCAAAGTGGTAATACTGGATGAAGCCACCTCGGCGCTGGACAGCGAGACCGAGCACAAACTGCATCAGGCCATGGCGGAGTTTTTAAATGGCCGCACCACCATCATTATTGCCCACCGACTGAGTGCTGTTAAACAGGCTGACCATGTTTATGTTTTTGAACAAGGCAAAATCTGTGAACATGGACAACATGAAATCCTACTCAGCCAAAAAGGCCTTTATGCAAAGCTTTATGGCGAGTATCAGTGAGGCTGATGAAGGGCACAAGGCAAAAAGGTGCATGGAAAAAACAGCTTCCTTAAGCCGCCTTTAACCTTGCACCTTTAACCTACAAGACCTATGACTGAAAACTACGATCTGCATTGCCACTCTACTGTCTCCGACGGTGCTTTATCGCCCACAGCATTGGTGCAGCGCGCCCATGAATGCGGCGTCACTTCGCTGGCTTTGACCGATCACGATACGGTCGCAGGACTCGGCGAGGCACAGGCTGCGGCTGACGCGACAGGCATCACATTAATTCCAGGTATAGAGCTGTCCACCAGCTGGCAGAATAAATGTTTCCATATCGTCGGGCTGGGTATTAATCCTGACTATCCGCCGCTACGTGACGCCACCCATAACCTGCAAATCATGCGCACCGAGCGCGCCAAAAAAATCGCCGATAAACTGGAGAAAAAACGTATACCCGGCGCGCTGGAAGCCGTCAAAAAAGCCGCTGGCGATGGCATGATTACCCGCAGCCATTTCGCCGATTTCCTGCTGTCGCAATTCCACGTATCTACGCAACAGGAAGCATTCGACCGCTATCTTGGCGCTGGCAAATCCGCTTTTGTTTCGACGACCTGGACTGACATGGATCTGGCGATAAACTGGATCACCCAGTCCGGCGGCATTGCGGTACTGGCGCATCCTTTACGCTACAATTTGACCGCCAGTTGGATGAAGCGCCTGTTAGCCGCATTCAAGGAAGCCGGGGGACAAGGCATAGAAGTCGTAACCGGCCGGTATAACAGTGATGAAATAAAAACGGTCGCCAAGTACGCCACCCTCTTCGATCTGGCCGGTTCGGTCGGTTCCGATTTTCACAGTCCCGCCAACCAATGGCTTGAATTAGGCCGGCTTGCGCCCTTGCCTGAAAACATCACGCCGGTATGGGAACTGCTAAGTTAAATGAGAATTGCCGCATGAGTTTTTGGAAAACCAAGAAACTGTCCGAAATGACCACCGAAGAATGGGAGTCGTTATGCGATAACTGCGGCAAATGCTGTTTGCACAAACTTGAAGACGAAGACACCGGCGACATCTATTTTACCAGCGTGGTCTGCAACCTGATCGACCTGGATACTTGCCGCTGCACCCGCTATTCCGAACGCACTCAATTAGTCCCCGAGTGTCTGGACTTAAAGCAGCACGATTTTGCCGAATACAACTGGCTACCGGCCACCTGCGCTTACCGGTTGTTGACCGATGGGCAAGATCTCCCATCCTGGCATCCGCTGCTGTCGGGAACCCCAGAAAGCGTCCAGGACGCAGGTGTTTCAATCAGCAGCTATGCGATGAAAGAATCCGACATTGACGACCTGGAAGACCATATTATTGAATGGCTGGAGTAGAACTCCCTCTTTACAGCAGAATTAATGCCCACGTTACCGCCGCCCAAATCAGCGACATCATCACCGCCGCCGAACCGATGTCTTTCGCGCGACCCGATAACTCGTGATGCTCAAGCCCTACCCTATCGACGACCGCCTCTACCGCCGAGTTTAATAACTCGACCAGCATGACCAGAACAATGCTGCCTATCAACAGCAGTTTTTCAATATTGGTTTGCCCCAGCCAGATTGCCAACGGAGTCGTTACCACAAACAAGATGACTTCCTGTCTGAATGCTTCTTCATGCGTCCAGGTTGCCTTAAAACCTGCGACCGAAAAAAAACACGCGTTAATCAGGCGTTTAATGCCTTTTGCATTTGGATTTGCCATGGTTGTATATAGATTTAAAGTGAAAGGAAATGTCTTGCACCAGCCCGGAAAAGTTTTGTCCTTCAGGCGGCTGATGATGCATGACGGCGTATTTAAACAGGAATTGCGGGCAAAACATAGATTGTCATCAAAACTTAATATTTCTGTCATTTGATGGTCATTAATTCGACGCGAAACTGACACCTTTATTCATTATGGTATCCACATCTTTATTCAGCCATGTGGATACCCATGAAAAAATCAGATGACGCAATACGATTCAAGCCTGCCAAACGGTTGGAATGTTTTGTTATCTCCAAGGATGGAGTGTATGCCGCAGGTCAGTCGGGAACTGACGCGGCGATCTCCAGGGATGGAGTGTATGCCGCAGGCCAGCCGGGAGCTGGCGCGGCGATCTCCAGGGATGGAGTGTATGCTGCAAACCAGTCGAGAGCTGAAGCGGCGACAGACTCAACGGCATTAATAAAAGAAGCCCAGGCCTTGCGTTTCCGTGTGTTCGCCAAAGAAATGGGTGCCAAGCTCAAAACCGAATCGGAAGGCTTGGATTACGATGAAGTCGATAGCTATTGCGATCATTTGGTCGTATATGACAACCTCAATAAAAAAATAGTCGGCTACACGCGTTTGCTCAATCAGGATCAGGCCGTACGCCTTGGCCGGTTTTATTCTCAAAGCGAATTTAATTTGGACCAGGTATTAACCTTGCCGGGCCGTTTTCTGGAAATAGGCCGGACTTGCGTTGATCCTGACTATCGCGGCGGCGCGGTTTTAACCACGCTTTGGTCAGCGCTGGTTCAATACGCGCTTGAAGGACAGTTTAATTATTTACTCGGTTGCGCCAGCATTACTCCAGGCCCCAGCGGCTTCGCCGTCGATGCGATTTACCGGAATATCGAGGCCAAAAATATTGCGCCCTCCTCGCTCCATGTCACACCCAGCATCCCGGTGCCCAGCGAACTAAGATGCAATCGCGATGAATCGGGTATTCCTCCGTTACTCAAGGCGTATTTTCGTTTCGGTGCCGTAGTTTGCGGCGAGCCTTGCTGGGATGAAGATTTCAACTGCATAGACCTATTTGTGCTGTTACCGCTAGACCAATTGCAAGAGCGCTACAGCAAACACTATATGAGAGATTATATCGCCAGGGATGGTGTGTATGCTGCAAGCCAGTCGGGAACTGGTACCGTAAGCATACAAGAAGCAAAGACAGCATAAACTGACAATGAAATTAAAAATACGGCTGTACTATAAACTTTTTCTGATCGCCACCCTGTTCATTAAAGGACTGATTATCGCCGGGGTGGTTTTCCCTACGCTTAGTTTTTTATATTCGGTGCGCGATGCCAAAATCAAACGGGATGCGCTAAAAACCCGCTGGCTACAGTGGTTCAGCACTATTGTTAACCTGCATATCATCACAGATGGCGAGCTGCCAAAACGGCGCGCCATCTTTGTCAGCAATCATATTTCCTGGCTGGACATCATCGTTATCGGCCAATATTTACCGACCTACTTCGTTGCCAAAAGCGACATTTCAAGTTGGCCCGTGATCGGTTACTTAGCCAGACAGGCTGGCACCATTTTTATCCATCGCGGCAATAAACAGCATATCAGAACGACCGCCGAAAAAATGGTCTGGCTGCTAAAACAAAACAGCAATATTGTTGCCTTTCCCGAAGGCACCACGACCAAGGGCGATGAGGTTTTGCATTTTCATCCGTCCTTATTTCAGCCTGCATTGTTAACCCGGTCGGCTATTCAGCCCGTAGCACTCCAATACGAAGGCATAGCCAAACAACTCGCACCATTTGTCGGTAACGATGCCTTTGTGCCGCATTTAATCAAAATGCTGACCCTGGATAAAATAGAAGTGCGGCTAAGTTTTCTTCCGGTCATTAACGGCTCAGGAAAAAACCGCCATGGCGTCAGCATTGAATCAAGAGACATGATATGGAACAAAATATCTGAAAGCTCATCGGCCGATAATTCAGCCTCCCGCAACATTCACACGCTAAAGCACCACTGCCATTAAATCTCATTGTAGGGTACGCTATGCGTACCTTTTTCGGCGGTTAAAACGGTACGCATAGCGTGTGAAACTGTGAAAGTATTAAGAGTTTGGAGTACAAACCTAGGTTTGTACTCCAGCAGTCAGCTAAACATCAATAACTTAAAAAATAAGAAAAAGATTTTTTAAGCCTGTTTTTACAATACTTTCATAGTCTCGTGCACCCTACGTGACTGCAACCTCTTCATTTATATGACCGGCATTAACTTCCCCGAACTCGAACAACTTGAACGCATTATTGGGCAATTAGGAGATCGCGCTCAAGTTGAGGTCATCGAACGGATTCAATACCAGGAACATGAATTCCCGATCCATTGCATCACGCTCGGTTCAACTAGCCCCGATGCGCCGGTATTGGCCTTTTTTGGCGGCGTACACGGACTGGAAAAAATCGGTTCTGAAGTGATCCTGTCTTATCTGGAAACCATCAGTCAATTGCTGGACTGGGATCAGGAGTTTCTGGCCAGGCTTGAAAAATCCCGATTGGTATTTGTGCCTCTGGTCAATCCGGTCGGCGTTTATCTGGGTACGCGCTGCAATGGCAACGGCGTCGATTTGATGCGCAACTCGCCGGTGGAAGGCGTAGGCGCAACCCGCATTTTCAGCGGTCACCGCATCACGCCCCGCCTGCCCTGGTATCGCGGCGATGAATCCACCATGGAAAAAGAAGCCCAAGCGCTGTGCCGCGTTGTCGATCAACATCTGTTCAACTCGTCGTTGTCCATTGCCGTGGATTTGCATTCAGGCTTCGGCATTCAGGATCGCTTATGGTTTCCCTACGCCTCGCGCAAAATCCCGTTCGCCTTCCTTGCCGAAACCTTGGCATTGAAAGAATTGTTCGACCGTTGCTATCAACATCATATCTACCGAATTGAGCCGACCTGTTTGGAATATGTGATTAACGGCGACTTGTGGGACTATCTGTTCGATGATTTTGTCCGTCGATTTGAGGCCGAACGATTATTCCTGCCGTTGACGCTGGAAATGGGGTCGTGGCTTTGGCTGCGCAAAAGCCCCATGCATCTGTTCTCACGGCATGGCTTGTTTCACCCGCTGCTGCCGCACCGCCAGCAACGGATTTTTCGGCGACATTTTATGCTGTTTGATTTTTTACACCGCAGCCTTTTGTATCCCGAACCATGGACGCAACTTAAGCCGCGACAAAAAGCAGCCTATGAAAAAAAGGCATTAGGTCTTTGGTATGAATAAAGAACTCGGGCAAAACTGGATTCTGCTAAGAGGGCTGGCGCGCGAGTCGGCGCATTGGGGCGCTTTCGTTCCCCTGTTACAATCGACATTTCCAAACGCTCAAATCACACTGCTGGATTTACCCGGCACCGGTTGCTTTCACCAGGAAACCAGCCCCAACACGATCAAAGCGATAACCGACGAAGTACGCCGTCATGCCTTGGACAAAGGCTGCCTGCAACAACCGGTAACGATACTGGCGCTTTCGCTGGGGGCGATGATCGCCTGGGAATGGATGCAGAGCTACCCCGAGGATATTTGCGGCGCAATCCTGATGAATACCAGCTTTGCCGATTTGAGTCCTTTCTATCAACGGCTACGCTGGCAAAGTTATGGCAAATTTATCGCATTGGCGTTGCCGCATGACCTCTATAACCGGGAATCGGGGATTTTGCAGCTGACAAGCAACCGCCGAAATCGGGATAAACAAATAATCCAGGCTTGGCAAAAGATACAACTCAAGCGCCCCATCAGCCTTAAAAACAGCTTCCGCCAAATCGTAGCTGCGGCAAGCTACCGGCCCGGCGACATAAAGCCGAAACCACCGGTTTTATTATTAAACGGGCTAGGTGATCGTCTGGTCTCACCTGCCTGCTCGGAAGCCATACAGAAGAAATGGAATCTGGAACTTCACCGCCGTATCGGTGCAGGCCATGACCTGACCCTGGATGACGGCGCATGGGTGGCGTTGCAACTAAAGGATTGGGTGGGTTCAAAATCAACAATCAGTGGGGAAAACGGCTAACTTCTCATGCCCTACAAGTAGAATATTCCAGGCATGAAATGCTCATTAAATGCCTTTTATTCACCACGAACGGCTTGTATATGGCGCAGGTACAGCTCTTCCTGCAATTCATCCCCACGGATGTGGGAACGCCCAAGAAGAAATTAATTTCAAACTTGACCCGTTGCACTGGACATGCTTTTACGCATTAAATACAATACATTAATAAATATAATTACATTTTTGTATTGTATGGAGTGCAAAATGAACCTCGATGAAATCGGTCAAGAAATCCAAAAGACCCGAAAAAACAAAAAAATAGTCCAGGAAGTCCTTGGCAAGCAATTAAAAATGAGTCGCGCCACCATTTCTGGTATCGAGAACGGCTCAATCCCTGAAATCGGCATCCGCAAAGTAATATCGCTGCTCGACGCGCTTGGACTGGAGTTCGTTGTGCAGGCGAAAACGAAGCGCCCTACCTTGCAACAGCTCATCAAGGAAGGAAACAATGCTTAACGTTTTTATTGAAAATCAATTGGCCGGAAACCTCTTTAAATCCGATCTTGAACATGGCGTATTTTACTTTGGATATGACTCGCAATGCCCCTTGCAAAATGCGGTATCCCTTACTATGCCCGTGGTGAGCGATCCGTATCCTTATGATTACAAACATCAGCTGCATCCTATTTTCGATATGAATCTGCCTGAAGGCGATCTTAGGAGGTTTCTTCGTAATCAATTCAGCAAGGCGGTGCCGAATTTTGATGATTTGGCATTCTTGAAAATCATTGGCCAGCACCAGATCGGTAGACTCCGTTTTAATTCGATGGATAAAAACCCGGTCAGCGTGCCAGCGCAAAGCGTGAAAGAACTCATTGTTTATGATGGCGCAGAGGGCTTGTTTGAAAGCTTGCTGAACCGCTATGCCGTTTATTCCGGCATATCTGGCGTGCAGCCTAAAGTTATGATCCGGGATAGCGACGATAGCGACATAAACCGTATTACCCACCGGGACGCCACTCATATCGTCAAGGCATGGAATCCAAGTGAATACCCGCAACTGGCCGCCAATGAATACTTTTGCATGAGGGCAGCGCTACACGCAAAACTGGAAGTGCCTAATTTTGAATTATCCGATAATGGCAAGTTTCTGATTATTGAGCGGTTTGATTTAGGAACTGATAGTGATAATTATCTTGGTTTTGAGGATTTTTGCGTTCTCAACGGCAAGTCATCTGAGTTGAGATACGAAAGTTCTTACGAAAATATCACCAAGCGCATCAAGGCGTTTGTGTCGCCAGAACAAGTATCCGTGGCCCTTGAGTCATTTTTTAAAATACTTGCCTTATCGAGCGCTGTAAAGAATGGCGATGCTCATTTAAAGAATTTCGGCATCCTGTATGCCAATACCGAGTCTTCAGTCAGATTATCACCCGCTTACGATATTGTTACCACGACGCCTTATATTCGAGATGATTTAATTGCATTAACGCTTGGCGGCACAAAAGCGTGGCCAAAAGAAAAAGCACTTGTGAAGTTTGCCCGGCAACACTGCAACATGACAGATTCACATGCAAAAGAGTTGATGGGCGAGGTTGCAGAAGGGATGGTAAAAGCATCTTACGAGATGGTTGATTATATCCGGCACAACGATTTCTTTAAAAACGTGGGCGAGGCCATGCTTGGTGAGTGGGACAAAGGATTGAGCTTGTCCATTATGGCTGAGAACCGCTCAACTCATTCCACAACCCAAAGTAATGCCGCCAGGTAACCGGTTCATCCCCACGGGTGTGGGGAACGCTGCCTCCTGTTCACGCCGCCACACCTCTCGCTCGGTTCATCCCCACGGATGTGGGGAACACTGACTGGTACGATGACAGCCGGGAAAGCCCAACTTAACGATGTGGTTACAGCAAGCTCCGCCTGCGCTTCAAACGGGTTAATGGCTCGCGATGCGTCAGGCTTAATACTTTCTTGCCAATCCGGTTTATGGGCCGCACAATCTAAATACGCGGCAACTACCTATTACGGCTGGATTTACTCGCCCACCATACAAAATCTTGGAAATCACAATTTTTGCACAATCATGTCAGTCTCTATCGCGGCGGTAAATGGTCAATGTGGATTTTCTTCCACTGGAAATAACGTAACTCCTTGGATTGTCTAAGCTTCAGGCGCTGTAAGTTCTATAGCTTGTCAGTTTGTTTGTTTTGATTAAATTGGCAATTAGACCGTCGAAGTCCAGCATTTTGACTACGTATTGATTATTTTCTTCCTGCACCGTGGCCGGGTAAGGGATGAGATGGTCAAAAACAACCTGCTTGCCCTTGTGTTTGTTCCCTTCCAAGAGTGTTGATTTACGCTGACCCGCCTTATTTGCTTCAAACCCGCACTTCATCCGCTCGATACAAACACGAATTTACCGAAGCCGATCATGTACGACTGATCGAAGTGTTAAAGCGGGTTCCGGCTGATGTAATCCTTAGTGGTTATCCATCGGCTCTGTACAACGATCTGCTGTCGGACTGGCGCACGTTCCAGTTCCAGGCCATGACGCGTGGTGGGGTGCGAACAGAACAGCTATGGTTTAACTATGCGCCCAATTCGGCTTATTGGTCGAGTTATGCAGGGAAAGACTTTACCGATCGACAACGCATTAAACGGAAGGCAAAGCGCTGGGCGGACAATTATGCCGCACTGCCACCCGCTGAACAGCAGGCCGTTTTATCGGCCATTCTTGATCGAGGATAGACATTTGTGTCTATGATTGCCGGTGGCCACCACAGTCATATTCGACCAAGGAGAATAAACATTGCCACTTTTAAACTCGCCTACAGCAAATGCACACTCCACCGGAGCCTCTTGGCATAACGCCTATTCTGTGATACACTAAGCCTATTTTATACATCACAGAATAGGCGTAATAATGGCTTTTAAATCTTTTGTCGTGGATCGCGCCCTGAAGAAGCTGGGCGGTGATCTCAAGGATGCCCGGCGGCGGCGGCGAATCAAGTCCGCGCTAATGGCAGAGCGATTGGGAGTTACGCGGGCCACGCTTGACCGAATGGAGAAAGGCGAGGCCAGTGTGAGCATGAGTATCTATGCTACGGCAATTTACAGCCTCGATCCCGACAAGCTGTCCGTGTTCGCCAACATTTTTTCCCGTGAAAACGACGTGCTGGGACAGATCGTATCCGACCGGGAATTGCCGCAACGGATCAGGGGAGCATCGAAGCTGTGAAACTCATCGTGACGATGGACTGGCCAGCCTGTGCCGGGAAAGTGGGGGAGCTGGAAGTATTCAACACCAGGGGAACGGAAACGTATCAGTTCACCTATGCCAAGGAATGGGCGGCCAAAGGCTTCCAGATCGACCCCGCACTAAACCTGGTTCCTGGCTTCGCACAGCACAGCCAGACGCTATCGGGTGCGTTTCAGGACATTTCCCCCGACCGCTGGGGCCGACTTGTCCAGAAACGGGTCAATACTGGGTTTTCGAGCGATGCGGATTTCCTGTTGGGTGTCAGCGATCAAATGCGCATGGGTGCCTTGCGTTTGAGCAAAGCCGACAAGCCGGATGTGTTCCTTGCCGACAACACCAATGTGCCCAAGCTGGTTAATATACGCAAACTTGAAGAAGCCAGTCGACGGCTGGAAAAAGGCGTGGAAACCGAGGACGACTTGCGCCAGTTGCTCGGGCCTGGCACGTCGCTGGGTGGTGCCCATCCCAAGGCGGCCGTCCAGGACGGCAGCAAGCTTTACCTAGCTAAGTTCCAGTCGAACATGGATACCGAGCGGGTGTGCGCATGGGAGGCGACCATGCTCGATCTGGCACAAAAAGCTGGCATTCCTACAGCCCAGCATCGTTTGCTAAACAAGGACGATGCATGCCCAATTCTGCTGCTAGAACGGTTCGACCGGAACGCGGTCGACCGCATCCCTTTTGCTTCTGCCATGACACTGACCGCCCGCCGCGACGGCGAGGACGCCAGTTATGGGGAACTCGCCAGTGTCGTAGCCAGCATGTCGTCACAACCTAAGCTGGATAGCTTCGATATGTGGCGTCGGATGACATTCAACGCCATGACTGGCAACACCGATGACCACTTGCGCAATCATGGTTTTTTGCGGGATCGCCAAGGTTGGCGGTTGTCACCTGCTTACGATCTGAATCCCAACAATGAATTATTCGAGCGCCGCACACACGCGCTGGCATTCCTGCCAGGCGAAAGCAAGCCTTCCCTTGCGCTATGCAAGGAAATGGCTGCTTTCTTCAATCTAGATAAAAGGCAGGTGGAACACGGCTTAAAAGCCATCGGTAGCGCCCTCGGGCAGTGGCGAGATATTGCCAAGCAGAACGGCTTGAACGAGAGCGAGCTAAAACGAAAAGCGGCCGCATTTGAGCACCAGGACAGTGAGCAGCTTAATTCGTTGACCACCAAACAAGCAAAGGTTCTTAAAAACGGTCATTTTTGAGCGCTCCAGGCCGTCGTATTGGAATAGCCGACCAGACTGATGAAGTATGTTAAAGAATACAAAATACCAAGGTAACTTTGCATCAGCGAAATTCCACAGTTCTTCATCACTTGCATCAGAAGTAAAGAAAACAGTTGTTTGTTTAACGTCTACCAACTCCACATCCTCCTCAACAAAAGGCCTCCTTTATACGTAAAAAAAGTTAATCGTGCTATAAAGGTCAGTAAAAAAACAAAACACCAACTTTTATTTCGGTTCATCTCCACGGATGTGGGGAACGCCGGAATCTAGGCTGTCAAACCACATTAAATGGCGGTTCATCCCCACGGATGTGGGGAACGCGCGTTCTCAGTCATTTTTTATTTCGTTGTTGTCGGTTCATCCCCACGGATGTGGGGAACGCGTAGGTTTGTATGAACTGGCCGGAGTTGCCGACGGTTCATCCCCACGGATGTGGGGAACGCTTGGACAGCAAGAATAAAGCGACAAATGAGCGCGGTTCATCCCCACGGATGTGGGGAACGCACCGCCGAGCCTTCCAGTATCTGCTTGACCGACGGTTCATCCCCACGGATGTGGGGAACGCGGTCTTGGCGGTGTTGGTGATGTTGAACGAGCCGGTTCATCCCCACGGATGTGGGGAACGCCGGTAAATATCGTCTACCGTGGCGGCAATCTGCGGTTCATCCCCACGGATGTGGGGAACGCTGGCGGTGCTGTTGTCAGTATCACGCTGGCAACGGTTCATCCCCACGGATGTGGGGAACGCAACCGCTAAAGCCATTGGCGCTAAAGCAGTATCGGTTCATCCCCACGGATGTGGGGAACGCAACTGGCGCGAGAAAATGACGCCATAATCAGCCGGTTCATCCCCACGGATGTGGGGAACGCTCCCACCAATCCGAGCCTGCCAACTCGACCGCCGGTTCATCCCCACGGATGTGGGGAACGCCGGGGAAGGATAGCGCGTACGGCAGCGCCGTCCGGTTCATCCCCACGGATGTGGGGAACGCTATTTATTCCGGGGAGTCACTATTTTTGCGAAAGCTTTTATGAGCATCCCTGCCCAACAAGCGGCAAAAACTACGCGACCGCTAATGCCTGCGGCTGCCCCAGCCGTCCTGCTTCTTTCGTTGAATACCCAACAAGGGGCATCCAACATCATTCTCGCAATGACTCGACGCGATGTCGGAAAGCCTGCATTTTCACTCCGCAAGCTGCGTGAAAACACATGCACTATCGCTTCTGGGGACTACTCGACTCCTGTCTCGCAGCGTAAGCCACGAGCGCATGAGGTCGACCTAGCGGCGGTGTATATATTTATCGTTATGCGCATTGCGTAATCGACGGATCAGCGCGACTACCTCGTTCCTGTTTATTTCAGTTGCGCCTAGCTCCAGCGCTTTTTTTCGCTTACTCTGGCAGATGTCATAATGCGGCGTCCCTCCATCGATTTGAAACCACTCGCGCTTTAGCCCAATGCGGTCAGCCATCTCGTGCAATTCTGGCTCGGTATCTGCCAGCATGTGCGCCATTTTCATGCGGCGGAATGCGGTTGCTCCGGCGTCAACATATACAGGCATAACTCAGTGCGTGTTTTAAAAGTAGCCAGTACCCGAGAAAATTTGGAAAATGGCAAATTTTTTTGCCATGTCCAAACGAAAACGCCCGAAACGCTATCCGACCGATTTAAACGCCCGTAAATGGAATTTGATCCGTGAACTGTTGCCAGCCGCCTTGCCCGGTGGTCGACCGAGACAAGTTAGTCTTCGCAAGGTGATCAATGCTATTTTCTATATCGCCCGGAGTGGCTGCGCTTGGCGCTTGTTACCGATGGACTACTTTCCGCCGTATCAAACGGTCTACGGGTACTTTCGGCGTTGGACCAAAGACGGCACATGGGAGAGGATTCACGATACGCTACGAGCTGACGTCCGGCGCAAAGCGGGGCGACATAAGCATCCTACAGCGGGAAGCATAGATAGCCAAAGTGTTAAAACAACGGCTTTAGCGGGTATCAAAGGTTATGATGCCGCCAAGTGTATCCAAGGACGCAAGCGGCATATCCTTGTCGATACCTTGGGACTGATCATGGTGATTGTGGTAACGGCTGCCAATGTACCCGAGCGGGAAGGAGCGAAGCTTATTTTGCAATCACTGACAGGTAGCTGCAAAAAAATACGCCGCATCTGGGTAGACGGGGGGTACAACGGTCAAGCATTCACCGCTTGGGTCGCTGAATGCTTCCGCATAGTCTGGACCGTTGTACTTCGGCCTCAGGGGACGTCAGGATTTAAATTATTGCCCCGCCGTTGGGTTGTGGAACGAACCTTTGCTTGGCTTTATCGTTATCGCCGTTTGAGCAAGGATTACGAAGTCTGTACCGATTCTAGCAAGGCATTTATCCACATCTCTATGATTAATTTAATGCTAAATAGGCTGGCTCGGGCTTAACCTGAGACCTTTTGAGACACGCACT
>CAMAUL010000044.1 GCA_945861405.1 Candidatus Methylobacter oryzae | reverse complement strand
AGTGGTCGGCTGGTCAATGGCCGAACACATGCGGGCTAAATTGGTCAACGATGCGTTATTGATGGCCGTTTGGAAGCGCAAGCCCGGCAAAGGCTTGATTTGGCATACCGACAGAGGCAGCCAATACGCCTCTGACAGTCATCGCGCATTGTTGCAGCAACATGGCATCATCCAGAGCATGAGTCGCAAAGGCAACTGCTGGGATAATGCCGTCTCAGAAAACTTCTTTCATACACTGAAAACAGAACTGGTTCATCATCAGCGCTATCAAACCAGAGCAGAGGCTAAGCAGGATATATTTGAATAGTTCGAGGTATTTTACAACCGTGAACGACTTCATTCAGCCAATGACTATTTGTCGCCAGTGGACTACGAAATGCAGCTAAAATCTGCTTAACTTTGTGTCCGGAAAAGTGTTGACACATCAATTGAGGACGCTACTATTGTTGACATTTCCGATCTTCACGCAGTCAGGAATCGCAGCACTGTGTGGTGGGAAATATTAAGTGGTAGATTGATTTTTATAGTCTTTACTTTAGGTTATGGTGGGAAATAATTTTAATAACCGATTGATTTTTAATGGTGTTTAATCGGATTGTGATTCCGGTTGTCGCGGGTTCGAGCCCCGTCGTTCACCCCATTAATCAATGACTTACAGTGCTTAAAAAGTGCGGCTGTCTAACTTTTTACCGAATAGGTGTCACTTTTTTAGCCTTTCTTTCATACACTTTCCTGGTTGTCGCAGCATTTGCATGACCTAAAAGCTCTTGAGCATTTCCTGCATCACTTCCGGCTTTTGCACGTAAATCATGAAATGTGAAGGGCACCCAGTTTATTCCTCGCTCTTCAGCTGCTTGCCTTGTGTTACTGTTATCCGCCCAATTGCCGTTTTCAGCGAGTTCAAAACAATTTTATTGCCTGTTCGTTCACTGATGATGCGCCTATCTTCGGCGCGCGGATCAGCTGCGCGGTTGTTTTCACTCAGCTAATATCCAGTTACGAGTGCTGATGGCGTGATCCCAGGCGGCGCGGAGTTCGGGGATTCCATTCTGTGATGTTGTCCCGGCTTCCTTTGTGGCGTTTAATGATTGGCCGGTTTGTCGGCTCTTTGCTTACCACGAATACAGTATTGACTCCGCAATACCCAAATCCAGGGCGGTCTTCTCGGTACGCCATCACGCTGCACTCTCAGGAACCTGCGCCTTAAACTGCGCTGTATATTTTTGGCGTGTTGATTGGATGCCTTCTTCTTTCTTGATTTTCATTGTTCACCTCGGGGTTAGGTTACTCTCTTAGCCGTGTGTCCGTAAAATAAATCGGGAAAGATCAGTTTTTTCCTTAGCGGAAAATTTTTCGATAAATATTTTCTTTGGAAATTAAGCGCCTACGCACATTTAGGTTATCTATAGATAAAGGCTTACAAGAGAGTAGGTTTTGGAGGACATACATCGGTTATTTTTTGAAGTACATTAATAACGTTATTCAACACCGTGCTGACGGTACGGGCGCGACATGTTGGCTAGCGGAGTTGCAAATAATGAATGGAGGAAAAAACGAATTGTGGTATGTCGCTTATTACCCGTTGCTTTGAAGAGAAAATGAGCCTAGTGATAAATATAAACAAAAACGTTGAACAGAATACTGGGCTAAGTTCTCATTTTTTTTCGGAAAATGCACAAAGAAAGACCCGATTCCGTCTTTTTCTCTGTCGTGGAAATGTGTCAATGCAAGACCCTGCCGTGTTGTTGATGTAGGTGTAAAAAGTGAAATCTGACTCTTAAATTTATAGTTTTTATTAATTATGCTACTGAGTATATTTATCCGATTTGGCTTCTTGTTGGTTGTGGCTTTTATGCATTCAAAATGCATGGCGGCTGAATTTGACTGCTTGATTGAGCCAGCTCAAATGGTTGAGGTAGGTAGCTCGGTCACTGGCAGAATAGATCGCGTTTATGTTAAGCGAGGCGATCTGGTAAAAAAAATGCAAACCCTGGCAACGCTTGAGTCTGATGCAGAACGCGCAGCTTCGGAGTTGGCTAAATTCAAATCTCAGCAAGTAGGCCCTACTCGAATGGCCGAAAGAAAAATGGAATTTTCTAAAAAGAAACTTAATAGACGTCAGGAGATGGCGAGTCAACAGTTAATGGCTTTGCAAGACAGCGAAGATACGGAGGCGGAATTTCGCCTAGCTGAAGCAGAACTCCAGGTTGCGAAAGAAAACCGCCAAATAGCCGGTTTGGAGCTTCAACAACAAAATAGCACGCTTAATTTACGGACTATTAAAAGCCCCGTAGACGGTGTTGTAGTTGACCAAGGCGCGTTTCAAGGAGAAGTTTTTGAGTTGGGTTCAAATAAAAAATATATTTTCAAGGTTGCAGAAATGAACCCGCTTAGGGTTCATATCATTTTGCCGAAGCAGGTGTTTGGTGAGCTTAAACATGGAATGAGTGCAAATGTGACGCCGGAGATTCCTCAAGGCAGCAATTATTCCGCCAAAGTTAATATGGTCGATCTGTTGATTGATGCGGCAAGCGGGACTTTTGTCGTGTTTCTTGAGATGCCAAATTCAAAGCTTGAGATTCCTGCTGGAGTGAAATGCAAAGTCGTTTTTCCAGAGTTAGACAAAAATGGTAGCAAGTAGTTGGTTATAAATAACAATTAATTGTCCTGAATCGGACTGATTCATAAGGGGTTGATAATGCGTAAGTCTATTAAAAAAATTGATAATCCTGATTTTACTATGTCACCCCTAATGTCGGGACTTAAGCAGGCATTTAGGAGTTTTAAAGGATTATCGAAACCATTGTCTGCTGTACCTAGTCATAAAGAATTAACGAGTAATTCCGCTATTCGATTTGAAGCCCTTGAGCCAAGAGTGCTGCTATCCGGGGATTTAAATCCTGCGCAAGCGGTATCAGGTTCGATTGATGTGCAAGGCGAAGTAGACCAATACGGGTTCACCCTCAGTCAAAATACTCAAATTGTATTTGATTCGTTGACCAATAATGCCAATATGAATTGGAGCTTATCCGGGCCTAATGGTGCGGTAGTAGGCAATAGGAGTTTTACTAATTCAGATTCGGTAGATGCTTCAGTTAGCCCATTGCTTAATTTGGCAGTGGGTGATTATACGCTGACCGTGGATGCCAATAGCGATCAAACGGGTGCTTACAGTTTCCGCTTAATTGATGTGCTGAAAGCTCAAGAAGTTGTTCCCGGAACCGATGTGGCGGGTACACTGGATTTGGCAACCCAAACCAATGTATACAAATTCAATGCCACAGCAGGGGAGCATTATTATTTTAATAGCCTGAATTTAACTGGCGGAAATGCCTACTGGCGGTTAATCGATCCTAATGGGAATAACGTATTCGCTCCCACTAATTTTACTACCGATGTTGATATTGCTACGCCGGTGGATGGTTCTTATACGTTGCTGGTTGAAGGGCGTGTCAGTGCTACAGGGAGCAGTAATTACAGTTTCAATGTGCAGAAAGTTACCGATGACCAGTCCACGCTTACCTTAGGTGAAACGGTTAACAGCAGCATAGCGCATGCCGGACAGCGCGATTTTTACAACTTTAATCTAAGCGAAGCCAAACAGCTGTATTTCGATGCGTTGAGCAACAGCAATGTCAATTGGATCTTGACCGGCCCCAGAGGCACAGTGGTTGCAGGCAGGAACTTCACCAGCACCGATGCGGCCAGCCTTGCCGGTTCGGCTATTTATGATTTGGTTGCAGGCGACTACACGCTCATTATCGACGGCAATACCGACATGGTGGGCAACTACAGTTTTTCTTTGTTGGATATAGCCCAAGCCACGGCACTGACGCCGGGGACAGCCGTCAACGGTCAGCTTAGCCCGGCCAATGAGACCGACTTGTACCAATTTAATGTCACGGCGGGTGAACGGTTTTATTTTGATTCTAAAAGCTACTCAGGCAGTTATCCTTATTGGCGGTTGCTGGATCCCTATGGTCAATTGGTGTTCGGCCCCGACGGCTTTTACGCCGATAAAGAACCGCTGACCCTGACCCAAACCGGTGTTTATACGTTGCTGGTGGAAGGCTATATAAATAGCACTGTGACGAATAATTACAGCTTCAATGTACAGAAAGTCATTGATGATCTGTCCACGCTTACCTTGGGTAATACGGTTAACGGTAGCATAGCCCATGCCGGGCAGCGCGATTTTTACAGTTTCAGCTTAAGCCAAGCCAAACAGCTGTATTTCGATGCGCTGAGCAACAGCAATGTCAATTGGACGCTGCTTGGCCCCAGAGGTACGGTAGTTTCCGGCAGGAACTTCACCAGTACGGACTCAACCAGTGTTAGCGGATCGGCTATTTATGATCTGGTCGCTGGCGATTACACGCTTATTATCGACGGCAATGCCGATATGGCGGGGGATTATAGCTTCCGCGTATTGGATATAGCCCAAGCCACGCCAGTAACACCGGGAACGCCGGTCATAGGGCAATTTACCCCTGCCAACGAAACCGACCTGTACCAATTCAATGTCACGGCTGGCGACCAATATCTCTTTGACAGCCAAAGCCTATCGAATACAGCCTATTGGCGGTTGCTAGACCCCTATGGGCAGTTGGTATTCAGTCCCAATTCTATGGGCAGCGATACAGGAACAATCACCTTAACGCAAACCGGCACTTACACCTTACTGACCGAAGGCTATATTGCCAGTACCGGCACGACAAACTATCAATTCAATGTGGTTTATCAGGGGAACACCCCGATTGCGTCATTGCCGACAGGGATAGCCTTGACCTTGGGCACGACAGCGGCCGGTGTGTTGTCGTCGACACAAGCGGATTTCTACAGCTTTACCTTAAACAGTGACACCACTATTTATTTTGATGCGCTGGTCAATAGCAGCAGTGTGAATTGGACATTGACCGGGTCTCGCGGCACTGTGGTGTCGGCAAGGAGCTTTACCGGCAGCGATGCGGCTAATCTCAGCGGAGCAGCGGCTATACCACTGGTGGCGGGCACCTACTCTTTACGCATCGATGGCCCGGCATCCAATGGTTACAGTTTCCGCGTATTGGATATAGCTCTAGCTACGGCATTGACGCCGGGGACGGCTGTGAGCGGCCAGCTCAGCCCGGCCAATGAGACCGACCTGTATCAATTCAATGTTACGGCGGGCGAACGGTTTTATTTTGATTATAAAAGTCTCTCAGGAACTACCTATCTGCCTTACTGGCGGCTATTGGATCCCAATGGCCAATTGGTGTTCGGCCCTGATAGTTTTTCCTCCGATAAGGAACCGCTGACCCTGAGCCAAACCGGGGCGTACATCTTGCTGATAGAAGGCTATGTCTATAACACGGCGGCAACCAACAACTACAGCTTCAATGTGCAGAAAGTCACCGATGACCAGTCCACACTGATCTTGGGTAATACGGTTAACGCCAGCATCGCCCATGTCGGGCAACGCGACTTTTACAACTTTAGCCTGAGTGAAGCCAAGCAGTTGTATTTCGATGCGCTGAGCAACAGCAGCGTCAATTGGTCGTTGCTAGGCCCCAGGGGCACTGTGGTGTCCGGCAGGAACTTCACCGGCACGGATGCGGCCAGCCTTAGCGGTTCGGCTATTTATGGCCTAATAGCTGGGGATTACACGCTCATTATCGACGGCAATACCGATATGGTGGGCAACTATAGTTTCCGGATATTGGACATCAGCCAAGCCACAGCATTAACATTGGGGACAGCCGTCAGTAGTCAGCTTAATCCTGCCGCCGAGACAGATTTATACCAATTCAATGTCGCGGCGGGCGAACGGTTTTATTTCGATTACAAAACTTATTCAGGAAGCAGCTATGTGCCTTACTGGCGGTTGTTGGATCCCAATGGCCAATTGGTGTTTGGCCCTGACGGTTTTGGGTCTGATAAAGAGCCGTTGACCCTGACTCAAACCGGCGCCTATACCTTGCTGATAGAAGGCTATATCTATGACGCGGGGGCTGCCAACAACTACAGCTTCAATGTGCAGAAAGTCACTGATGAGCAGTTTGCCCTGACCTTGGGCAATACGGTTAATGGCAGTATCGCCCATGCCGGGCAGCGCGACTTTTACAGTTTTACACTCAGCGAGGCCAAGCGGCTGTATGTCGATGCGCTGAGCAGCAGCAACGTTAATTGGACCTTGACCGGTTCCAGGGGCACGGTAGTGTCCGGACGGAACTTTACCAGCACGGATTCCGCCAACCTAGCTGGTTCGGCCATTTATGATTTGGTTGCCGACGACTACACGCTGATTATCGACGGCAATACCGACATGATCGGCAACTACAGCTTCCGCGTTCTGGACATCGCCCAAGCTACGGTCTTGACGTTGGGGACGGCCGTGAGCAGTCAGCTCAGTCCGGCCAATGAGACCGACCTGTACCAGTTCAATGTGACAGCCGGCGAACGATTTTATCTTGACTACAAAACTTCCTCAGGAAACACCTATAACTTTTTTTGGCGGTTATTGGATCCTAATGGGCAATTGGTGTTTGGACCCGACATTTTTAAAAAAGATAAAGAACCGCTGGCTTTGGCCCAAACCGGTACGTATACGTTACTGATAGAAGGCTATGTCTATGAAGCGGGGGCAACAATCAATTACAGCTTCAATGTGCAGAAAGTCACTGATGACCAGGCCACATTGACTTTGGGCGAAACAGTTAATAGCAGCATTGCTCATGCCGGGCAGCGCGATTTTTACAGTTTTAGTTTGAGCGAAGCCAAGCAGTTGTATTTCGATGCGCTGAGCAACAGCAATGTTAATTGGACCTTGGTAGGCCCCAGAGGCACGGTGGTGTCCGGCAGGAACTTCACCGGTACGGATGCGGCCGGCCTTAGTGGTTCGGCTATTTATGACCTGATCGCCGGGGATTATACGCTGATTATCGATGGTAATACCGACATGGTGGGCAACTACAGTTTCCGCCTATTGGACATCGCCCAAGCCACAGTCTTGACGCCGGGGATAACCGTGAGCGGTCAGCTCAACCCGGCCAATGAGACCGACCTGTACCAATTCAATGTCACATCAGGCGAACGGTTTTATTTTGACTATAAAAGCTATTCAAGCAGCTATACGCCGTACTGGCGGCTATTGGATCCCAATGGTCAAGTGGTGTTTGGACCCTATGTTTTCTATAGCGATAAGGAACCGCTGACCTTGAGCCAAAGCGGGGTTTATACCTTGCTGATAGAAGGCTATATTTATGACGCGGCGGCGTCTGACAACTACAGCTTCAATATGCAGAAAGTCACCGACGAGCAGTTTACGCTCACCCTGGGTAATACGGTTAACGCCAGCATCGCCCATGCCGGGCAGCGCGACTTTTACAGTTTTAGCTTAGCCGAAGCCAAACAGTTGTATTTCGATGCGCTGAGCAACAGCAGTGTTAATTGGACATTGGTAGGTTCCAGGGGCACGGTAGTGTCCGGCAGGAACTTCACCGGTACGGATGCGGTCAGCCTTAGCGGTTCGGCTATTTATGACCTGATCGCCGGGGATTACACGCTGATTATCGACGGCAATACCGATATGGTAGGCGACTACAGCTTCCGCGTCTTGGACACCAGCCAGGCCACGGCCTTGACGCCGGGAACAACCGTGAGTAGCCAGCTCAGTCCGGCTAATGAGACCGACCTGTACCGATTCGATGTCACAGCAGGCGAACGGTTTTATTTCGATTACAAAACCTATTCGGGCAACTACACGCCTTACTGGCGGTTGTTGGATCCCTATGGGCAATTGGTGTTTGGGCCAAATGGTTTTTCTGCCGATAAGGAGCCGCTGACCCTGGCTCAAACCGGGGCTTATACCTTGCTGATAGAAGGCTATGTCTATGACACGGGAGCAACCAGCAACTACAGCTTCAATGTGCAGAAGGTCACCGACGGCCAGTCCGCGCTCGTCTTGGGCAATACGGTCACCGCCAGCATCGCCCATGCCGGGCAGCGCGACTTTTACAGTTTTAGCTTAGCCGAAGCCAAACAGTTGTATTTCGATGCGCTGAGCAACAGCAGTGTTAATTGGACATTGGTAGGCCCCAGGGGTACGGTAGTGTCCGGCAGGAACTTCACCGACACGGATTCCGCCAACCTAGGCGGTTCGGCTATTTACGATCTGGTCGCCGGCGACTACACGCTGATTATCGACGGCAATGGCGACATGGTGGGGGACTATAGCTTCCGCGTATTGGATATAGCCCAAGCTACGGTATTAACGCCGGGAACATCGGTAATAGGGCAGTTTACTCCAGCCAACGAAACCGATCTGTACCAATTCAATGTTTCAGCCGGTGATCAATATATCTTTGACAGCCAAAGTTTATCGAACACTGCCTATTGGCGGCTGTTAGACCCGTATGGTCAGCGCGTATTTGGACCCAGCTATATGGGCACTGATACCGTATCAATCACCTTAAGGCAAACAGGCCTCTACACCTTACTGGCCGAAGGCTATATTTCCACTACCGGCACGACAAACTACCAGTTTAATGTGGCTTACCAAGGCAATACCCCTATTGCCCCACGGCCGACCGGGACGGCATTGACTTTGGGCACGACAGTGGCCGGTGTGTTGTCGTCCACTCAAGCGGATTTCTATAGCTTTACCTTAAACAGCGACACCAGCGTTTATTTTGATGCATTGAGCAATGACAGTACTTTGAGTTGGACATTGGTTGGGCCTCGCGGCACCGTGGTGGCGACAAGAGACTTTATCAATAGTGATTCTAACGGCCTAGGCGGGGCAATAGCTATAAGGTTAGTGGCAGGTACCTACTCGTTGCTCGTCAATGGCCGGGCATCCAATGGTTATAGCTTTCGCGTATTAGATATAGCCCAAGCTACGGCTTTGACGCCGGGAACGGTGGTTAGCGGTCAGCTCAGTCCGGCCAATGAGACTGATCTTTACCGGTTCAGCGCTACCGCGGGCGAGCAATATTATTTCGATAAACAAACATTGTCCAACTCAGCCTATTGGCGGTTACTGGATCCTTACGGCCAAGTCGTATTCGATACCAGTTATATGGCCGCTGATATAGGCCCGATAGCCCTGGCGCAAACCGGTGTTTATACCTTGTTAGTGGAAGGGGACATTGGCCGTACCGGTACCACCAGCTACAGCTTCAATGTCCAAAAAGTGACCGATGACCAGTCTACTCTCACTGTGGGCAGTACGGTTAACGGCAGCATCGGCCATGTTGGGCAACGGGACTTTTACAGCTTTACGCTCAGCGAAGCCAAACAGCTTTACTTCGACTCCCTGACTAATAATGGCAGCCTGAATTGGACACTGATAGGTCCCAGAGGTACGGTAGTCTCGGCAAGGGATTTCAGCAGCAGCGATTCCACTAATCTTAGCGGTTCAGCTATCTACGATTTAGTCGCTGGCGATTACACTCTAATCATTGATGGAAGTTTAGATACGGTAGGCAGCTATAGTTTCCGCTTATTGGATATCGTCCAAGGTACGGCCATTACGCCGGGCACGTCGGTCATCAGCCAGCTTAACCCGGCCAATGAGACCGATATTTACCGGTTCAATGCTACCGCTGGCGAGCAATATTATTTCGACAGTCAAGCATTATCGAGCACGGTCTATTGGCGGTTATTGAATCCTTACGGCCAAGTCGTATTCGATGCCAGTTATATGGGATCCGACATAGGCCCAATAGCCTTGGCGCAAACCGGTGTTTATACCTTGCTGGTGGAGGGGTACATTACCAAGACCGGCACCACCAACTACAGCTTCAATGTCCAAAAAGTGACCGATGACCAGTCTACTCTCACTGTGGGCAATACGGTGAACGGCAGCATCGATCATGTTGGGCAACGGGACTTTTACAGTTTTACGCTCAGCGAAGCCAAACAGCTTTACTTCGACTCCCTGACTAACAATGGCAGCCTGAATTGGACACTGATAGGTCCCAGAGGAACGGTAGTTTCAGCAAGGTATTTCAACAGCAGCGATTCCAGTAATCTTAGCGGTTCAGCTATCTACGATTTAGTCGTCGGCGATTACACTTTAATCATTGACGGAAGCTTGGATGCAGTAGGCAGCTATAGCTTCCGCTTATTGGATATAGCCCAAGCAACGTCCATTACGCCGGGCACCATTATCAGCGGCCAATTGAACCCGGCCAATGAGACCGATATTTACCGGTTCAACGCTAGCGCAGGCGACCAATATTATTTCGATAGCCAAGCATTATCCAACACGGCCTATTGGCGGTTGCTGGATCCTTACGGACAAGTCGTATTCGATACCAGTTATATGGGGTCTGACATAGGCCCGATAGCCTTGGCGCAAACCGGTATTTATACATTATTGGTGGAAGGGTACATTTCCACAACCGGCACCAACAACTATAAATTTAGCGCCGTGTCGGTACCTAAAATCGCCAAAGTCATCATTGCCGGTTTGGGTAGTGAGCCGGGGCCTGATTTAATCGTCCGCAACCTGGCGGTTGCTCCGGTTGAGACGCAACTAAAATCAGGCGGGCAAGTCGTATTGAGCTGGGAAACCTTTAATAACGGCAACCAAGATACCGCATCGGCGTGGCAAGACCGGGTGATAGTCCGCAATGTTTCGACTAACGAGATTATCGCCAATTACTTGGTAAATTACGACGACATCGGCAGCTCGCCCCTGCAAGCCGGAAACGGGCGTAACCGGCAAATCACCATTACCTTGCCGGAAGGCAATAGAGGCGCAGGGAATTTGTCTTTTCAAGTCACTGCGGATGTTGCCAATAATGTTGTTGAAGCTGGCAGTATCGGCGAGCAAAACAATGCCGCCATCACCACGATTCAATCCACCTTATCCGCCTATCCCGATTTAAAAATGGGTTCCTTAAACGTTGAGCCTCCCGGTGCATGGAGCCCTGGCACGTCTGTGACCTTGAGTTGGCGGGTCAGCAATACCGGCAATGCCGATATTAGCAAAGCCTGGAAAGACCATGTGCAAGTGCGCAACTTGTCTACCGGCCAACTGGTTGCCAGCGCCGATTTGCCCTATATTCCTTCAGTCGACGGCACGTTGGCGGCAGGCGGTTTTATCGACCGCGCTTATACTTTGACTTGGCCTGCAGGAGTCAATGCGGCCGGGCAGTTCGAGTTTGTTATCAGCACCGACTACAATGCGGACATCTTTGAAAATAACCTGCAAGATACAGCCGAAACCAATAACACGAGCATAACCACACTAGCTTCCGGCCCAGATTTATCGGTCAAGAACCTGCATACAGACCAGGCAACAGCCTATGCAGGCGGACTCATCGCTTTAGCCTGGGAGACTTGGAACGAAGGCTTGTCGGCTACGCCTGCCGGATTTAACGAGCGTATTACCATCACCAACAAAACCACCGGCGAGCAGCTGCTTAATACCGGTCTCGCTTACGATACGACTCAGGGGATGATTGGTACGGGCGAGTTTAGGAACCGTAGCTTTAATTTCCGGCTTCCTGACGGCCTGCGCGGCGTAGGCGAAATCGAAATTCGTGTAATCACCAATCAAAATGCGGCGGGGCAAAGCGCATTATTTGAAACTAACGCCGCCAATACAGCCAGTTCCAACAATACCGTCAGCATCAATACCCAATCCTCGGCAGTTCCTTATGCGGATTTGCGGGTGGCAAACTTCACAGCGCCTGTTGCTGGCGTAGCGGGAGAAGCCGTCAACATCAGTTGGAGCGTAACCAATAATGGCACACTCGACACGCCAGCCGCCTGGAATGACCAGATAGTCATTAGCACAGACAGCGTCATCGGCAATAGCGATGACGTGGTGCTTGGCACTTACCGCCATAACGGCGTCCTTAAAACCGGTGAGTCCTATGCCAAATCCGTTGCTGTCAACCTGCCATTTAAGCCAGCAGGCAGATATTATTTGGCGGTTAAGTCCGACAGCGGCTTGGAGGTATTGGAACCTGATACCCGTGCCGACAACACTAGCCCGGTATCGGCGATAGATTTACAAACCCCTTATGCCGACTTGACGGTGGCTAACGTCACCGCGCCGGAAAGCGCCTTAAGCGGCGAAAATATCCAGATCACTTGGGAAGTCAACAACAACGGCAATGCCAAAACCGACTTGGCGCTATGGAACGACCGCGTGGTGTTATCCAGCGATGCCAGTTTGAGCAGCGATGACATCATTCTGTCCGGTTCGATTATACATGCAGGTCAGGTAGCGGCGGGGCAAGGTTATCTGGGTAAAGCCATCCTGACCTTACCTCGGGATCTGGTTGGTGACTATTACATTCTGGTGGACACCAACACCAACCGTAGCGTGACTGAAAACGGCCATACCGCGAACAATGTCGGTGCCAGCGTTGCCAAACTGAGCGTAGCTTTAGCGCCGGTCGCCGACTTGACAGTCAGCGACGTGAGCGGCCCTTCGGTATTACGCCCTGGCGCACAAGCCAGCGTCAGCTACACCCTCAATAACCTGGGCAATAGCTTAGCCAGCGGACCCTGGCGAGATCGAATCTACCTCGATACCGGCGCGGGCGGTTTGCAGGAAGTCGCAGGCAGCTTCTATCTCGACACCCTGCAAGCGGGAACCAGCGAAACCAGAACCGTCACCTTCACCTTACCGGCTGGATTTGCCGAAGGCGACTTCCGTTGGGTCGTCAAAACCGATACCGACAACACCATTTATGAGCGGACTGCCGAAGGCAACAATACCGCGAGTTCGGCTGCAACAGTCCATGTTGCGCGCGTCGATCTGGCAGTGCTTGGCTTGACTGGGCCTAGTCTGGTCGAGTCCGGGTCAAGCGTTCATCTGGAGTGGTCGGTAATAAACAACGGAAATAATGCTGTAGGCAACTGGATCGATCAGGTCTTCCTTGCAAAAAACGGTACGCTGACCAAAGTCGCCGAGATAGCCAGAAACGGACAGCTGGCAACCGGTGAAACCTACACTGCGACAGCCGACTTTATAATTCCCATTGAATTGAATGGCGAATACGAACTGGTCGTCGTGGTTGATGCCAACACGACATTTGATGATCGTTTGCAAGGCAATAACCGCTCCTCGTCGGCGCTCCATATCGACTTAGCCGCATACGCCGACCTGGCGGTCACCCAAATTACCGCGCCAACACAAGTGATCGATGACCCGGCACCCGTCGATATAAGCTGGACAGTTGCCAACCAGGGTACAGGCGTCGGCAAAACCTCGACCTGGACGGATCGCGTGGTGTTCTCCAAAGACGATACCTTTGGCAATGCCGATGATGTTGTCATCGGCGAATATATCCATGACGGCGCACTTGCTGCAGGTGAATCCTATAGCCGTAGTGAACGAATCTTGTTGGCTCCCGGAACAACCGGCAGCTACAAATTATTCATCATCAGCGATGCCCGAAGTAAAGTGTTTGAGAATTACTTTGAGAGCAATAACGTCTTGCAAGCCGCTCAAAGTCTTGACGTGATGCCTATCCCTTATGCCGATTTGCAGGTGGAGTCCGTTGCCACGCAAGGGGCGGCTGCTAGCGGACGGCCCTTAAGCATCAGTTGGGAAGTGGTTAATAACGGCATCGGCATCACTGATATCGACAGCTGGAGAGATAAGGTCTGGCTAAGCCGCAATGCTGACGGTACCGATATCGTCGCCGACTTCGGCGCGGCCAGTCATCTTGGCAAATTGGCCGTCGATGGCCGTTATACCCGCAGCATCAACGTCATGCTACCTGAAGGCATCGTCGGCAACTTCTACATCAACGTCAGCACCGGAGGGCCGTTCGAATTCATTTACGACAAAAACAACACCGGCAGATCGGTATCGATTCCGGTCGAACTTTCCAAGTCGCCGGATTTAGTCGTTGAAAGCATCGCTCTGCCTGCCGTCGCTAACGAAGGCGGCTTGATCGACATCAGCTGGACTGTCGTTAACCAAGGCGATGCTGCGGCTTCAGGTTTATGGGTGGATACTGTATTACTGATTCCGGCGGGTGCTACCGGTCAGACCGTCACCCTGGGCAGCTTTACCTACGACCGCAACCTGGAATCGGGAATTCGTTATACCCGCACCGAACAACTGCGCTTGCCCGCTAAAATAGAAGGCTTATATCGCATCAAAGTCATCTCTAACGTCAACCTCGGCAAGAGCGGAAACCAAGTCTACGAATACGGCGCGGCAAGAGACAACAATGCCCTGGATTCTGCCGACATCATCCAAGTCAGCTTGAATGATCGCCCTGATTTGCGGGTGAACACCGTTATTGCGCCCGAACATGTAACAGCAGGGACAGCGGCCGGTATCCGTTACACCATCAGCAATCAGGGGCCGATAGCTGCTACCGGGCGATGGACGGACAAAGTCTATCTATCGCTGGATGGCAATCTGAGCGCCGACGACAGGTTGGTGGGTCAATTTGAAAACGGTTCGGCTCTGGCAACCAGCGAGAGCTATGCCAACGAGACCGGCCTAGTCGATATTCCCATTACCTATCGCGGCGATGCCTACTTAATTGTGGTTGCTGACGGTAACTACAATGTTGACGAGTATCCCAATGAGACTAACAACGTCAGGGCCACGCATTTTTATGTAGACCCTATCCCTTTTGGCGACCTCGTTACCAGTGATGTCGTGGCACCGGATCAGGCTGTATACGGTTCCAACATTGAGGTTCGTTACACGGTCAGCAATAAAGGCAGCGACACAACGCGAGGCGAGGCTGCGGCTGTCAATAGCTGGACTGACAGCATCTGGCTGGCGCGAAATAAACTTAAGCCTGGGGCATACAAAGGCGACATTCTGCTGGGTTCGTTTACCCATGTGGGTAATCTTGGCGTCGACCAGGATTACTTGGGTACTGTACAGGTGAAAATTCCCGATAACGTATTGTCAGGCGATTATTTCATTACGGTATGGAGCGATACTTATAACATCATTCTTGAAGACACCTTAGCGACCAATATCAATGCCGACGACCCGACAGCCGTCGACAATAACAACTACAAAGCCAGCGCAATCAGCGTGTTGGGCATTACTCCGCCGGACTTGGTTGTGAGCGAAGTGTCAGGGCAGGATGCAGCCGATTCAGGCGGTAGCTATAGTTTTAACTACACCGTACAAAATCGCGGCGACATTTTTACCGGGAATTGGACGGACGTTGTTTATATCACCGACAACCCGGATTTCAAGGCGGCAAAGGAAGTCTGGGAAATCGGCAGATACACTCAAGCGCGCAGCTTGGGCCATAACGAGCAGTACAGCGTAACTCAGACTGTCCAGCTTGCTCCATCAGTAAAAGGACGCTACCTGGTTGTCTGGACGGATTTTCCTGTCCCTATATCGCGAGTTGCTGAAATCAACGAGAACAATAACACAGGGGCAAGCTTGTCGGTTGTTACAGATCGCCCGGCTGACTTGCAAGTCATCGATATTCGTACAGAGCCGGAAAACTTTTCCGGGGAAGACACAACCATTACCTGGACGGTCAATAATCTTGGCGATGCGGTTTGGGCGGGAACCAAGAGTTGGAATGATGCTGTTTATATCAGCAAAGATCCTGTTTTTATTCCTAAGCGTGCGACCTTGCTGGGTGTTTTTGAACACTCGAATATTCAAAGGCTGGCGGCAGGCGGAAGTTATACCACCGCAACAAAAGTCAAACTGCCGCCCGGCACCGATGGCGATTACTATATTTACGTTATTGCCGACAATCAGAATAAGGAACCAAGGTCCGAGTTTCAGCCAGGAAAAAATGACGCCGCATTGACTTTCTATGGGGGTGAAAAATTTAGAGAAACCTATGGAACAGGCACCGTTTATGAGGCTGGCCGTAACGCCAACAATACGATGCGCGGCTCGCTCAACATTACCTATCGTGAGCCGGATCTTAGGGTCGACAGCATTGTACTGTCCAACCCTAATCCGTCTTCAGGCCAACAGCTAACGGTCACCTGGACAGTCAGCAATCAGGGTACACGGGAAACCCGTACCAATGGCTGGTTTGACGGTCTTTTCCTTTCGCGCGATGCCTCATTGGATGCAAGCGACTATCCGCTGGTAGATAGTGAGATTACGGGTAGCCCGGAACATACCTTACGGGTTAAATCCGTCTCCTTCTACGAAAATAACAAGCCGAAATATCTAAAACCGGGCGAATCGTATACCTATTCGACGGTGGTCAATCTGCCTGAGTCTATCAGCGGAAATTTCCAGCTTATCGTTAAGGCCGATACCAATGTTTTCCTGGATATTAACAAAAGCGAAATAAGCACAGTCCGGAATGATCTCGATGTGGTCATGGATGCGGGGGGGAGTGGCTTGGTGCCGGAATTCCAGGCAGAAGGCAACAATGTATTAACAATTAATTTGCCTATCAACTTAGCGACCCCGCCGGATCTGCAAGTGGCTTATGTTAATGCGCCGGTATCCGTGGTGGCCGGGCAGAACTTTACCTTGAGTTATCAGGTCATCAATGCAGGCGGCGATACCCCTGGCGATCAACGCAGCTGGAACGACCTGATTTATCTTTCCAAAGACCGTTTCCTGGATATTAACAAGGACAGTTATTTAGGCTATGTGAGTCACGCAGGCGGTATGTTGGCTGGCGGAAACTACGATGGCAGTTTGACCGTCAGCGCGCCGCGAAACCTCGAAGGCGCTTATTATGTTTTTGTCATTACCGACCCGGCGCGGGCCTGGGGAGTGGGCGAAAACGGCAAGGTGCGCGAATTCGGCAAGGAACAAAATAACGCTACCACTGCAACACAACCGATTTTGATAGAAACGCCGCCACCGGCAGACCTCATCGCCAGCAATGTCATATTGCCTGCCAATGCAAAGGTTGGCGATGATATTCAGGTTGACTACACCATCACCAACGACTCCACCAATCCCGCTTACGGACGCTGGACTGATGCGGTTTACCTGTCGAGCGACAACAACTGGGATTTGGGCGACATTCTGATCGGCAAAGTCGATCATAACGGCGGCCTGAATGCCAATGCCAGCTACAACGGTAGCCTGAAAGCCAAACTGCCGCCGCTCAAAGACGGCAACTGGCGGGTGATCGTCAGGCCCGACCTGTACAATGAAGTGTTCGAAGGCAAGATAACCTACACCGCCACCGGGCTGAACTTGCCGCCTCAGGAGGCCAATAACCGCACTGCGTCAGCAGCAACCTTGCAGGTACAGGTTCCCGAACTGGCTCTGGCCAGCCCTTTGGAAACCACATTGGCTCTTAAGCAAACCCGTCTTTACAAAGTCAGTGTCGCAGCCGGTGAAACTTTGCGCGTGCTGCTCGATTCCACAGCCGAACAAGGCGCGAACGAGATCTATATCCGCTATGGCGATGTGCCGACCAGCTATCTGTTCGATGCGTCTTACACTAATCCGCTGTCGGCCGACCAACAGGCCTTCATCCCCAGCACCCAAGCCGGTGTCTATTACATACTGGTAAGATCCAATCAAGGCGCTGCCGATACGCCGGTCACCTTAAGGGCGGATTTGCTGCCGCTATCCATTACCAAAGTGACGCCGGATCAAGGCGGTACCGGCGACGATAACCACCGCTGGGTGACCTTGGATATTTACGGCTCCCATTTCAAGGCCGGAGCGCTGGTCAAGTTATCGCGTCCGGGCGTTTTCGAGGTCGAGCCGACGCGTTGGCAAGTGCTCGATGCAACGCATATCCGTGCGATATTCGACTTGCGTACTGCGCCGCACGGCTTATACGACGTCAGCGTGATTAACCCTGACGGGCAGCAAGTCACCGATGCGATGCGTTATCTTGTCGAGCGCGGTATCGAAGCTGATGTCACTATCGGCATCGGCGGCTCGCATACCGTTAATCCGGGCGATAGCGCCAACTACAGCGTTTCCTTACAAAGCCTGACCAACGTTGACACGCCCTATGTCCGCTTCGACGTGGGCGTACCGGAAATGGGCTATAACAACGATGTGCTGGGCGGCGTTAAACTCCCCTATGTGATTTTCGGCAGCAATATCGGTGGCCAGCCGGATGGCACGACGCTCGACAGTGCAGGGAATACCCAAACCTACGGTATCACGCCGACCAACGGCACTTTACGCAGCGATATTCCCTGGGCGCAGCTCGATGGCGCGCAAAATACCGCAGGCTTTAATTTGGCCCCCGGTTATGCGTTGGATGTCGCGGCAGGCGGATTCGTCGGCGCAACCTTCAACGTCCAGACCTACCCCGGTTTGAAGGAATGGCTGAATTACGACTTTGAAGGGCTGCGGGACAAACTTTACGCCTTAAGGCCGGAATGGAAGACGCAAGGTCTGTTGGATAACGGTGTGCAAGACCTCAATAATATTTCACCGGGACTGGCACAAAAATTTCTTGCCAAAGAGCCAGAAATACATGTCACCCTGCTTGAGTGGATGGCAATCCCGTTCCGTTTTAATGTGCTTGGCGCGGCAACGCCCATTACGCGCGATGAATTTATTCTGGATCAAACGCAACACGCCCAAAAATTGCGAACGGCCATTTTAGCGGACGCCCAAGCGCCGTCCGGCTTAAGTACCCTGGCCGCAGACCAAGACCAGTGGGTGATGGGTTGGCTGGGCGCGCTTGAGAGCGCCGGGTTATTGCGTCCATTAGATGAAGCGCCGCCGATCCGCGAGAATCCGAAGGTTATCAGCCTGAATGCAACCTTAGCCACAGGAATCCTGCTGGCAAAAGCAGGCGAAAGCTATCGAACACAGGCCGATATACAGGGCTTTTTTGCCAAAGTTCAGCAATGGTACGGCGATACCGCCAAATATGCGGGCGATCCTAATGCCGCCAAGGCGGGCATCGACTATTACGAGATGCGTGATGACGGCGCTGTAGCAGTCCCCGTCCCGAAATTAGCCGATGCGAATGCTTTCGACCTGAATGCGGCACAAGATACGCATTTCATCAACTTCAATATTTTCGCGGGCGGCAGTACCGAACTTGAATACTTGCGCCATATCGGCGTACTCGACGCGGAGTTTAGACCCGTCTCCGGTCAGGCATTAAGCCTTTCCCAGTACCTGCAGCAGTCCGCCCAGCAAAGCGCCGAGGCCAATGCTTTAGTCAGCGTTCGTGGCCCTCAGGCGGTAACAGGCAGCGACGGCAATAGCTATGTACCGGCAGATGTAGCGCTGCCTTACACCGTGTCGTTTACTAACCCGACCGAAGCGGGCGTCGGCCAGTTGCGCTTGGTCAGCGAAATCGATGCCGACCTTGATATTCGTACCTTGCGCCTTGGCGATCTTAAGCTGGGCGACATCAACATCCACCTGCCGGTAGACCGGATCAATTTCCAGGGCGATTTCGATTTTACCGGCAGCAAAGGCTTTATCCTGCGCGTCAGTGCAGGCATTGATGCGACGACCCGAATAGCCACTTGGCTATTGCAGGCTATCGATCCCGATACCGGCGAAGTCCTGCAAGATAACCTGCGCGGCTTACTGCTTCCGGCAGCCGATGCCAATGTCGCCAATGCCGAGCAGCTGAAGAAAGGTTTCGTCAGCTATATCGTGCGCGCCGCCGATACCGCGCCGTCAAAAGCCGAGATCGTTTCCTCCGCGCGCATCTTTGTCGATGCAGCGCCGCCTATCGATAGCGCAAAGAGCTTGGTGACGCTGGACGCCAAAGCGCCAACTACCGCGCTGACCGTGACTTCCCAAGGCAATAATGCGCAGGGTGCGCCCAGTTATGATGTTCGCTGGGCAGCAACCGATGAGGATAGCGGCATTAAATCGGTCACCGTTTATGTGGCCGAGAACGGCGGGGACTTCAAGATTTGGCTGCGCCAAGTCGATCCGTCAAGAACCCAGGCCATTTTTACCGGCGAGACCGGCAAAAGCTACGAATTCCTGGCCGTGGCGACCGATAAATCGGGCAACCGTGAAACGGCATCATTAACCAATGCCGTTCTTCCCGACGACGGCAGCCGCCAGGAAATCCTCGACTCGCTAGGCGTCAACCAAAGCCTAAGCCAAAGCGCCGAGATCCCTCTAGCCGCCTCAGATCGCAGCTATGCCGCCAACGCCCTGTTCCAGCAAGCGGGCAGCCAACTTCCCGGACATGTTGCGACCACGCAAAAATCCGATTTGCGTAGCGTATTAGCCCCGTTCACCTTGCGCGGATTTGCCGACGGCTACCAAACCAGCGCAGCCGACATCGGCGCATTAGCCATGGTGGAACTTCCCGATCACAGCATACTTGCGAGCGCAGGAAGCCTGCGTAACGAGGTGTTCCATTACGGCAAAGACGGCGGTCGAAGCACCACGCCCCTATTTACCCTGGATACCCCAGTCCTCGATATGGCCGTCGATCAATTCGGGCAACTGTGGGTGATGACCGGTTCGCAATTGCTACAGGTCGATGCAAACACCGGCGACGTGTTGCAGCGCCTTAACGGCCCCGGTCAGGAACCGTTGACACACTCGCTGGCTATCCAGCCTTCGACCGGCGACATCTACGTTGCATCAGGAAACGGCATAGAAATCTTCCATCCCGGCGCAACCGATGCGGCTAAAGCATGGCAGCATTTTAGCAACCAACGCGTCGGCGATCTGGCGTTTGCCCCGGATGGCCGTTTATGGGCGGTGACCTGGACAGGCAGCGAAGTGGCCTCCGCCCAGCCCAATCCCACCACCGACATCGTCAGCTTTGTCATGAGCGGTCGCAGCATCGGTCGCCCCGAACTTGAATACCGCTTGTCCGGCGTGATCGACAGCATCGCCTTCGGCGCCGATGGCACACCGCTGGAAGGCTTGCTGATAGCCTCCAGCAACCTGCAACAACGTCCGGTAATTAATGGACAAAGCACATTAACCAACGTGCCGCATCAGACTTCGGTATGGATGGTTCAGCTTGCGGGCAAAGGCGTCCTGCAACTGGCGGACGGCGGCACCCGTGGCGAAAGCATCATCACCACCGCCGATGGACGAATCCTGATTGCCCAAACCGGCCATATCGACGTGATAGCGCCGCGCAAAGCCCCGGTGGTCAAAGCAATCACCGTAGCCGATGGGGCGTTGGTACCCTTGCCGATGGCGCAGATTGGCGTAGTCTTCGATCAGGATATGTGGACAGGCGAGTCCGGCACAGAAACGACAGACCTTGCCAGCGTACTCAACCCGGCAAACTTCACCCTAACAGGCCTGAGCGCTAATGCGGTCGGTGTAATCACCCCGCAAAACATCCATTGGGATGCCGCGACAAAAACCGCCTGGATAGACGTGCAAGGTTTGGAAGCAGGCCAATACCAACTCAATATCAGCAGCACCCTGCAAAACAGCGCCGAAATCCGTCTGGAGCAAGGCTATGTCAGCACCTTTACCGCCTTGCTGGACATGACCAGCCAAATACAGCTTGAGTTCAGCAACACCCGCGCCGACCGGGCGACCGGCGAAGTCAGCTACGATGTTAGCCTGACCAACATCGGCACCGACGACCTCAAAGGCCCGCTCACCTTATTGCTTGATCCGGGCCGTTATTTTGGCGCTTCAATCGATAGCGCCGACATTGGAGGCGGCGACCAATCGGATTTATGGACGATTGATCTCAGTTCAGCCCTGATAGCCAACGGCGGAAAATTTGCCGCAGGCGCTACGATTACCGAGCAAACGGTTACCGTGATCCCGGCGAGCCTGTTCGCCACCCGCGCAGGCATGGCAGACCTGGTCAAGTTCAATCTGGGCCATGGCGTGTACGCCGTGCCTCAGGAGAATTTACCTCCATCATTAAGCATTGCTGGTGTCATTGATGCCGATACATTGGATGCGGCTACAGCGGGCCAACCCTGGACAGGGCAGGTTGAGGCCATAGACCCCGACGGCACCGTGATGTATTGGGAGTTGGTGCAAGCCCCGGCGGGAGTAACACTGACGCCGCCAACCGACATCCTGTCGGCAGATGACGGATACCATGCCGTAGCGACATTGAACTGGACGCCAACGGCACGGGATGCCGCCAACAGCGAAATCATCGTGCGCGTCCAAGACAGTCGCGGCGGGATCGCCACACGCAAATTCCAGCTGCCGGTTATCGGCGGCAATAACACCCCAGTGGTTGACGTCATCAGCGATATTACCCTGCAAGAGGGCGAAGCCCTGAGCCTGCCGATCATCGCCGCCGATGCCGATGGCGATGCGCTCACCCTGATCATCCGCAACCTGCCTGCGGGAGCCGTGTTCGACGCCGCCAGCGGCATATTGAGCTGGACGCCGGGTTACGATCAAGCGGGTGTCTATCAAAACATCACCGTGGTCGCCAGCGACGGCAAAACAACAAGCAGCCGACACTTCAACCTGACCGTAGAGCAAGGTTATGCCAAGCCTGTTTTAGCTTCGGTTGCGCAACAAACGTTAAGGGAAGGCGACAGGTACGCCCTGCAACTGGCGGGTCATGTCGCAGGCAGCGAAGCGCTGGCGGACGGCACCACGGTGATGCTGGAATACAGTGCGCCTTGGCTACCCGGCGGAGCCAAACTGAACACCGAGACCGGCTGGCTCGAATGGACGCCCGATTATAACCAGCATGGACTATTCCATATCCCGGTCACCTTGACCGCAACCTGGACTACGCCCGGCAGCGATCCAGTCATCACCTCAGTCACCAAGGACGTAGCCTTAATCGTCCTCAACGCCAACGGCGCAGCACAATTCGACTCAGCCGAAACCTGGAACATCCTTGAAGGCCAGCCGTTACAAATCAGTGCTTTCGCCTTCGATCCTGACAACCCGGATTTTGAACCGCGCATCCGCTTGCAAACCGGAGGCGCTGCTACCGGCGCGGAAACCACCGCAGCTACCGTGACTTATCAAGTGAGCGGTTTGCCGGAGGGCGCGACCTTCGATCCCGAAACCTTGGAAATACTTTGGACGCCAGGATTCAGCCAAGCAGGCACCTACAGCATCACAGTAACGGCGACCGATGACGGCGACCCTTCGACAAGCTCAGGACAGGTTCCCGGCGTACCCGCCGTCAGCCAATTAGTGCTGCCGATAGTTGTAGGCAACGCCAACCGAGCGCCGGACATCGGCGACATCAGCAACGCCTTCGTCGACAAAGGCAGCGTCATTGAAATCCCCGTATCGGCGCTTGATGCAGACGGCAATCCTATCCAGGTAAGCATCTTAGGCTTGCCGAGATTCGCCACCTACAGCCAAAATCCGTCCAGCGTAAACGGCGCAATTACCGGAGTGATCCGCTTTGCGCCGGGCGCAAACGACCGTGGCGACTACACTGTAACGGTAGTCGCGCAAGACAATGGCGACGGCAATATCAACCAAGTGCTCACCCAAGCCAAAAGCTTCGTCCTGACAGTGCGCAGTGAAACCGAAGCGCCGGTCATTACCGCGCCGCGCCAAGTCGTCGCCGTCGTAGGCCAGCCGTTGAGCGTAGCGCTGCTGGCAAACGATAGGGATCAAGACGCCTTGACCTGGAGCGCCAACGGCTTACCCTTAGGCGCAGAACTGCTTGCCGCCATCCAATACGGCCATGCCACATTGGCCTGGACGCCAACAACCGATGACATCGGCGCCATAGACATAGAACTTATCGTCACCGACAGCGGCCTTGCCCCTGAAAATGCAGGCTTTGTTCAACCTGTCAATCCAATACCCAACGTGACCAAGCATACCGTGCGCGTCGTCGTGCGCGCCGCCAATGCCGCGCCTGAAGTGCTGGGCGTACAAGTCAACGGCGAGCAAATCACCGATACCGGCGCAACAACACCCATCCAACTCAATGCCTCAGAAGGCGTGCCGCTCACTCTGGAACTGTTCGGCCGGGATACCGATGCCGACCTGATCGAATGGGCCGCGACCGGCCTGCCGCGCGGTATGACCCTGGACGTGCCGGGTGCAAGCAACGGCAACCTCGCCGTACTCCGATGGACGCCGGATACCTTTACCGCGCAAGACAGCAACACCGGCACTGCCGGGCAATGGCGCTTCACCGTACGCGGCACAGACGGCGCAGCCCAGTTCGAGCGCAGCTTCGAAATCAACGTCGCCAACGTCAACCAGACCCCGCGCCTGCTGCCCATGCCGCTGCAACTGGTCAACGAAGGCCAGACCGTCAACTTCACCCTACGCACATTCGATGCCGATAATGACGCAGTCAGCATGGGCCTTGTTTACGACAGCACCACCCCGTCCGGCGTCGTATTCGACAGCGCCACCGGCTACTTCGAATGGACGCCCGATCAAAGCATCGTTAACGGAGCGATTGAAAACGACCATCCCTACAGCTTTACTTTCCAGGCGACAGATGGCAGCGCGACGACCACGCAAACCGGACAAGTCCGCGTATTCGACGTCAACCGGCTGCCGCAACTGACCGCGACCAACCATGCCCTGGTTATCGGGCAAACCTTAAATCTGCCCGTCGAATTGGGCGCGGCTGCCAACCCCAACGGCATCAGCGCAACCGACCCTGACGGCGCAGAGCAAACCGCCGCATTAGCGGTCAGTTTCGCCAACCTGCCGGAAGGGGCCAGTTACAATGCGCAAACGCGCCGTCTCAACTGGGTTCCAGGCCCCGGACAGATCGGCGACTTCACCGTCACAGCAAAAGCAAGCGACGGACGTACCCCCTCTCCCAACTGGGGAGAGGGCCGGGGTGAGGGGGTCACATCCAGAACCTTTACCCTGCGCGTAGTGGCCGAAGCTTCAGCCAACCAACCCAAAATTACCGTGTCCACGACGCCAAGTGCGCCCGCGCTGCCGGGGCAAACCATCATCACCAGCGTCAGGGCCGATGCCTGGAGCGGCGTCGCCAGCATAGTCACCGAAGTGCGCGGCAGCGGCTTAGGCGATGCCGATAACTGGCAAACTGCCGCGTTGGACAGTGCAGGGCGCATCAAATTCCTGCCGACCCAGCCCGGCTTGATCGAAGTGCGCGTCACCGCAACAGACCGCGACGGCTTTATCAGCACACAAACCCATACCGTGCGCATCAAAAACCCCGCCGATACCGTAGCGCCGCTGTTGGCATGGACGGACAAGCTAAGCGGAGCCACAGCCGCCACCCAGCCGGTGGAAATCCGCCAAATGACAACCTTGAAAGCCGGTTTGTCCGAGCAGCAACTGATGGGCTACAAACTGCAACTAGCCCCGGCGGGCAGCGATGTTTGGCAGACCCTGGCCGAGCATGACGAGGCCGCAACCAGCATCAACCAACAGCTTGACCTGACCAGCATAGATCCGTCCAAATTCGCCAACGGCGTCTACCAATTGCGCCTATCGGCGTGGGATCTCGCCGGTCGCACTACCGAAATAGAAGCACGGATCATCATCGACACCGCCCAGAAAGACCTGGGTACCCTGACCGTCACCGACAACAGCTACCAGCTTGCAGGGCACACCCTGGCCTTTAACCGCAGCATAAACACCAACACGTCGCTCCCTCTCCCAAATCTCGGAAGTCCCTCTCCCGCTGGGAGAGGGTTGGGTGAGGGTTCTGGAGAGGGTTGGGGTGAGGGGATTTCCAACTTGGGCAACTGGCAGCTAGCCCTGCTGGACACACAACTAACCACCGATCAGCCCGCCACCACCGCCAGCGGCGCAACCGCATCGTGGCAAGAAGGCGCGCGCGTCTGGCTGCAAATACCTGAAAACCTGTCGAGTTCCACTGCCAACACCCTCAGCCTAAGCTTCACCCTGAGCACCAGCAGCGAACGCCTAGGCCAGACGCCGGGCGCACCGCAACTGTTCCATCCCGAGTTTAGCGACTCCCAAGGCTGGCAACTGCAAGCTCATACCAGCGCAGCCGTCAATGCAAAAGAAAACCTGATGCGCCAAGGCAGCCATCTCTATGACCAAAGCACCGGCTTGCCGTGGGTGCCGAGTTCATACACCCTGATTGCGCCCGACGCCAGTCCTGAGCCAGGTCGAAGGGGCAGCCGCTATGAACTCAATGCACAAGGCAAAATCACCCAAGTCACCTTCAGCGACGGCGCGCAATGGCTCATCACCGATGCCGGTATAGCCGCAGTCACCGGCGACACCAGCCAACGCGTCGACATCCAGCGCGACAGCCAAGGCCGCATCAGCCGCGTCACCGGCCCCGATGCCCAAGGCGAGACCGTCAGCACCGTCTACCGCTACGATGCCCAGGGCCGCCTCGCCCTGGTGCGCAACCTGCAGCAACCCCCTCTCCCTGTGGGAGAGGGTTGGGGTGAGGGTTCCGCCCTGGGCACGCCGCTGGCCTACGACAGCCAAGGCAAACCGTTTACCGACACCATAACCGCCAAACTCGGCGCGGCCGTCAACTGGCTGGGCGACAGCAGCGCGAACCAATGGACCGGCGAACTCAGCCAAAATGTCACCACCTTGGCCTTCAACGTCCGAGAATCCGAACTGGCCTCCACCGTGCATACCCCCGGTGCGCAAGGCGCGATAGTCTACGCCATAGAAACCGAACTACCGGCAGACGCAATCGTAGAAGTCACAGGCGCAACGTTGATCGGCAATGCCACCGTTAACGGTAAAAACACAATGCTTGTGCGTGTCACCGAAGCAGGCGCAAAACTTATCCGCATAACAGGGGCAGGAACCGCCAACGTACGCATCAGCGTAACGGGCGACCTCAACCGCGACGGCAACATCGATGGCGCAGACAGCCAAGCGTGGCAGCAGAATGCATTAGACAGCAACCCCGCAGGCGACCTCAACGGCGACGGCCTAAGCAACGCCGCAGACCGCCAACTGCTCTATGCCAACTACGGC
>CAMAUL010000043.1 GCA_945861405.1 Candidatus Methylobacter oryzae | reverse complement strand
CGGCACGTTCCAATGCTTGCTCTTTAAGCTGTGATGTATATTTGTTACGAACAGCTGTAGTAGTTGATTCTTTCTTGATTTTCATTGTTTACCTCGGTTTTAGAGATTACTCTCTTAGCCGGGTGTCCGCTAGATCGGGGCAAGATCAGTTTATTTTTTTAGCATTCTGTAGTGCAATATTATTTTTCGGCGGCGAGATGGGTATTGCGCTGACTGTAATTTTGGTTAGCTCTAAGTTACTAATCGGCAGGTTTGTAAGAATCAGCAGCATTTGATAATCCGCTGGTAAAAGTAAGTAATCCAGCGAGATAATTGCCGGTTCACGGGCAGCATCGAACGAGTGGGATAAACGTTTTGCGTTGCTTAAGTATCGAGGAAACATTAGGAGCGGGACTACAAGCCCCGCTCCGCCCACTGTTAGATGATTTATTTTTAGTAGTATTTGTTTTTCTTCTTTTTCAAGTCAGGCTTTGCAACCGGCTTTGCACCCTGAGATGTCTTGTTACTACATTTAGTATTACATTGGCTCTTATCCACATAACACTGATGTGTCGCTGAATCCAACCGTTGACTACATTCACAAGGCTCTTTTGCAGTACCACCACAAGCGCTATCAGCATAAGCAAACGATGTATTAAAAAGCAGTAACATAATACTTAAATTAAAAATCATTATAATCTTCATGGATACCTCTGTTTTTTATTGTTATTAGTCGAATTGCAACTATATACAAATAGATGTGATACTGCAAACATAATCAATTCTAAAAGCAGCCAACATTTTAGCTGATATTAATCTAGAATTATGTTCAGCCACCAAATCTTTGTTGAATAAGGTGGTCACTTACCACGCCTCTTGTGCATGGGTTTGAAATTTAATTTTAACAATAGAGATTTTATGAAAAAATTAGCTTATATTTTTGCGCTAGCCCTGATATCTAACTTTGTTTACGCTGATGCCCCTCCTGAAAAGGCCTTTTTAACACCTGTTAAAAAGATTGCGGCACCGGCATCGACTAAACCTGTAAAAAAGGCTGCTAAGGCCGCACCAGCGCCTGCTGAACCTGCAAAGGTAGCTGCACCAGCTGAACCGGTTTCAGCACCAGCGCCTGCGGCACCAAAATAAAGTAAAACTGCAAGACGGATTAATTGTAATGCAGGTTAGCCGTTAGGCAATCCGCCGCAACTTCGGCTGGCTATCCTCGGCGTTGTGTGCCTCCTCGGTAACTGCTCCCGCATTGCTCTATCTCCGGCGTAATCCACATGGATGTGGTGAATGCTGATATTGCACGAGCGAATATCAGTCCATGCAATTGTGGCGCGAAACCGTATATGGACTCCTCCCGTTTTGCAAGCATTTCACCACTTCTGGATTGGGGTACGACTGCACACGTATATCCGGCCTTTGATTTGAGCTTAATTGCTCTGGCCATAATGGGCTATTCGCGCGTTTGCTCCTAATCGCCTTATCGTGCTCAAGGCACAGCGGTTTCGTAAGGTTTTGCAAACGCCGGTTCGACCTGTTTTCCATTAGTAGTTGTTGCCACGCAATCGTGGGTGGACGATTCCTTTCTATCAACCAGCTTGGGTTTGAAGGCTTGCCTTCAAACCCAAGCTGGTTTGCCCTCCGGCAGGTAATCGGTTTCCTTGGTCACCTTACGAAATTTTAAGTCAGCCATTGTTCATCGGTAGACTGAACAACCCTTGACATTGCAGAAGTGGGGCTATAAAATGCACCCAGCTTGAAATAGTTTTTACCGTTATGCTTATCTCTACGAAGTTCATCTGCAATTGTTCGTCCTGTTATCATTAAGTAATTCTCTAATTTCCCAGCTCCACCAGCCCTTATAAGGCTTTATTACTACAAAATAGGATTACACTAAAATGACTACAGGTACCGTTAAATGGTTTAACGCTGAAAAAGGCTTCGGTTTCATTCAGCAAGAAAATGGCCCGGATGTTTTTGTTCACTTTCGTAACATTAACAGCTCAGGCTTTAAATCTCTTGATGAAGGACAAAAAGTGCAGTTTACTGTCACTCAAGGACAAAAAGGCCCGCAAGCAGAAGAAGTAACACTCATCTAATTGCAGGCAAACAAACCGCAGCTCTTTCGGGGGCTGCGGTTTTTTTATGCCTGTCATAAAGCAAATCGTCAACTTTTTCCGTTATACTCCAAAACGCTTTTGCACCTGTTAATCCGACTGGCATCTGCTCGGTATTTTACTGGTATTTAGCCAAAAACCGATCCAGCGCATTGGCGAAATCCTGTTTGTCTCGCTGACCCAGCGGCGGAGGCCCTCCCGATGCTTGTCCGGCACTGCGCATTTCCTCCATAAAATCCCGCATCGCCAGACGCTCCCTGATGTTTTCTTTGGTATAAAGCTCACCTCGGGGATTAATGGCATGAGCGTTTTTGGCTATCACTTCGGCTGCCAGCGGAATATCGGCGGTAATCACCAGATCGTCTTGCTGCAAGTGCTGGACGATGTAATTATCCGCCACATCAAAGCCGCCTGAAACCTGCACCGCGCTGATAACTTTGGACGGGGGTATGGTTAAACTGTGATTGGCCACCAATGTCAGCAGCAACTGTTTTCGTTCCGCCGCGCGATATAAAATGTCTTTAATCATATTAGGACACGCGTCCGCATCAACCCAAATTTTCATTACCCAGCTCCGCGCTCTGTTTATTTTTCTGCAAATGTTAATATAGTGCGGTATAATGCTCTGATAAACAAACACATTTCTCCGCGCTTTTCGCGCATTCTATATCTACAACAGGTAAATCCATGTCCAATGATGTTTCAACATTACCCTCTTTTAACGATTTAGCTCTGATTGAACCGGTGCTAAGAGCGCTGAAAGATGTCGGTTATGAAACACCCTCACCCATACAAGCACAAACCATCCCACTCCTACTAAAAGGCAAAGACGTACTGGGACAAGCACAAACTGGAACCGGCAAAACCGCCGCTTTTGCATTGCCGATTTTATCGCGCATCGACCTCAACAAAAAAGACCCGCAAGTCCTGGTACTGGCACCTACCCGCGAACTAGCCATACAGGTAGCAGAAGCGTTTCAACGTTATGCCTCGCATTTAAAAGGCTTTCATGTGCTGCCGATCTACGGCGGACAAGACTACAGCACCCAGTTGCGTCAACTAAAACGCGGCGCTCATGTGGTAGTCGGCACACCGGGCCGGGTCATGGATCACATGCGCAAAGGTACCTTAAACCTGAAAGGGCTTACCTTTCTGGTGCTGGATGAAGCCGATGAAATGCTGCGCATGGGCTTTATTGACGATGTCGAATGGATACTGGATCAAATCCCTGAACAAAGACAAATTGCACTGTTTTCTGCGACCATGCCGACGGTTATCCGCAAAATCGCCCAGCAATACCTGAATGAACCTGAACACATCACCATCAAAGTTACCACCGCATCGGCTGAAAACATCCGCCAACGCTATTGGATGGTCAGCGGCGTACACAAGCTGGATGCACTGACCCGCATCCTGGAAGCGGAAACTTTTGACGGCATGATTATCTTCGTCAGAACCAAAACCGCAACGGTTGAACTGGCAGAAAAACTCGAAGCGCGCGGTTATTCCGCCGCCGCAATTAACGGCGATATGTCCCAAGCATTACGGGAACGCGCCATTGCCAACCTGAAAAACGGTAAGCTGGATATTTTGATCGCAACAGATGTTGCCGCACGCGGACTGGATGTAGACCGCATCACCCATGTCGTCAACTATGACGTTCCATACGATACCGAATCTTACGTGCATCGTATCGGCAGAACAGGACGCGCAGGCCGTACCGGCGATGCGATCTTGTTTATTGCACCCAGAGAAAGAAATCTGCTAAATAATATTGAAAAAGCGACCAAACAAAAAGTTGAGGAAATGGGCCTACCTTCAACCGAGGTCATCAATAATAAACGTATCGCCCGCTTTAAACAGAACATTACCGATACTCTGGGCGCGGAAGAACTGGGTTTTTTCAGTCAACTGCTGGAACAATACCAACAAGAGCACAATGTAACCGCATTGGAAATAGCCGCCGCGTTGGCGAAACTGGTTCAGGGTGACACGCCGTTGTTAATGCAAAATCTGCCCAAGAGAGCCAAAGACAGCCGCGACGACAGACCATCAAGAGATGACCGTCCATCAAGATCTGATAGGCCCGATAGACCTGACCGGCCGCAAAAAGACCGCAAACCGAAACGTGCATTCGGCGGCGGAGCGGACATTGAAATGGAAACCTACCGGATTGAAGTCGGCCACAATCACGGCGTAAAACCCGGCAATATCGTCGGCGCGATAGCCAATGAATCCGGAATAGACGGCGATCATATCGCCCGCATCAGAATCCAGGACGATTACAGCACCGTTGAATTACCGGCCGGCATACCGAAAGAATTATTCGAGGAATTGAAGAAAGTCAGGGTGGTCGGACAGCAACTTAACATATCCAAAATGGGTGAAAGCGATAAAAGACCAGCTAAATCAGATGATGGTTTTAAAAAGCCAGCCAAAGCCGACGATGGCGCTAAAAAAGTGGATAAGAGCAAGAAACGCGTAGGCTCAACATCCAGACGGGCCAAACCGAAAGACGCTGATTAATCTACAGTTCTATGGGCGACCCGCCGGTCGCCCCTACATTCCAGATACAAACACCGCCCGCTTTTTCAACAGCTTCCAGCTGTTGTTGATGCGCGCTTAATTCCTCTTCCGTACAGCGGATGACTTTTAAGGCAGGGCGATCTGCCGACAAATACTTAATCTCGCTACCCACAACCGACTCCTCCCGCCTGCCCTGCCCTTCATCCAGCAACGAAGACTGGCCGCCGGTCATCAACAAAAACACATCGGCCAGAATTTCGGCATCCAGCAACGCGCCATGCAGATCCCGGTGGCTGTTATCGATGCTATACCGTTTGCAAAGCGCATCCAGGCTGTTGCGCTGCCCCGGATGCTTCTTCCTGGCATAGCTCAGCGTGTCGAATACCTTGCTGTAATCGGTGACCGTTCCGGCCTGATTTTTCAACCGCGAAAACTCATAATTAATAAAGCCCACATCAAACGGCGCATTATGAATGACCAACTCAGCGCCCTGAATAAAGGCAATAAAATCCTCAACGACACCTGCAAAAACAGGCTTATCATCCAAGAACTGATTAGTGATGCCGTGAACCTCAATAGCCCCGGCATCAATAATCCGCTCGGGATTGATATAAGTATGAAACCGTTTGCCGGTTAAGCGGCGATTAACCAGCTCCACGCAGCCGATCTCAATAATCCTGTGCCCTTCCTGCGGATTTAACCCGGTCGTTTCGGTATCAAGGACCACCAATCTATTTGTAAATGTTCGCTTATCCACACGCTACCCTAGGCTTAAACTAACCAATAACTTCCAAACCGCCCATATAAGGCCGCAATGCATCAGGAATACGGATTCGCCCTTCGGCATCCTGATAATTTTCCATGACTGCAATCAGGGTTCTACCCGCCGCCAGACCGGAGCCGTTCAGGGTATGCGCCAATTCGGGTTTGCCGGTTTCGGGATTGCGCCAACGCGCTTGCAAACGGCGCGCCTGGAAGTCTTTGAAGTTGCTGCATGACGATATTTCCCGATAAGTGTTTTGGCCCGGCAGCCAGACTTCGAGGTCATAGGTTTTGCTTGATGAAAAGCCGGTATCGCCTGCACATAGCAACATCTTGCGGTAAGGCAGGTTGAGTTTTTTCAACACGGCTTCGGCGTGATTGGTTAATTCTTCATGTGCCGCAGCCGAATCTTCAGGCTTGACGATTTGCACGATCTCGACTTTTTCGAATTGATGCTGCCGGATCATGCCTCTTACGTCGCGGCCGTAGGCACCGGCCTCGCTGCGGAAACAGGGGCTGTGGCAGACGAATTTAAGCGGCAGGTCTTTGGGCTCGACAATCACGTCCCTGACGATGTTGGTGACCGGCACTTCGGCGGTCGGAATCAGGTATAAGGCAGGATCATCGCTGGCCTTGAACAGGTCGGCTTCGAACTTGGGCAACTGTCCGGTGCCGCGCAAGCTGTCGGCGTTGACCAGGAAAGGCACGTAGGTTTCGATGTAACCATGTTCGGCGGTATGGGTGTCGAGCATCAGCTGGATAATGGCCCGTTGCAAGCGCGCCAGCGGCCCGTTTAAAACGACAAAGCGGGCGCTGGCGATTTTCGCGCCCAGCTCGAAATCCATGCCTATTTTTGCGCCTAAATCGACGTGGTCTTTAGGCTCGAAATTAAAGCTCGGAATGTCGCCCCAGCGGCTGATTTCGAGGTTGTCGTCTTCGCTCTTGCCGTTCGGCACAGACTCGTCAAGCAGGTTGGGGATGCCTTCCATCAACGCGGTCATTTTTGCCTGAATGTCGGACAATTCTGTTTCTGCGGCTTTCAGCTCATCGCCCAGATGCTGAACCTGATCCAATAGCGGCTGCACGTCTTCGCCTTTGGCTTTGGCGATGCCGATGGCTTTTGAACTGCTGTTACGTTCGTTCTGCAAGTCCTGGGTTTTGACCTGGATGTCTTTGCGCCGGGCTTCCAGCTCGGAATAATAGTCGGGGTTAAAGTCGAATGAACGTCTGTTTAGTTGTTCCTGAACAAAAGCCAGCTCGGTTCTGAATAAGCGGGGATCTAACATGATTGAATTATTACCTTAAAATTAAAATATATATGAGGGGCAAGGTTCAAGGTAAAAGGTTCAAGGGATATGCTCTTTCGCCTTGAACCTTTTTACCTTGAACCTTCTATATCTGCCTGCCCACCAGCAAGCCCATCCAAATCACCAAGATACAAATCAGGCCATTGCCGACGAAAGTGCCCAGCATCAAGTTCAAATTAGCATCGAATGTAAACCCGCGCTCTACCAAATACAGCAGTAGATACAAACCGGACAGGGTTAAAAAGACGCCCACCATAAGCACCATCAGTACGACGCGATATTCCACGGCTAGCGCCACTTTCTGCAGTAAAATAGTCGCGAGGATGCTGATCAAAAAAGCGCCTATTGCATTAATGGTCACCAACGCATAAGGAATCATGCCGCCCGACCACTGGATAACGCCGTCCGAATAATAAAACAAGCCCCTGCCGCACAGCAAGCCGATCCAGATTGCCAATACACAGGCCGTCACGCTGGTGAATATATTCAACGCCGCTTTGGTTAAATTGCCCTGCTCTATCAGATAAAACGTTTCCAGCGAAAACGTGGAGAAGGTAGTAAACGCGCCGATAAAGCCGATCAAGATGGCCGCCCGGTATTCAAAGGTGATAGTGATGCGTTGCTGCATCAGCGATTCCGTCAGCAAGCCAAGCATAAACGAGCCGATCACGTTAACGACTAATGTTCCATAAGGAAACCCGCGGCCCAGCCACTGGTAAATACCCGATGACACCAGGAACCTCACCACCGCTCCGAACGATCCGCCCAACGCAACTGCAATTATTTGATTCATAGTTAAAACCTGATGAAGTGCTCGCGGTAATAACGCAGCTCTTCAATGGATTCAATAATATCGTCCAAGGCCTGATGCGAGGACTCCTTTTTAAAGCCTTCTTTTACTTCGGGCGCCCATCTTGCGGCCAGCTCTTTCAGCGTTGACACATCGATATTCCGGTAATGAAAATACGCATCCAGTTTGGGCATATAGCGGCACAAAAAGCGTCTGTCCTGGCCGATGCTGTTTCCGCAGAGCGGCGAGGTATTTTCCGGCACCCATTGTTTTAGAAACGCTAGCGTTTGCCGTTCCGCTTCCGCATCATTAATAGTCGAAGCCTTGACCCGTTCGATCAAGCCGGATTGTCCGTGGTGATGCTGGTTCCACTCGTCCATTGCCGCCAATGCCGCATCGGACTGATGCACGGCCAGCACCGGGCCTTGGGCCAGGATATTCAAGTCTTGATCGGTAACAATCGTAGCAATCTCGATGATCAAATCGCTGTCCGGATTAAGCCCGGTCATTTCAAGGTCTATCCAGATAAGATGCGATGGATCCTGCGCCATTTGTTGATTCCATTGTATATAAGGTGGCGGTTAGTGTAGCATTGGCTAATCTGTACGTCTAACTCTTAAACTTTGAAGAATCCCGCTTATGAATAGCTTTACCATCGTCTTTTTAATCGCGCTAACCCTTTCTTTTTCAGTCCAGTTTTGGCTGTCTAAACGGCACGCCGGTTACGTTGCCAAGCACCGCGACGCCGTGCCTGAAGCCTTTAAAAACACCATCTCGCTGGAAGCTCACCAAAAAGCGGCCGACTACACGCTGGAAAAAAGCAAGCTGGGCGATACAGACGGCATCATTGGCGTTATTCTGTTGTTAGTGATGACCCTAGGCGGCGGCATTAATTTGGCTTTCGAATTTTGGGCATCATCGATTGAAAATCCGTTGCTGGCAGGATTGACCGCTGTTGCCTGCGTATTCCTGGTCATGACCTTGGTTGAAATCCCCACCAGCGTCTATCAAACATTTGTGATTGAAGAAAAATACGGTTTCAACAAGAACACCCCGAAACAATTCATCCTGGATCAGCTGCTGCAACTGGTTTTGGTCGCCGCTATCGGTATGCCATTGCTGGCTCTAATCCTGTGGGTCATGGACAGCATCGGTTCGTTGTGGTGGTTATGGGCCTGGGCCATACTGATGAGCTTTTCGCTGCTGATGAGCTGGCTGTTCCCTACCCTGATCGCGCCGTTATTCAATAAATTCACACCGATGGAAGAAGGCTCCTTAAAAGAGCGCATTCAGGGCTTGCTTGCCCGTTGCGGTTTTAACAGCAACGGCATCTTCATCATGGACGGTTCCAAGCGCTCAGGTCACGGCAACGCCTACTTCACCGGTCTGGGCAACAACAAGCGCATCGTGTTTTTCGACACCTTGGTCAACTCGTTGGAGGATGAAGAACTGGAAGCGATACTGGCTCACGAGCTGGGCCATTTCAAGTGCAAGCACACGATCAAGATGCTGATTGCCACCGCCATCATGAGCCTGATCAGTTTTGCTGTGTTAGGCTGGCTGATCGACCAGACGTGGTTTTACAACGGACTGGGCGTAGTGCAACCCTCGCATGCCGCCGCCCTGTTGTTATTCATGCTGGTATCATCGTCGTTTACCTTTTTTATGCAGCCTATCAGCGCCTATTTTCAACGCAAATTTGAATTTGAAGCAGATAACTTTGCCTCAACCCATGCCAAAGCCGAAAAACTGGTTAGCGCCCTGGTCAAACTGTTTGAAGAAAACGCCAGCACCTTAACGCCCGACCCTTTGTATTCCGCCTTCCATTATAGCCATCCGCCTGCGGCCATCCGTATCGCCAATTTAGAATCCAAAATACGTGTCTGAGTTGATTGAAGGCCTGGTCATCTCCCATTTAGGTCAGGGCATTGCAGTTGAACACGACGACAAAATTGTGCTGTGCCAAACCCTGCGACGGATTGAAACCGTTGCAGTGGGCGATAGGGTTTTATGGACGCAATCCTCGCCCGACCAAGGCCGCATAGAGGAAATCCTGCCCCGGCGTTCGCTGTTGATGCGCCCGTCCAGAAACGGCAAGACCCGTCCGGTTGCCGCCAATATCGACACCGTGTTTGTCGTCTTTGCAGTCGAGCCTTATTGCGATTTTTTACTGATCGACCAGTATCTGGCGATTTGCGAGAACCGCAATATCGATGCGGCGCTAGTGCTGAATAAAACCGATCTGGCGCAATCGGCCGGTATTGAAAAAGAACTGCTGGACTATACCAACCTCGGCTATGCGCTGTACCGGGTCAGCGCCACAGCAGCCTCGGGTCTGGATGAACTCAAACTGGCCTTAAAAGATCAGGTCAGCATTTTGGCGGGGCAATCCGGCGTTGGTAAATCATCGTTAACCAATGCGATCATTCCCGACAAGGAGCTGAAAACCAACACCGTCTCGGCAACCACCAAACACGGACGGCATACCACCACAGCGGCGACGCTGTATCACATGGCTCAAGGCGGCGATTTAATCGACAGTCCAGGCGTTGCCATATTCGGGCTGGCGGGTCTCACCGAACAGCAACTGGCTTACGGCTACCGTGAATTCCAGCCGCTGATTGAGAAATGCCAGTTCAAGAACTGCCGACATCTGGTTGATAAGGGGTGCGCGGTGCGCCCTGCCGCCGAAAATGGCGATATTTCAATGACCCGGTATCAGCGGTTTTTAAAGCTTAGGGAAAAAATGCCGACGGCATAAGCCTGGATTATCGCCCGCTTTACTGTCATCATCGGGTTAATGCTGTTTAAGCATGAATAATAGTTTTCCAAATCAATCTTAATGGTTATGAGGACACGATTATGAATATACTTATTACTGGCGGTACCGGTTTTATAGGCCATGTACTAACTAAAACCCTGATCGATCAAGGCCATGCGGTTACGGTGTTAAGCCGCAACCCGGATAAGGTCGCCAAAATATGCGGCCCCGGCGTTAATGCACTGGGCAGTCTCTCGCAGCTGAAAGCGGAAGACAGCTTCCAGGCCATCGTCAATCTTGCCGGTGCGCCGATTGTCGACGCCCGCTGGAGCGAGGCTCGTAAACAGCTGATCAGGGATAGCCGCATCAGCCTGACCGAGCATTTGATAACCAGCATCGCCCGCATGAACGTAAAGCCCGAGCTATTAATCAGCGGCTCCGCTATCGGCTATTACGGCGACCAGGGCGACACGGTGTTAACCGAACAATCAACCCCCTATGAAGATTTCTCGCAGCAGCTTTGCGCCGATTGGGAAGCTGCCGCAAAACAAGCCGAACCATTGGGAGTCCGGGTCTGCCTGATTAGAACCGGCTTGGTCATTGGCAATGGCGGCGGTTTTTTGCAACGCATGTTGCCGCCGTTTCGCTTAGGGCTGGGCGGGCGCCTGGGCGACGGACGGCAATGGATGTCCTGGATTCATCGTCAGGACTGGATCAATATCGCCTTGACCATGATCGCCGATTCAACGATGCATGGCGCTTATAACGCGACCGCACCGAACCCAGTGACCAATGCCGAATTTACCCGGATACTGGCGCAATGCCTGAATCGTCCCGCCCTGCTGCCGGTTCCGGCCTGGCTGTTGAAAATGCTGCTCGGCGAAATGTCGCAATTGGTCTTGGGCAGCCAGCGCGTGATGCCGGAACGATTGTTGACGCAGGGCTTCAAGTTTCAGTATGAGGAGCTTGCAGCTGCGTTGAATGAGGCGTTATCGCATCAATAAACATCACTCTATAACATGCGCCTGTCGCAATTGCGAGCGGAGCGCTTCCACCCGCTTGCGGTTAACCCCGAAATCGCCGTAACCGATGCGCGATGCGGAGCGGATATGGATTATCTTGGCATCCGCATCCAGTATCGCGTCAATGTCATCGACAAAACGAAACACCAGACTGGTTGCCTGGGCATGCAGCGTATCGCCGGTTTCGTTGGTGATTACGGTGCGGCTTTGACTGATCAGTGCATTTTTCAGCGCAACCCAAGCCTGTTCAACATTGCCAGTAATCTTAAACGGCGCAATAAAATGCCCTTCGTCTGCCGCTTGGCTGGAAACGCAGTTGGGGCTGTTTGGACAGGCCGCTAATTTCTTTTCTGCTGCTTGAGTTGCTGTGCTTAGTGTCATAACGATAATATAAACAATAAATTTAAATTTCATCAGTATAGCTCCTCAAAAAGATATGCCGAATTAAAAGCATCTCATCAATCAGCCGCGAATGCCAGCGATACAAAAACTATCCACACCGCAAAGTTTTAGTGATACAGTCAAAATAACCTTTACACCCGTATATGCCAATCCCTATGAATAAAATCCCCATCGGCATCAGCAGTTGTTTATTGGGCGAGAATGTCCGCTATGACGGCGGTCACCGGCTGGATGCCTACATCACCGGCACGCTGGGCGGATATTTCGAGTTTCGCCCGTTTTGCCCGGAAATGGGCATTGGCCTTGGCGCGCCCCGCCCTACCCTGCATCTGGTTAAGATCGATGATACCGTCCATTGCGTAGGCATTAAAGACCCCGATTGGAATGTGACCGAGCCGTTACGCAATTATGCTGTACAGCAACAAAGCTTATACGACGATTTATGCGGTTATATCCTGAAAAAAAATTCCCCCAGTTGCGGCATGGAGCGAGTCAAGATTTATACCGATGGTCAGCCATGTGCCGACGGAGTCGGCATTTATGCAAAGGAAATGATGCGATTGAATCCGCTGTTGCCGGTCGAGGAAGAAGGCAGGCTGGGCGATGCCAATTTGCGCGAGAACTTTATCCAGCGCGTTTATGTGCTGCACCGTTGGAAAACCATGCTGGCTGAGGGACTGACCGCAAGCAGCCTGACTCGCTTTCATGCCCGCCATAAACTGATAATCATGAGCCATGCCGATTATCGCGACTTGGGGCAGTTATTGGCGGGACTGACCAAAACCAACTTTGCCCAGATTGCCGAGCAATACATCTTGCAGCTGATGGCTACGCTGAAAAAAGCGGCGACCCGCAACAATCATGTCAATGTCTTGCAGCATATCCAAGGCTATCTGAAAAAGGACTTAAGCGCCGACGACAAAGCCGAGCTTTGCGAGGTGATTGAACAATATCGCAACGGCTACATCCCGCTGATAGTGCCGTTGACTTTGCTTAAGCATCATTTCCGCAAAAGCCCCGATCCGTACATTGAAGAGTCCTATTACATGTCGCCTTATCCGCAAGAACTGCAACTCATCAATCAATTGTAACTATGGCAAAAATCTTAATTGTCGGCTGCGGCGCGATAGGTTCTGAACTTGCCGGGGTCTTATCGGCTAGGGGCCATGATGTCACCGGGCTAAAACGCAAACCGCCTTTATCCGCGCCCGGCATCATTCGCTATGTCGCTGCCGATATAAGCTCACCGGCCGACTTGGCTGATTTGGACAGCGATTTTACCCAGGCGTTTTTTATTGTCTCGCCCGACGGGCGCACTGAACAAAGCTATAGCGCTGTGTATGAAACCGGCTTGGACAACCTGCTCGCGAGGCTTCCGGACACACACTGGCTTATGGTCTCATCTACCAGCGTTTACGGACAGTCAAATGGCGAATGGGTGGATGAAGATTCAGTCGCAGAACCGGACAATATCACCAGCCGTTTGATCCGGCAAGCGGAGCAAAAATTGATGGGGTTTAATCCTGCCAATATCGTAGTGCGTTTTTCCGGCATTTACGGGCCGGGGCGAGAATACCTGCTAAGACAGGCGATGCAGATACCGTCCATACAGCAATTCCCGCCTTACTTTACCAACCGGATACATCAGCAGGATTGCGTCGGCGTTTTGGCTTTTTTACTGGAACAGCGCTTGGCGGGCGAGGCGTTGGCGCAATGTTATCTTGCCAGCGATGCCGACCCTGCGCCAATGTGGGAAGTGATAGGCTGGCTGGCAGAACGGTTACATTGCCCGCCACCGACGGTTAAAGCAGTCGATGCTGATACTGGGATGAATAAGCGCTGTAGCAACGCCCGGTTAAAAACTTTGGGTTATCAGTTTCAATATCCGGGCTATAAGGACGGCTATTTGGAATTAACCTCCGCACGAGGTAGTTAATTTTCACCACGAACGACTGCACGGATGCAGGAGGTAGAGCAAGGCATGGAGCAGTTGCCGAGGCAAGAAGAAACTCGTCATCCCGGCAAGGAATGCCGGGATGACGAGTTTCGTAGCTTCGCGATGATTTGTGTAACTTGCAAAATCTCTCATACATCCACATACTCCGGATAATCGGTATAACCCTTTTCATCGCCGCCATAAAAAGTCGCCTGATCGGGCGTATTCAGTGGCAGATTTTTTGCGAACCGCTCCGGCAAATCCGGGTTGGCAATAAACAACTTGCCATACGCCACCATGTCGGCGTGGTTCTGTTCAATGGCACTATTGCCGCTCTCCAAATCATAGCCGTTGTTGGCCATGTAGAAACCTGCAAAACAGTTTCTTAACGCCACGTAATCCACCTGCCGCTCGCCGGTCAACATATCGCCTTCCAACACATGCAGATAGGCCAACGGATACTCGGATAGTTTTTTGGCGACAGCGTTAAAAGTCTGCTGCGGCTGGCTGTCTTTAATATCGTTAAAGCTGTTTTCCGGCGACACCCGTACACCGACGCGATGGCCGCCCCAGACAGCGATGACGGCTTCAACCACTTCAGTCAACAAGCGCACCCGCTTTGAAATATCGCCGCCGTAATCATCTTCCCGCCGGTTTGTGCCGTCTCTTAAAAACTGATCCAGCAGATAACCGTTGGCGGCATGGATCTCTACGCCGTCGAAACCGGCCGCTTTGGCGTTTTGGGCCGCAGTTGCATAATCGGCAACAATGCCCGGCAACTCATTGAGGGTTAGCGCATGCGGCACTTCAAAATCCTGTATGCCCTCATAGGTCATGGCCTGACCGGCGGCTTTCAGTGCAGACGGCGCAACCGGCAAGCTGTGCCCCGGTTGCAACGATGAATGGGAAATTCTACCGGTATGCCAGAGCTGGATAAAAATCCGGCCGCCTTCATCATGAACGGCATCGGTGACACGCTTCCAGCCCTTAACCTGCGCTTCGGAATGAATACCCGGCGTTCCCGGATAACCGACGCCGCCAGCCGATATTTGGCTGCCTTCGCTGATAATCAAACCGGCACCGGCGCGTTGCCGGTAATACTCCACATTCATATCCTGCGGCACATTGCCCTCACCCGCCCGGTTGCGGGTCAACGGCGCCATGATGATCCGGTTGGCTAAGGCCAGATCGCCCAGCAGTATCGGCGAAAACAGGTTGTTTTTATCAGTAGTTGCTGATGTCATGAGACGTTCCTATTTGGATGAAGAGGTACAAGCTGGCTTTTTCTCATTCCCACGCACTGCATACTGCCAGTAAGTTAAGCTTGCGTATATCCAGCGACTGGAGTGCAAGGCTGGCCTTGCCAGTATGGAGCGGTTAGTACAAGGCTAGCCTTGTACTCCATTTGGGCTTAACTTACTGGCAGTATGCAGTGCGTGGGAACGTAGAGAAAAACCTAATCAAACCTGCCCGGCAGGTTTATTGGTCGTTGTCTTAATTGCTGCTTTATCAGCCTTACCCGAAACTTCATTTCCCGGCGCATCATTGCCCGGTTCCGAAGGCTTGCCCGCCTGCAAATCATCATCTTCCACCGGCGGCCTTGGATCTTTACCGGCCATTAAATCCTCGATTTGCAAGCGGTCTATGGTTTCCCACTTCATCAGCGCATTGGCCATTTTGTGCAGGATCACGATATTTTCCTGCAAGATGGTTTCGGCGCGTTGATAGTTGCGGTCTATCACTGCACGGATTTCTTCATCGATCAGGTGCGCGACATTGTCGGATACGGCGCTGCCGGGCGCGCCCGGATGACCCATAAACGGCCGACCGCCTTCTTCGCCGTAAACCAACGGGCCTAACTTGTCGGACAAACCCCAACGGGTAACCATGTTGCGAGCCAATTCGGTGGCGCGTTCTATATCGTTCGAGGCACCGGTGGTCACCCTATCGCCGCCGTAAATCATCAGCTCCGCAATCCTGCCGCCGAACAGGCTGGCTATCTGGCTTTCCAGTTTGCGTTTGCTGGCGCTGTATTGATCGCGCTCGGGCAGGAACATGGTAATGCCTAAAGCACGGCCTCGCGGCATGATGCTGACTTTATAAACGGCGTCATGTTCGGTGGACTTTTGCCCGACGATGCAATGCCCCGCTTCATGGTAGGCGGTCAACAGCTTGTCCTCTTCAGTCATCACCATGGTGTGCCGCTCTGCGCCCATCAGGATTTTATCCTTGGCTTTTTCAAGGTCGGCCATGCTGACTTCCAGCTTGTTGGAGCGGGCGGCAAACAGCGCGGCTTCATTGATCACATTGGCTAAATCAGCGCCTGAAAAACCGGGGGTTCCTCGGGCAATGTATTTCAATTCGACGTTGGCAGCGGCTGGCACTTTTTTGATATGCACAGCCAGAATTTGCTCGCGGCCGCGCACATCGGGCAAGCCGACATTGACCTGGCGGTCGAAACGTCCGGGTCTTAGTAAGGCCTTGTCCAGTACATCGGCGCGGTTGGTTGCAGCGATGACAATAACGCCTTCATTGCCGTTAAAGCCGTCCATTTCCACCAGCAATTGATTGAGGGTTTGCTCGCGCTCGTCATTGCCGCCGCCCATGCCGGGGCCGCCGCGCTGGCGACCGACCGCATCGATCTCGTCGATAAAGATGATGCAAGGCGCGTGTTCTTTGGCCTGGGCAAACATATCCCTGACTCTGGACGCACCAACGCCGACGAACATCTCGACAAAATCCGAACCTGAGATGGTGAAAAACTTGACCCCAGCTTCACCGGCGATGGCTCTGGCGATCAGGGTCTTGCCGGTTCCCGGTGGGCCGACCATCAAGATGCCGCGCGGTATTTGTCCGCCCAGTTTCTGAAATTTTTGCGGGTCGGCCAGGAAATCGACCAGCTCAGCCACTTCTTCTTTAGCTTCTTCGCAACCGGCCACATCCTTAAAGGTCACGGTTCTTTTGTCTTCTTCAAGCATTTTGGCCTTGCTCTTGCCAAAGCTGCTGCCGCCCATGCCTCCCTGCATTCTGCGCATGTAAATGATCAGCACCACAATCATTAACAGCATCGGAAACCAGGAGATAAAAATCCTCATCAAGAAGGTCTCCTGCTCCGGCGGCACTGTTCTTATCTGCACATTGGCGCTCAAAAGATCGTCGATTAAATGCGGATCGCCGGGATTAAAGGTCTCGTAGTTCTGCCCATCCGAAGTTCGAACACCGATCTGCTGACCACTCACATCCACACGCTCAACCTGCCCATGTTTTACCTTGCTGATAAAATCCGAATAAGGCAGTGTATTCTGTAGCGGCGGCGTGGTGTGCAGGCGGTCATAAATTAAATACCCCCCGACACTGACGACGCAAAAAATCAGAATATTAAATAAGTGCTTCTTCATGTGTGTCTCCTAGTTGCGACTGCCATGGATGGCGGGAGTGTCGCAATCGGTAGGGAACCGATGCGACCGACTGCCATGGATGGCGACCGCTTAAATAACGAGCGTTAATCATAAAAAACTCATTAATTGATTACCATAACTGAGTTTCATCTTATTGAGCGCCTTAACCTGAATCTGCCTAACCCGCTCTCTGGTTAAGTGAAGCTCAGCGCCAATTTCCTGCAAAGTCATTTCATTACCGGTATTGATGCCAAAATGACAGCAAACAACCTTTAACTCCCGTGGATCGAGTATTTTAACCGCTTTAGCAATCCAGGTTCTAAGTTCCGATTGCTCAATTTTTTTAAACGGCTGCTCAAAAACCTGCTGCTCTAAAAAATCAATCGGCGCTAATGACTCGTCATCGTCATCCAGGTTTTCCAACGAAACTGCCGTTTGCGAGACGGATAAAATAGCATTTATTTGAGCATTAGGCATTTTTGAATATTCGGTTAATTCTTTAATAGTGGGTTCCCTACCCGTTTTTGCAAACAGCTCGGTTTTGGCGCGCAACACTTTATGAATATTAGCCACCTGTTCGCAAGGCACACGCACCACTCTTTCGCAGCGAGACAAGGCGCGGGACATAGCCTGCTTGATCCAATAAGCCGCATAGGTTGAAAACTGGAATCCCAGGCGATAATCGAATTTATCGATAGCTCTTAATAAGCCGGTTTGGCCTTCCTGCACCAGATCATCAAAGTCCAAAAAATTGCGCCGGTATTGATTGGCGATGAATAAAACCAAGCCCGAATTAGCCTCCGCCAATGCTTGCCGTGAACTCAACCAAAGATGTTTGGCGGACATCATATCCGACACATAGCGTTGCATGTCGGCACCGGACAAAAACAAAAATTGCTCATCGAATTGACTGCTGCGCATGGCCTCGATAATGTCTGGCAATTTTAACTTGTCGCACCGGCTTGAGCCTTTCATCCGATTGGTAACCAAACCGGAATGATTGCTGGCAGATTGATCGCGTACCTCACGGCTCTTGAACGCATAAATAATCAACTCAGTCAGCGCGAACAAATCCTCAAACGAGAAAGGAAACGCTTGCAGTGCTTCGGTTAAATACTGCTTTTCAACAGTGTCCACCTGATGCTTAAATCCCCCACCCGAAAACGACAGGCTGGCCAGCAAATAGCAGTTTTTTATTTTTACCAAAGTAAGCGTCAGCGCTTGATCTGCCTGCTGGGGCTTGTATGCGTCCACCTCGTATTTATGCAACAACCACAACGCAGTGGAGGGGAATTGTGACAGGATATTAATCAGCTGGACTTTACCGGCTTCCAGGTTGCTCGCCAGTTGAAAATTGCAATGCTCAGCGCTTCCTTTCGCTACATTGACGCTATTATCTATCGCCGTTTCCGGCTTTAATAAATGCTTATTTAGATACATCATCGTAGCCCCCAAATCTTGCAAACACTGTTTTTTAAACTGATTCGATGGAACCCCTGTTTTGGGAAACAATGCGGCTAACAAAAAATTATTTTTCTATCATATTCCCCATTTCATGAAAAAAAAATCCTTTCATATGTAGGGTATCTCAGGGCTGCCCTTTGTTCGTACCTGCTTAGCAAGACACGTCAATTCGCAAGACCGTGTTCAGTTCCGTTTCACACCAGCAGGAAACCGTAAAAAAAGCCATACTATAGGTTCATCCGTTAGGTAAAATTCTCAACACATTACAGGACATCCAAATGGAAGAACTACTCAACCACACCGCACCCCGCATTGCGCTTATCGCCTCAGGCATTTTCTTTATGGCCGGTTTGCTGACCGGCGTATGGAAATATCTCTGCATGAGACGGCACCCAAACGCCGAAGCGCCGCATTATGTCAACACCGCCCACCGTGCGGCGCTGATGTACGCGTTCGCAGCGCAACTGCTTGCCGTTTTCGCCGCGACCAGCGCATTTTCCGATACCGTAAATACCGTCGCCGTGATCTTTCCGCTGCTGTTTTTCGGCATCGCTATCTTCCATTATATTAATCTTGGCCTGACCAGCCAAAGCAATAACAGCATGCGTGATTCAACTAACCGAGCGAAAGATTATCTTATCCTCAATATCCTGGCGGTAGCGGAAATCGGCGGCTTTTCGGTACTGCTGGTAGGTTTCTTTTTGCGCATTTGGGGCTGATAAACTAGAATGGAATTAGAGCCATGGTAAGCTCAATTTTCTCTTAACAGCATATCAACCACTGCAACAGGAGTACAAAAATGGAATCGCAAGAATTAGTTAAAGTATGGGATCTTCCGCTTAGAATTTTTCACTGGCTGCTGGTTGCCGGATTTTTTATCGCTTACTTGACTGAAGATGACTTATTAACGGTTCACGTCTGGGCGGGCTATCTGGTCACCGGATTATTGGTATTCAGATTAATCTGGGGATTTGTCGGCAACGACTATGCCCGGTTCTCAAGTTTTTTATGCAGCCCTGCCAAATCAATTGCCTATCTTAAAGACCTGATTGCATTAAAGACCCAACGTTACCTCGGTCACAACCCGGCGGGCGCGGCAATGATCGTGTTATTGCTGATCAATGTATTAGTGACGGTTATCACCGGTTTTGCAGTATACGGCGCAGACCAAGCCGCAGGGCCGCTGGCTGCGATAGGCTCGGATAACGAAAAAATATGGGAAGAAGTGCATGAGTTTTTCGCCAACTTCACGCTGGTGCTGGTGGTTGTACATATTATAGGCGTAGCCGTTGAAAGCTACATCCACCATGAGAATCTGTCCAGAGCCATGGTGCATGGGTTTAAACGGAAATAATCTTTGGGATTGGTCGGGCAACAGGAACATGTTGCCCCATTCGAAACGTTTTGCGTTGGTTAAAAAGCTCAGTCATCGCAAAAACGTTAGGAACGAAGTTACAAACTTCGATCCGCATGGAATAAGTACACCTTAGAGTTCGAATGAACCCTAGTCAGATCGTCGTTCCCCCCCACCCAACGATATTCACTATGTTGTTCCATTGGAAGTTGCTCCAGATCAACATCTACCTGTAACTCGTAAGCAAGAACAACGTAATGCGTACTGACGCCCGGCATGTGAGCGAAATTTGTCTGGTACTTATGCGTAAATGCGCCCAATAGCCGGGCATGATCAATTGAGTAGGACTTCCCTAACTCTGCCTTTGTTATCCTCAGAAATGCATCCTCTATTGACTCGTCTTTTCGGATTCGTCCGCCGGGTACGAACCACGATCCCGCAGCCGGTTCGTTTAATCGCATTCCCATTAACAACTCGTCATTCTTAGATCGAATAACGAGATCCAGAGATACCAGCGGTGTATTCTTCACCACCCTAATAAATTCGTCGTCTTCGAGCATTGTCATAATTCAAGGTTTGTTAGGCTACCGCCCAATTCGATGTATTCGGTGTCAATTACAGAACTGGACGGAATAAGCCGGTTCGAACACCCATCAAGTATTAAGAATCACTTTCAGTTTTTTACCCGGAGTCAGCGAGTTGCCTATTTCAGGCGAATTCCATTTGCGCAGGTTTGCGACTGATACGTTGAATTTACGTGAAATTTGTACCAGCGAATCGCCTTGTTTTACGGTGTAACTGATCGAACGGGCGACCGATGAAACCACAGCCTTTGATGCTATAGCCTTTGGCGCGACAACAGCCTTTGAGGCTACCGTCTTTATAGCGGCTACCTGTTGATTCGCAGCCTTAATCGTCAGCTTCTGACCTGAAACCAATGCGGTTTTTGAGTTAAGTTTATTCCAGTCGGCAATATCCTTGCCGCTAACCGAAAATCTCTGTCCGATATTCCAGATCGTGTCGCCTTGTTTCACGACATAAACTTGGGCGCTTCCGGGTTTGGTTTTTGCCGTTGCAGCATTAAGCGATGCAACCGCCGATTTTTGCGCCGTCGGCATCTTTAACATCATGCCGGAGTGAATGGAATTGCTCGCCAAGTGATTAGCCTGACGGATTGATTGGGGCGTGGTATTGTTTTTATCGGCGATGGATACGAGGTTTTCCCCGGCCTTGACTTTGTGTTGGCTAGGGATCGTCTGGATTTCGTCATGGCGGATTTGCGCTATCGTCTCGGCTTGGTAACGCTTCTTATCGACCCGCTCATCATAGGGCAATTGAGCCAGATTTTGTTTAAACGACTGCGCCTTGGCTACCGGAATCAACAAGTGATGCGGCCCTTGCGGGGCGGTGCTCGACAGGTTAAAACCCGGATTTAATTTTAAAAATTCATTCAGCGGGGTACTGGACAGTTCTGCGGCTTTGTTTAAATCCAGTTGGGATTTGACATCGACCAGTTCGCAGTAAGGTCTATTGGGGATATTTTGCAATTGAACATTGTACTTGTCGGCATTGGCGAATATTTTGGCTATAGCCAGCAATCGCGGCACGTAGTCTGCCGTTTCCTTGGGCAGATCCAATGACCAGTAATCGGTATCCAGATTGAGGTTTTCATTTTTTTCAATGGCTTTTCTTACATTGCCTTTGCCGTAATTATAAGAGGCCAACGCAAGATGCCAGTCGCCGTCGAAAGTATCGCCCAAATGTTTGAGAAAAGCGGTTGCCGCCTTGGTTGAGGCATAAACATCGCGGCGGCCGTCATACCAGGTATTTTGTTGCAGACCATACAAACGACCGGTGGCCGGTATAAATTGCCAAAGCCCTGACGCATCGCTTTTTGAATAAGCTTCCGGCAGAAAGGCGCTTTCAACTATCGGCAACAAGGCCAGTTCTCCAGGGATGTTTTTGGCTTCGACCTCGTCGAGTATCAGATGCAGATAAGGTTCCGCTCGCTGCTGAACTCTGGCAAGATAGGCGGGGTGCCGCAAGTACCAGTTTAACTCGCGATCAATCCGTTCATTTTTAATATCGGGCAGCGAATAGAGCGATATTAACCGCTCCCAAACGGTATTTTTATACTTTACCGGTACATTGTATTTTTGTTTGCCGAACGGATGCAGCGCATGCCTTACATAGCTGTTATCTGTTTCAGCGCTGGCAGGCGGCCTGTCGTTAAAAGAGTTTGATGTTGTAGAGCAGCCTGTTACGATTAAAAAGGTCACTAGCAATAAAAATCTAACCGACCTGTTAAAGTTAACGCGCATGATCCAAGCCTATATAAAAGTAAAGTTTATTATTAAGATATAATGATTATAGCTTGTTTTTATTGAAAAACATCAAATTAAGATGGTATAAATACGCATATGAAACGTAATTTCTTATTTGCATGGTATCAAACCCCAAGAGGCAAGCTGCTGCAACAGCTTGAAGCCGACTATATACAGCGGTCTATTACCGTCAGTTGCCAGCAAACCATTTTGCAGATTGGCGGCTTGGGCTGGGAGAGTGAATTTATCGACTGTACTTTATACAAGAATTTTACGGTACTCGATGCCAAAAGCCTGGGCTGCAACAAGGCCAGAAAAATTAAGGCAAAATCCTACAGCCTGCCCTTGCAAAGCAACTGTGTCGATATGATTATCATCCCGCATTTATTGGAGTTTGACGCGTTCCGGTTCCAGACCATGCGCGAAGTGGAACGGGTTTTGAAGCCTGAAGGCCTATTGATCGTGCTGAATTTCAATCCCTGGAGCCTCTGGGTCAGATACCAGTATTTGTGGGATAAGCGCATGGCCGACTCATGGGGCGGGCATTTTATTTCCCGCTCACGGGTTTTGGACTGGCTAAAACTATTAAATTTTGAAGTCACCGTATCCTCCGAGTTTAATCTGGATACGGTTAAGTCAATGCATGGGAAATTCATCACCCGAGGGCACTCGCTGACATCGACCGCCTATGCGATCAAAGCGATCAAGCGCCGTTACAACCTGATTCCGCTGACGCCGATATCCGAGCTAAATCCCCGTTTTATTTTGACCAACCCGCTTAACTCACCGACAACACAGAAAAACAGACATGACTGATCACGTCATTATTTACACCGATGGCGCCTGCAAAGGCAACCCTGGGCCGGGCGGCTGGGGGGTAATACTCAGCTACAAGGGAACCGTTAAGGAAATCTACGGCGGCGACCCCGACACCACCAACAACCGCATGGAGCTGATGGCGGCGATCCAGGCGCTGGAAATCCTGACCAAGCCCTGCTCGGTGCAGCTCAATACCGATTCAAAATATGTGATGCAGGGCATTACCGAATGGATCAGCAACTGGAAAAAACGCGGCTGGAAAACTGCCGCCAAGGCGCCGGTTAAGAATGAAGACCTGTGGCGCAGGCTGGATGCCGCGATTCAACGGCACAATATCGAATGGTTTTGGGTGAAAGGCCATTCAGGCCATAAAGATAACGACCGGGCGGATGAGCTGGCTAATCTGGGCATTGACTTATTGTCGAGCTTGTAAGTTCATGTGTAACTATTCAGCGAATGCCAACTGCAATTAATAGAACACGGATGACACGGATTTGGACGGATAAGCACTGATTTAACAGCGCAAAAAACATATACTCATCACGCATCAAAATTCAGCACCTATACTCCCTCTCCTGCTGGGCGACTGCATGGATGCAGCTTTTAAAAATCCGCGTAAATCCGTCCAAATCCGTGTCATCCGCGTTCCATTTCTCTATGCACTGAATAATTACAATCTTTCTAAGCTAAACATTAAGCCCTAAGAATTTCCAGAAATATTCCTGTTTGGGTATATCAAGTATAGCTTGCGTGGCGAGCTGGGCGGAGACGCTGACGCCAGCCACCCCTCCGCCCGGCCTAGTCCAGTGTCCGGTGTGATAAAGACCTTGCAAGACGCCACGCACACCAGGTCGGTTCGGGCCGACTTGGTCAGGGCTGGGCGCAAAGCCATAGGCCGCGCCTTGATGATTGAGGGTGTAGCGCTCCAAGGTTCTGGGCGAACCCGACTCCACCAATAATAGGTGGTCATTAAGGCCGGGGAAATGGCGTTCGGCTTTTTCCAGAAGGCGCTGCTGAAACCCTTGCTTGGCTTGACGCCAGGATTGTCCGATTTCATATGGACACAACGTGGTCAACAGCAGGACATGCTGGTCTTGCTGGGGAGATAAGGATGGATCGGCCAACGTCGGGAGGGTCGCTGAAAACCAATTGGGACGGCCTTCGCGGGTAAGCGCGTAGCCGACCTCATGATCAAACGAATCAAAGAAAAACGACTCATGGCTATGAGTTTGTTCAGCGAGTTGCAGGTCGGTAGCCACGTAGCTCACGAAAACCGACAAAGAGGAATTCAGCTTCGCCAAACCTTCACCATAGCCTTCCGGCAAGTGTTCCCGTCCGATTAACAAATCGGCGGTCTGGCGGGCGTCTATATTGGAAACCACGGTTTCGGCCCGGATAACTTGGCCGTTCTCCAATATGATGCCGCAGGCTTTGCCTTGTTCCACACAAATGCGTCGCACACTGGAATTCAATAACACCTCGCCGCCTTGTTCTGCCACGGCAGCGGCCAAAAGATTGGCATAAGCCTGGAAACTGCCTTGGCAATAATACCCCCCCTCGTAGGTATAACCCGCTATCATGCTGGCCCAATACAAAAAGGACAACTTCGAGGGCGGCAGACCCAAGTAAGGCCAAAGAGAAGCGCAGGCGCTTTTTAGGCGCGGATCGACGAGGAACTCATCCAGCGCCTCGGCCAGCGTCGCACGGCGGTAACGGAACAAATTGGCTAGGGCAAGTGCCGGTGAGATGCTGGCCGATCTGCCCTGTTCCAGTATCTCATCCGCCACCATGGCTTCTTCGGCCAACACCCGGCAAAGGCGAATCAACGCAAGCAGTCGATTTTTTTCTTCGGGAAACCGTTCGGTTAGACCGGCGATGAAATCGTCTTCGCCGGTGTGCAAGGGTACTTCGAATTCCGGGTAAACCGCCCGTGCGTAAGCCGGGATGGGAATGAAAATGGCTTGCGGGTCTATCCCCACCGCTAAGCAAATCTTGTGGATGGTGCTACCGTTGAGGTAGCCGTCAGAGCCGCAACCGCTGACCAGATGGACGCCAGAATCGAAATGAAATCCGCGTCGTTTGAACCCGTGGGCATAACCGCCAGGACGGTCGTGTCTTTCCACCAACAGCACAGATTTCCCCGCCTTCGCCAACAACGCGGCTGTGCTCAAGCCGCCAATTCCTGCGCCGATGACTACAACGTCGTAAGCTTCTTTTTTTGATTCGCTATGAACGCCGCGCATTGGGTGTCTTCTATAATGATGGCTTTGGGGGCAAAACTTTTGGCTTAAGCAGTGCAAAGCCCTCTCCAGCGGGAGAGGGTTGGGTGAGGGGGAATCAAAACAAGGAAAATGCTTATTTTTTATCCCCTCATCCCAACCTTCTCCCTGAGGGAGAAGGAGCACGTGTTCTTAAGTCAACAGTATTTGGCTTCGGGGTTGCCCGTACAGGGTTTAAGTGGGAGGAAGATTAGCAGATTTCCCTATGAGTAACAAATGCGTAAGCTTTGTTTCTAGCCCAAACCGGCTAAAAGTTTTTCCATTTCGGCTTTGGTCAACTTGCCTGCCTCGTTGCGAGGAATGCTATCGACAAAGTAAACTTTGCGCGGCAAGAAAACACTGTCCACATAAGGCTGCAATCCCTCCAAAATACCTTGTTTGACTAGCCTACTGACCACCACGGCAACTAGGCGACCGTCACTGATCCCGCCCTGCTGGACAAAACAAAACCCATCTTCCACTCCTGCTATATCCTTTAGCCGTTGATTCAACTCTGACAAGGAAGCACGCTTGCCGCCGATCTTAACCATATCGACGTCTCGACCCAATACAGCAAAGCGTCCGTCCGCTTCGACCTTGAAAGTGTCTTGAAGCAGGACTGGCGTTTGCAAATGGGGAGATTCCAGATAAGTAAGCCCCGAATCCTGCTGAATCAATCGGCTGCCCGCATAAGGTTGCCACAGGCTTTCACGCAATACCTCCCGGCTGGCAAACGAAAGCGTTTCGGTACTGCCATAAATTTCCCTAGGGGATTGTCCTAAAATAGCATCCGTTTCGCGGGCGAGTTGCTCGGATAAAGCCTCCGTTGCAGATAACACACCGGCGAGATTAGCCCATGATCCGCTAGTTTTGGTCAGGGAGCGCAAATGGGTGGGCGTAGTCGCCAGCACGACGGGGCTAGAGGCAGTCTCGACCACGCGGCGAACGTCTTCGGGAAAGAAAGGGTGGCCGTCATACAAGATTAGGCTCGAAAACAAGGGCCAAAACACCGAGGTCTCCAAGCCATACATGTGTTGCGGTGGAGTCGTGGAAACCATCAGCAGTTGTTGCTGTCCAAACCCTAAACTGCTTACGGCCATGTTGGCCGAAATCCTGAACGTCGCCAGGTTGTGGACACAGGGCTTGGGCTTACCTGTGCTTCCCGAGGTGAATGCGATTACTGCGGTGCGATTCCAGTCAAAACGAGGCTCCAAGGCAACGTCCTCAGACTTTGGCGCTTCCACCGTGAACCACTCCAAGCCGGGCAGGTTCGGGGTACGTTCGCTGGCTACGTAAGATCCGGGGTAATCGTCGAAAATCCCCCTAATCACCGCCATCTGGCTGGAGGGAGGCAGCAGGCAAATCTGCCCCCGACTAGCCGCTGCCAATAAAACCAAGCAAAACAAGTAGCGGTTTTCGCATAAGTTGAACACATAGGGCCGGTCAGGCAACCGTTTCGCCATTTCCCTGACGTCAGACCATAAGTTTCCGCGTGTTATCAGTTTGCCCTGATGGAGGGCAAAGGGTACTTCGTTGATTAGGGGCATTCGCTGGGGAGCATTGAGGAATGACGGGGTTTTCTGCATGAATGAGGTACTATGGGAAAAACTTTGGCTCTAATTATTAACTTATTTTAACTGATGTAGGGAGGTTTCGCGTAGCAAACCGCCATACACGCACAATATCGATTATAGTCTGTCGCAGTGTGGTGGATTACTTCAAGGCGAATTCATCTGACAGCGTTAGCTCGGACATCGCAGAAACGTTAAAAACGGAGCTGCAAACCCAATGCCGTTAAGTTAAGGAAAGATGCAGGCATTTGGAGTGCAGGCTTCGCCTGCTAACGCAAGCAGAGCTTGCACTCCAGCGATCGCTATTTCTCATATGAAATAAAGAACTAGCTTAACTTAACGACATTAGTTGCAAACTCCGTCCTGCTCGGGACGGGTGCGATTCAAACTGATGTGAAATCCTGATTCCGCTAGTTCCCAAGCTCCAGCTTGGGAATTCGGGAGGCGAAGCTCCAGCTTCGCGGGACAGGAAGCTGGAGCTCTCGTCGTTTACACAACCCTGTCCAAGAGTCGTCATACCGGCATGGATGCCGGTATCCAGCGCCATGGACGGTAACTTGACAGCTATGCAAGAGTTTGATCGAAGCGAAGTGCCAGTCGATAGCTTCACATCCATGTGACTGGATTCCGGCATCCCTG
>CAMAUL010000042.1 GCA_945861405.1 Candidatus Methylobacter oryzae | reverse complement strand
AATGTGGTCAACGGATTCCGTTCCAAAGAAATTGCTCGTTGGGCTAAGCGCCATCTTAGCGCCGATAGTCATGTGGTCTCGGACGGACTGGCCTGCTTTGCCGCCGTTAAAGATGCAGGATGCCAGCACACCAGCATCGTAACCGGTGGCGGCCCTGAATGCGTCTCGCTGGAGTCGTTCACTTGGGTCAATACGATGATTGGTAATGTCAAAAGATCGATTAACGGAGCGTATCACTCTATCAATCACAAACATCTCCCTCGCTATTTTTATCGTTCCCACGCTCCAGCGTGGGAATGCAGTCTCAGACGCTCCAGCGTCGCCTTCACCAAGGGTCTATATCTATCAATCCCTTCAAACCCGCATAATTACCGGCACTCGAATAGCGCCAATGTTCAGGCAAGTTCACATAACCGCGCTTCACAGGATTAGCGTGGATGTAGTCTAATTTCTCCCGCATCATTGTTTCGCTAAAAACTAGTTCAGCATGAACACCTTCTTGCCAGAATTGATATTCCCGGTCTGTTTTGTGCGCTGTTTTAAAAAAACGTAAATGTGTCAATAAACGCTCAGCGCGCTGTGTTTGCAAATGGTCGATAATCTGCCGCGCAGTATATGATTTGAAACTGCTCACGCATTTGTTCAGGTTTTTCGCTTGGGCAATAAAATGTAAATGGTTTTCTAAGATGACATAACCGTAGAGCTGCAAACCTTCGTGTTCTCGTTGGTAATGCCAGCAATCGAGTATGATTTGTACGGTCTCAGGGCGTGTGAAAACGGGTAGCCATTCCAGCACTGTGCAGGTCATAAAGTGCGATTTATCGGGTTCGGTTATTGTGTAACGGCTTCTTCCCATGACGACTTTTTTTGCTGTGGTTTAGTTGAACGGGACGCTGGAGCGTTCCTTACTGCATTCCCACGCTGGAGCGTGGGAACGATATATCCTGAGCTTCGGCAATCACAAGCACAACTTTTATGCAGTCCGCCAAACATAAGTAGCTACCGCGCTTGGCGGCAAGGTGGCTACTACTTTTCCCCCTTGATATTGGATACTAAAGGATCGAGCTTCAGCGCCATCATTGAGCACAATCAGAACGATGTCACTCGCAGACGTCAGAAAAGCCACATTCGGCAAGGAAGCTTGTTCATCGGAATAAATCCTGACCGAACCGGGACGGACGAATTTTGCGGCATGGGCGATCACATAGTAGGCGACGTTGCGGGCAACGTCTTCGCCGATGGTCAACGCGCCGACACAACGGGCCTCGCCTCCAGGGGTATGGGGGCAGCAGAACGGGTCGGATGCCAGATTCCATTCAAGTACGATTCGGCTCCAGTTGCGTAGGGAACCGATCAGGACATTTTTTACATGCCACATTAAATCCCCCCCGAACTGCCCGTCCGAACCTACCCACTGTTCGGTGAAATACAGCTTCATTTCCGGGTAAGCCTGATGCATTTCTGAAAGAACCGAAATGTCGCCTCCGTATAAATGCCAAGCCGATCCGGTCAAATAACGACGCGCTTCGTCATCGGCGAAGACTTCCAAAGGATACTCCGGGACATCGCAATTGTGATCCCAGCAAAACAGTTCCACATAGCTCAATCCAGCTGCCGACAAAGCAGGCCCCAGATGGTTTTTGATGAACTCGGCCTGCTCAGCCGCTTCCATGATCATGCTGGGTTCGTTTTTGAGATTCAAGGGTTCGTTCTGCGGGGTGATGGCGTGGACGGTGATGTCTTTCCCCCGCATTGCTTGCAGGTATTTGACCAAGTAAGCGGCGTAAACAGCGTAGCAATCGGGTCTTAGTTTGCCGCCGACGAAACCCTGGTTGGTCTTCATCCAGGTGGGCGCCGACCATGCCGTAGCCATGATCTTGATCTCGGGGTTGATAGCCAAGATTTCATGTAACAGTGGAATGACTTCAAGGTCGCCTGCCTCGATGTCGAAATGGGCAAGCTCGGGGTCGGATTGTCCTTCTTGCATATCGTCATAAGTAAAGCAGCGCTCGCTTAGGTCAGATGCCCCGATGCTAAGGCGCAGAAAACTGATGCCGATGCCGTCGTCATCGGGCAAGAACAATTCCCGTAACAATGCGCTCCGGTCAGGGGCTGCTAAGCGGCTGATCAGCATCGCGCTGCCGCCGGTCAAGGAAAACCCGAATCCTTCCATGACCTGATACTTCTGCTCGGCATCCACCGTTATCGCAGGAAAATATTTTGTCTCGTCGGCAAAGCGAAGGCTATCTGTCTGCCGTTGCAACAAACAGGTTTGGTCGGCGCTGGTCAGCCAAGCCGCCACAGAGGAAGGATCTAAAATTGGGTTGGTTTGTTCAGGCATGGGAGTCCTCTGGGCGGAACGATATTCAATATAAAAGTAAATGTGCCAAATTTTGCCGAGTGGTGAGTATAGTCCTGATATGCCCTAAGCGAACTGTTGCACAACCGCATTAACTGTTGAGGATTGTCAATCCACCCTCAACGACAAGGCAGTCACAATTTCGGTATTTTCCCTTTTCGGATCAATCACCGTATCCAGTATAAATACCCGGTCGTTGGCGATGCCGCCTTTTTGCACGATATATTTGGCAATCGCTTGCGCTCTTTGAGCAGCCAAATCTTTCAGCCGCTGTGGTTCCGGCTGAATAATGGCGGACAACTTCTCCTTGGCGACTGCATAAAACTTGTCTGTGCTGGTATCGGCTTGACTGCCGACTAGGCGTGTTTTGCCCAGCAATGATTTCTCCACCATCAGCGGAAACTTTTCAACAAACAGCTGTTCCATCAAACGCCGGTAATCATCGTCGGAAATCTCAACATATTCCGCGCGTATTTTTCTGCCGCCCTTCTTGTTAATCTCGGCGGCTTTGATTCTTTTAAGTTGGTCATATAACGCGTCGTCGCTGACCGCAGGCCAATCCTGCTCCTGAAAGGTCGCGCCTTTAATTTCCAGCTTTAAAACTTCGCGCGCTTTTAGCGCCTTGGACAAATCGTCCAGCTTGCCGATTTCCTGTTTGGATAATGCCGATTCACCCGGCGAAAAGCTGATCGTGCTTAAGTCTTGTTCGCTGCCTACCAGTGAGGCCAGCGCACGAAAAGGCGAGCTGACCACCTTGCCGATAGCGTTAGTCAACGCATCGAAAACGATATGCCGTACGCTGAATTGAGGGTCTTCCAGGCTACCTGAAATGGGTACGTGCAGGTTTATTTTGCCGTCGGAATCCTTCATTAAAACCACCGCCAGTTCCAGCGGCAAGGATACGGCATTGGGGTTTTCAACTTTCTCGCCCAGCTCGAACTGGTCGATCAGGATATTATTGGAAGCGGTCAGTTGTTTATCGGCAACCTTGTACTCCAGTTCCAGCGACATTTTACCTTTTTCAACTTTGTAACCGGCAAACTGCACCATATACGATGAAATCAACGGCATCGGCATGCCGGTAAACTTCACCGTCACATTGTAATCGCCGATATAAGGACTGATTTCGCCCTTGACATCGACTGGTGCCAGATCGTAAGCCGTACCGTTTAATTCAACTTTGATCGTTGATTTTTGTTCTGAGGAAATGCCGCTGGCACCGCCGCCCAAACTTTTTATTTGCGTAGCGAACGGCAGAATCAGCGAAAGGTCGGCAAAATCGGAAGAGCCGTCGATGATTTGAATCTTGCCCAGGTTAAACTTGGGCTTTGGCGTTTCGGGAGGGGCGTTTTTAGCGGTTACTCCCGGTTTGCTTTTTCCAACGCTTTTATCGGCAATCATAATGTCGCTAAAATTAACCGTCTTGTCCTTGTTGATGATGACCCGGACATAAGGCCTGTCAATCACCAGCGTTTCCGCGCCGTATTGATTCGCAGGAAGGTCGACATCAATGCCGTTTAGCGTTAGGTTCTCCCATTTGACAAGATCCTTGTTCTTCAACTGATCGCGGGTTAGTAATCTGGCGATTTGGCTGTTGCCGGTAAACTTAAGCTCGAGTTTGCCCTCTGCCGGTTTGGCGACCAATACCTTGCCGTCAACAGCCAGCGCCCCGTCGATGACATCCAGCTTGGCAAAATTGTCGACATAAGCCTGGAAATTTTCCAGCGCAATATCTTTGACAGCAACGGCTATTTGCGCAGATAAAGGTTCGACAACGGCGTTGCCATCCAGCGTTATCGAACCGGTTTCGTTAATCTTGGCGCTGAGCTGAAAAGGCAAGCCCGCACCGGCCTGATTGCTGAAATCTGTCAGCTTAAAATTGATCGGCTTGGCGGTAATGGTGGCCGGTTTTTTAAAGGTCTGATCTTCAAAGCTAAGCCCGCAATTATTGAGTGCGATATTATTGACCTTGATGCTCCACGACGTCTTTTCCGTTGGCTCACTAGGAGGGGCTTCGGTTTTTGCTATCGGTAATAGCGGCTGATAACTGAACACGCCTTCCGGATTCAACCATGCCTTAAAATCGGCATCATCTGCAGAAACCGATTCGACCATCAGCTCATGTTTTTCAAGATTAAAACCGATTCCTTGCACAGCAAACTTAACCATTTTAACCAGCGCTTTATCCTGTGCAGATGCGGCAACTTGAAAATCGTGCAGTTCAAATTTGCCCTGACTGAGGTTCACGTTAAATTTATTATCGACATGATTGGCCTTGTAATCGGCCTCGAACAGCTCATAGCCCTGTAAATCCAGTTGCACAAAATCCTGCAAGGCCAGCGCATGGATTCTCGGCAGTTGCACTTTCTCCAGTTTGATATGCCCGGATGAAGATAGCGGATTGAGGCCGATAGTGCCTTGCCAATCCAGCTTGCCGCCCGAATTTAATTCCATGGATAGACTTAAACTGGACGACTTATCCACTTGGGTTGTTAAGTCATTAATAACGAGATTGATCGGATAAACCGTCTCCTTTTCGGGGCTGTTAAAATGCGCGTCTTCCCAGTCCAGTTTGCCTTCGGCTAACGACAGTTTTTCGATGTTTATCGGGAAAATTTTGCCACCCCCTTGTTCAGCCTTGTTGTTATCCTTGAGCAGGTCTTTAAAGTTGAACGCCCCGTCCTTATCTCTGGCGATACGGACTACCGGCTTGCTCAGCAATACCTCGTCAAAGGCCAGTCCGGCCTGAGCGATGGAGTGCAGCGCATTGATGTTAACAAGAAAATTATCAAAACGGGCAAACGGCTGGCCGTTGGACTCTTGAAGCTCAAATCCCTGCAAGCTTAACTGTAACGAAAAGGGATTAAACCGAACCGTTGCAATAGACGCCTTTCTGCCGGTTTGCTGCTGGATCAGTTCAGGAAGTTTCGACTTGATCAGCATAGGCAACACATAAAAGCCTAGCGCGACATAGATGCCGACAAGGCTGCCCGCTATAAAAACAGCTATTTTGATTTTTGATGGTATGTGTGGAACTTTCATAAAATCCGGCGATCCAATCAGCTTTAACTTAAAGCCATTATATACTCAACACCGGCACGATTGCTCTCGTTCCCACGCGCTGCGTGGGAACGTAGTCAAGGCGCGCTGCGCCGCGAGTCACGACCGACGTCTTGCGTATACGGGACGCGGCGCGTAGGAACGAGAAAATGCCTTAATCCCCGGTACGCAGGAGCCGCAGTTGGTGATTCCGGCTTTAAGACCCTGTTCCCTGATCGCGGGTTTGGATGGTGTAATTTACGAGAAAAACAATTCAGGGCTATCTTAAATTTAATGATTACCCAACAACCGGTTTTTTATCTGCTGTAGCAACTGCGGCGATAAATACATTCCGTGTTGCTCGGTAAGTTGCTGCATTTTTTGCCAAGTTTGTTCCGCACTCAGTAATTTTCGCTTTTCCAGTAAAAGCAATAAACCTACCGTGCCGATCACATCAACTGCCAGATAGTGCGCCTTGCGCCGGGCTAATAAATCATCCAGAACGACGTAATCGGCTGCGATTTCCTGCGCCAGAATAATCGCTTCCAGTTCGCCTTGATGCAGCCGCCCCAAAGCCCCCTGCACATAAGCCGATCCGATGATCGAAAGGGTAGCAACCTTTATAAACGAGGGCGGCGTAACTTCGTACAATTCGTTAACAACCGCCGCCGGTGTATAAATGTCATCGCTAACGTCAGCCAACAGTTTAAGGCTGTCTACCTTGCTTAAAAAGATAATCGGGCTGGTATTAAGGACGATTTTCATGGTTTTTTATAACTTTTCTACCGTGCGTATATCTTCTAAAACACATTCATCGGCGATGATATAACCTTGATTAAAGTGCTCTGTTAAGCGCGTTTTAAATCCGTCAAAATCCAAACCGGCCATGTGCGCGGCACTGGCAAAGCTTATTTTCCTGGCGTGATACAGGCTTGCCGCTAAAAAAAATTCTGCCGCATGACTACCCAGCGGTTGCAATATGTCATCGAATTCGGGTTGAAGCTGTATATGCATTGTTTTTCCTTAGGTGTCGACACTATGCATAATCTTACCCCAAGCATAGTGAAATTAACTTGCACAGTATTGTAAGACATATCTTGGTTGTTGGGCGTGATTAAAAGTGCGGGTTTTTTGGGAATGTTCACAAGGAGGGCGTGTGGAAGCCGCTCACAACAACGCCTTAATTTCCGGCACACAGGAGCCGCAGTTGGTTCCTGCTTTAAGGCGCAGGCCGACTTCCTGATGAGTTTTGAGTCCTTTTTCCCTGATCGCGGCTAGTATGGTTTTTTCCCCGACATTAAAGCAGGCGCAAACGATGGCACCGACATCGGCGACGCCCAACGGCGGGCAGCCAGTCAATAACGCTATGCGTTCGGCTTTTTCCAATTCTGATTTTGCAAACAGGCCGGTCAACCAGTTACGCTCGGGCAGAGCAGACCCGGCGGCGATAAAAATTACGCTTTCCAGCTGATTGTTTACAAACCGCGCGGCTCTGTAATTACCTCTACCTGAGTCTTGATATTCCTGCCACTGGGCAGTTCCGCCATCGCTGTCGCAGAGGTTCTGTTGCGCCCATGCCTGCCAGTTTTCAGGCAACGTAATCCCGGCCAATTCATAGCGGTAATGCTGTTCGCCTTTTATTTTTACCCAATAATCCGGTGCGCTGATAGTTAACTCGCGGCGGGACAGGATAAAACCTTGCCATGCGGGTTGATACGCTTTGATGCGCACCGGTGTATGCTTGCTTTCCGGTTGGTTGGAAAGCGGGTCAACTATCGAGTTGACTAATGCGCCCATCCGTCCTCGGCCTGCGTATTGTTCAGTCCAGTGCATGGGGACAAAGATGCTGCCCGGAAGTTGGCTGTCGGTAATCTGTACCCGCGCAAGCATTGAGCCCCAACAGCTTTCAATAATTGCCAGAGTATTTGTCACCAAACCGTAACGGTCGGCATTCACAGCATGTACCTCGACAAAGGGCTCAGGTTTATGCTGATTTAATTTTGCGGCGATGGCAGTGCGGGTCATGGTATGCCACTGGTCGCGCAAACGGCCGGTATTTAAAATCAGCGGGTAATCCTGATCCGGCAGATTGACCGGTGGGCGCGGCGTAATCGCAATAAATTGGGCTTTGCCCGATTCGGTAAAAAACCGCCCGTCGTCGAACAGCCTGGCCCTGCCTTGCGGATAGTCCTGATTAACCGGCCATTGGGTCGGCTGTAAACGCTCGTAATCCTGCGGGGTAATATCTGCAAACGCCGATATATCGAAATCACGCAGGCCGTTATTTTCAAAGCCGGACAGCTGGGCGTGTTCGCGAAAAATCTCCACCGGACTCTGGTAATGGAACGCCTGTTCAAAACCCATGCGCCGCGCGACTTGGGTGATAATCCACCAATCCGGTTTGGCGCTGCCCGCCGCTTTAAATAACGCCCGTTGCCGTGAGATGCGCCGCTCGGAATTGGTCACCGTGCCGTCTTTTTCGCTCCAGCCTTGCGCGGGTAACAGCACATGCGCCAGGGCGGTGGTATCGGTGTCGGCGATGCAATCGGACACCACCACAAACTCACAGCCCTGCAAGGCCAGTTTGACTTTGTCGGCATCGGGCAAACTGACCACGGGGTTGGTGCCCATAATCCACACGGCTTTGACCTTGCCGTCGTAGATGGCATCGAATAATTCCACGGCCGGATAACCCGGCTTTTTGGCAATGTTTTGGGTGTTCCAAAACCGTGCGACCCGTTCTATATCGTCAGCACTGGAAAAATCCATATGCGCGGCCAGTTGATGCGATAAACCGCCGACTTCACGTCCGCCCATCGCATTGGGTTGTCCGGTCAGCGAAAACGGCCCAGAGCCCGGCTTGCCTATGCTGCCGGTAGCCAGATGGCAGTTGATAATCGCATTGACCTTGTCGGTGCCGGAGGAGGATTGATTGATGCCCTGGCTATACAAACTCATGACTTTTTTATGCGTGGCAAACCATGCATAAAAACGGTGCAGATCGTCTTTATTGAGTCGGCAAAGGGCTGCAACCTGTTCAATATCGATACCGGCAGTATTCAGGGCTTCAGCGAAGCCTTCGGTATGGGCTTCGATATAAGCCGTATCCAACTCGTTTTGCTGACTTAAAAAATGCAGCAGGCCGTTAAACAAGGCGGCGTCACTGCCGCTGGCCAACGGCAAATGCAAATCGGCGATGTCGCAACTGGCGGTGCGGCGCGGGTCGATCACCACGATCTTTAACGCCGGATTGGTTTCCTTGACCGCGCGTATCCGCTGGAAACTGACCGGATGACACCAGGCGGTATTCGAGCCGATCAGCACGATCATTTCGGCGTGTTCAAAATCCTCATAACAGCCCGGCACGGTATCCGAGCCGAAGGCGCGTTTATGCCCGGCGACTGAAGACGACATGCACAAACGGCTGTTGGTATCCATATTGCCGCTGCCGATAAAGCCTTTCATCAGCTTGTTGGCGACATAATAATCTTCGGTCAGCAATTGCCCGGAGCCGTAAATAGCGACCGCGTCCGCACCGTATTTTTCGATAGTGCTGATGAAGGAGTCGGCGACCAGATCCAGTGCTTCCGTCCAGCTAGTTTCACGCCCGTACACTTTCGGCTGCAACAGCCTGCCTTTGAGTTCAACGGTTTCGCCAAGTGTCGAGCCTTTGGAGCAAAGCCGCCCGAAATTGGCAGGATGCGTGGTATCGCCGCTGATTTTAAGGCGATGATGCGCTGCATCAATCTTCGCACTGATGCCGCAGCCTACGCCGCAATAGGGGCAAGTGGTTTGTATGGGTTTAGTCATTGGAAGTTAGTGGGTTTGTGGGTTCCCAAGCCTCAGCTTTCATCGTTATACACAACTTTGTTTCAGAGTCGTCATACCGGAAGGGATGCCGGTATCCAGCGCCATGGACGGTAACTTGGTGTTTATACAGGTGCTTGATCAAGGCGAGTTGCGAATCAATAGTTTCACATCCTTGTGACTGGATTCCGGCATCCCTGCCAGAATGACGGTGTCCCGCAGACACTTGCTGTATTAAAGATGAGAACTGGAGCTTGGGAACCAGTCCTAAACTCATCTAATCTGTACCGTCTAGAGGCGCCTATTTTTGGCATCCGTGTTCCATACAAAGTCGGTGTTACAGAAATCCATCGCATAAGCTTTACCAAAAATCACAGCATCCCTTATCTCGGCAATATTTTCTTCCTGGTTCAGCAATTGCTGATACCAACTGCCATCAGCTGTGTCGCCGTACAGCACCGCGCCGATTAGCTTGTCGGCTTTAACGACCAGCTTTTTATAAATGCCTAAAGCGGGATCGGTAAAACAGATGCTATCACTGTGTTCATCGCCTTGAAAATCGCCGATCGAAAACAGGTTGATACCGGTTACCTTAAGCTTGGTTGCGGTCGGCAAGGTAATATATTCCGCCGCACCATGAGCGCTGAGATGATTGGCGCAGACTTTGGCCTGTTCAAACAGCGGGGCGACCAGGCCGAAAGTATCGCCGCGATGCTGGATGCATTCGCCGACTGCGTAAATAGTGGGATCGAAACTTTGCAAGGTGTCACTGACCACGATGCCGCGTTCACAATAAATCCCCGCTTCCTGAGCCAGCACCATGTTGGGGCGCACACCGATTGCGGTAATAAACAGGTCGCATTCGAGTTGGCTGCCATCGTCGAAACAAACGGCGGTGATATGACCATTTTCATCACCCAATAATTGCTTGAGTTTGGCGGCCATCTTAAATTTTAAGCCGCGTTGCTCCAGTTCCGTTTGCAGCATTTTAGCTGCGGGCCTGTCCATTTGCCGGTTCAGCAAGATTTCATGGTTATGAATTACGGTGACATCCATGCCTCTTGAAACCAGGCCGTTTGCGGCTTCCAGTCCCAGCAAACCGCCGCCTAAGACTACGGCTTTTTTGTGGCTTCGGCTGTAGCTAAGCATTTTATTCACATCGAAAATATCCCGAAAACTGATCACTCCGTTCAGGTCATTGCCGGGAACCTGAGGTATTACGGCTTTGGAACCGGTGGCGATTAATAGTCGATCATATCGGGCTACTGTGCCGTCTTGCGCATAGACATCCTTTTTTATCCGGTCTATGAACACCACGGCTTTGCCTTCACCCGCATGCAGCGTTATGCCGTTATCGATGTACCACTGGCGGTTATTAATCACAATATCCTCAATGGTTTTCTCGCCGCACAGCACCGACGACAGCATGATGCGGTTATAGTTGCCGTAAGGCTCGGCGCCGAATACGGTAATGTCGTATTTATCCGGAGCGGCGGATAGCAGTTCCTCTACGGTACGCATCCCCGCCATGCCGTTGCCAATCACGACCAAGCGTTGTTTCATACAATCCCCCTTATATTTCAGGAATAGTCATAACCCCTTCCGCTACCATTACCGCCGCGCCGCCGACCCGGATGGTCAGGTTGTCTTCCCCCTTATGATCCATTTCCAGATTCAGTACACTGCGGCGGTTACATTCATCGCCGCGATCGACGGCAAAGGTGTAGGTGCCTTTTTGCATAAATTCAAACGAGCATAGATACGACGCGAAGGCGGCCATCGCATTACCGACTGGCGGATCCTCGTGCATGCCGATACGCGGACCGAGCAGACGGGCATTAAAATCGGCATCCGCATACGGCGTTTTCGGGGAAAAAAGCAAGATTTCCTGGGCGGCGGTTTGGGGGGCGCTCGATTGGCTCCAGGCCGCATAATTGAATTTTGCGGCTCTTACGCTTTCGTAACGCCAAACCGGAACGATCAGATACGGAACGCCGCAAGACACCAAGCGCGTGGCATATTTTTTATGGTCGAGTTCCGAAGGTTGTATGGACAGGAAACTCGCCAACTCCTCATCGCTGGGCGTAAAGCGGTCGATGATGGACGTCACTTTTCGGGTGAATTGCACAAAACTGGGCTGGCCGTTTTCAGCGGTAATATTGACGTTGACCGGGCCTGTGTTTTGTTCAAAAACCATCGGCGTAATCGCATCGGTTAACTGAATATCCCCGCAATGCGCCAATACGAAAGCGGTGGCGATTATCGGATGTCCGGCAAAATCGATTTCGCTTAGCGGTGAAAAAATCCGCATGACGCGGCTGGTAGTTTGTTTATCGGGATGAAATACAAACACCGTTTCCGATAGGTTCAACTCCCTGGACACCAGCTGCATTTGCTGTTCGCTTAAGCCCTCGGCATTCGGGAAAACGGCTATTTGCGCACCGCTAAAAATCTGTTTGGTAAATACATCGGCGATGTAGTAGTTGTATTTCATGACGCTGCCCCGTCCTGCTGGAATAAAGAAACCGCATCGTTCCCACGCTCCGGCGTGGGAATGCATCCTGTAACGCTCCAGCGTTGCCATACTCGACGCTGGAGCGTCTCTACTGCATTCCCACGCCGGAGCGTGGGAACGATATGAAGGTAATAGTTGTATTTCATAACGCTGGCTCTCCGTGAAGCGGCAATGATGAAAGGTTGACTTGAACGCTGCCGTTTTCAATACGGACGGCATAAACGGGGATTTTCACGGTTTCATCTTCCAGGCAAACGCCGGTTTGCAGGTTGAAATGTTGTTTGTATAAGGGCGAAGCGACGACCGGCTGGCCGCCGATGTCGCCGATTAACCCGCGCGACAGGACATTGGCATTGCCGAACGGGTCGTAATTGCCGACAGCATAAACTTTTGCATCAGCTTCCGGCATCCAAAAAAACGCCACCTGCTCCCCATCAATCAATGCGCAAACGCCGGAGTCAGGCTGCAAGTCATCAACATTGCAAACATTTATCCACTTAGCCATTACGCTATCTCCATCAGTTTAAAATGTTTCCGCTCATTGTCGCTGGCGGGACGAAGCTGACCGCGTTCTTCGACAAAGACCACGTTGTCATCGGGCTGGTCGCTGTTGATGAAATGCCTGAAGCGTTTGAGCTTGGCTTCATCTTCAATCGCTGCTTTCCATTCACATTGATAGGTGTCGATTACATACTGCATTTGCTGCTCCAGCTGATCGCACAATCCCAGCTTGTCTTCAATCACTACCGATTTTAAGTAATCCAGCCCGCCTTCCATGTTTTCCATCCATACCGAGGTGCGTTGCAGACGGTCGGCGGTGCGTACATAAAAACTCAAAAAGCGGTCGATGTATTTAATCAAAGTTTCCTTATCCAGGCCGGTGGCGAATAAATCGGCATGGCGCGGTTTCATGCCGCCATTGCCGCACACGTAAAGATTCCAGCCGTTTTCGGTGGCGATAACGCCGACATCTTTGCCTTGCGCTTCGGCGCATTCTCGGGTGCAACCGGACACCGCAAACTTGATTTTATGCGGAGAGCGCAAGCCTTTGTAGCGGTTTTCCAATTCTATTGCCAGACTCACGCTGTCATCGACACCGTAACGGCACCAGGTGCTGCCGACACAGGATTTGACTGTGCGCAGGGACTTGCCGTAAGCGTGGCCCGACTCAAAACCGGCATCGATCAACTCTTTCCAGATATGCGGTAATTGATCGACCCGTGCGCCGAATAAATCGACACGCTGTCCGCCGGTTATTTTGGTGTAAAGCTGATATTTTTTGCCGACCTGTCCCAACGCAATCAGCATGTCGGGGCTGATTTCGCCGCCGGTGATGCGCGGCACCACTGAATAAGTGCCGTCTTTTTGCATATTGGCTAAAAAGGTATCGTTGGTGTCCTGTAATCCCAGATGCGGCTTTTCCAGCACATGCTCATTCCATTGCGAGGCCAGGATATTGCCGACAGTCGGCTTGCAAATTTCGCAGCCTTGTCCCTTGCCGTGTTTGCGTAACAAGCTGGCAAAAGTTTTAATCTGCTCAACTTTAATCAGGTTAAATAAATCCTGCCGGGTATAGGCGAAATGCTCGCAAATATCGGTGTTGATTACGACGCCCTGCTTGGACAGTTCCGAATCCATGACCGATTTCAGCAACGCCGAGCAGCCGCCGCAACCGGTTGACGCTTTGGTTTCTGCTTTCAAGTCTCCCATCGTCATGCAACCGCCCTCAATCGCCGAACAAATCGCGCCCTTGGTCACGTCGTAGCAGGAGCAGATTTGCGCCGAAGCGGGCAGGGCATCCGGGCCTAGACCGACCGAGGCATCGGAGTGGTGCGGTAAAATCAGCGCATCGGGATTTTCCGGCAGTTCAATACCGTTCAGGCAATATTGCAACAAGGTGCCGTAACCCGACGCATCACCGACCAGCACCGCGCCCAGCAGTTGTTTTTTGTCCTGACTGACCACTAGTCGTTTATAGACTTCGCTGGCACCATTTTGGTAAGTGTAAACCATCGCGCCCTGAGTTTTGGCGTGTGCGTCGCCGATACTGGCGACGTCAACGCCCATCAGTTTCAGCTTGGTGCTCATGTCCGCGCCGGTAAAGCTTGCCGCATCGCCTGCCAAATCGGCCACCACGGTACGCGCCATGGTGTAGCCTGGGGCGACCAAGCCGTAAATCATGCCGTTCCACAACGCGCATTCGCCTATCGCATAAATGCTGTGATCGGAAGTGCGGCATTGGTTATCGATGACGATGCCGCCGCGCTGGCCGACTTCCAGGCCGGAAGCCCTGGCAAGATCGTCGCGCGGACGTATCCCTGCCGAAAACAGCACAATGTCGGTTTCCAGCTCTTCGCCATCGGCAAAACACATTTTGTTTACGCACTGTTCGCCATCGGTAATGATGCTGGTGTTTTTGCCGGTATGCACGATCACGCCCAAATTCTCAATCTTGTGCCGCAACATCGCACCGCCCGCGTCATCAAGCTGCACCGCCATCAAGCGCGGCGCGAATTCGACCACATGGGTTTCTAAACCTAAATCCATTAATGCTTTGGCCGCCTCCAATCCTAACAAGCCGCCGCCGACCACAGTACCGACTTTGCCCGTTTTGGCCGCAAGGGCAATGGCTTCAAGATCTTCAATGGTGCGATAAACCAAACATTGCGCCCGGTCATGCCCAGGAACGGGCGGCACGAACGGATAGGAACCGGTCGCCAATACCAGCTTGTCATAAGCTAGGGTCAGGCCTTTGGCCGAGGTTACGGTTTTAGCGTCCCTATCGATGCTTGCGACTTTATCACCCAGATGGATAGTGATGCCGTGCCGGTCAAAAAAGCCGTCCTCGACTAAAGATAACTCCTGAGCAGTCGTGCCGGTGAAAAAAGCCGACAAATGCACCCGGTCGTAAGCCGCCCTGGGCTCCTCGCAAAATGTGATGATTTCATAGTCTTCTTTAACGGCGCTTTCGGCCAAGCTCGCCAGAAAATGCTGCCCGACCATGCCGTTGCCGATGACAACTAATGTTTGTTTTTCGCTCATAGATTCCAACCCCGGTAACGATGTTTGCTGTTTAGGGGTTATAGAGCAATGGCTATGCCAGAATTATCAAGCAAGTGATTTTAAACGGCTATTTCATCATCAAGCTGAAAACAAAAATTAATAATGTGCAAAGATGGTGCATGTAAATAAATAACGCCCATTATTTGTGCAATGTTGGCCTCATTTTGGTGCTTACTATCCATCAGCTATCCTAAATGACTCCGTATTAAGCGACCTTAGCCTGTGTGGCATACAACATGCATTTCCCCAAGTAATCTTATTTACTTGGAAGTCAATTATGTCAGCTCAACGCCTTAACCTGCTCTCCTTCTCGGGGAAAACCAAAATCCTCCATATGACCTGGATGGCTTTTTTTATCAGCTTTGTAGTGTGGTTTAACCACGCGCCTTTAATGATGGTGATTGCTAAGACGCTGGGTATGAACAACTCGGAAATAAAAACCATCCTGATTTTAAATGTGGCCTTGACCATTCCGGCACGTATTGTCATCGGTATTCTGGTCGATAAATTCGGCCCTAAACGCACTTATTCGACACTGCTGGCAACAGGCAGCATTCCCTGTTTTATGTTCGCCTTTGCGACCAGTTTTGAACAACTGGCTTTGGCACGTTTCCTCTTAGGCTTTATAGGAGCGGGTTTTGTGATCGGCATCCGCATGGTTGGCGAATGGTTTCCGGCTAAACAAGTGGGCATTGCCGAGGGCATTTATGGCGGTTGGGGAAACTTTGGTTCAGCCGCAGCGGCCGGAGCTTTACCTGTTCTTGCGCTGATCTTTGGCGGTGATGAAGGTTGGCGCTATGCTATCGCAACAACCGGCGTTATGGCGTTGATTTATTCGGTCATCTATTTTTTCAGTGTGACCGACACGCCCAAAGGCTCAACTTACTTTAAGCCCAAAAAAGCCGGGGCGATGGAAGTCAGCAGCATCAGGGATTTGTTCTTTTATATACTGATGACCATTCCTTTATACGCTGCCTTGAGCCTGTTAACCTGGAAACTATCGCCGACGGGCGCCAACCTGTTATCGAACGTCGCCGCCATTGGCATTCATATCGGCATTTGGGCTTTATTTATCGTAAACGTATATAAAATCATCCACGTCAATGAGGAGCATCTACAGCAACCGGTCGATGAAATCCATCAATACAAATTTAAACAAGTCGCCATTCTGGACTTGGCGTATTTTATTACCTTTGGCTCGGAATTGGCGGTCGTTTCGATGTTGCCGCTATTTTTCTTTGATACCTTCCATGAGTCGCAAGGCGTCACTATGGTGCAAGCCGGTTTACTGGGCGGCAGTTTTGCCTTTATTAACCTGATTGCGCGGCCGCTTGGCGGCTGGATCAGCGACAAATTCGGTCGTAAATTGTCCTTAAGCATTTTTGTCTTGGGCTTATCGGCAGGTTATTTCTGCATGTCGCTGATTGATTCGGAATGGTCGATTGCATTGGCGGTATTAATCACCATGGCATGCTCCTGTTTTGTATCGGGTGGTTGCGGTGCGGTCTATGCAATCGTTCCGTTGATTAAACGGCGTATGACTGGCCAGATCGCGGGCATGGTCGGCGCTTACGGCAATGTTGGCGGCGTACTGTTTCTGACCCTATTATCGTTTGTTACACCGGCTGTATTTTTTACGGTCATAGCGGCAGTGGCGCTATCGGTGTTGATTGCAGTACAGTTTATCGATGAACCGAAAGGTCACATGGCCGAAGTTCAGGAAGACGGTACCGTGGAAATGATTGAGTTGAATTAAGACCATGTCCAAACCAACACTTAAAATCAGCATCGGCTCTGCCAGTGATAAAGGCATCAAGCCGGATAATGAAGATTTTTTCGGTTCATTAATACCGGAAGGTTCGCAGCTGCTCCATAAAGGCATAGCCCTCGCCATTGCCGATGGCATGAGCGGCAGTGACGCAGGGAAACAAGCCAGCCACTGCTGTGTGGTCAGTTTTTTAAGCGATTATTACAGCACCCCCGATTCCTGGTCGGTCAAACATGCCGGGCAAAAGATTCTTTCCGCGACCAACTCCTGGTTATACAGTCAGGGGCAAAGCCGCTATGAATCGACTAAGGGCATGGTCAGCACGCTCAGCATTATCGTTCTAAAATCGACTACGGCGCATATTTTTCATATCGGCGATTCGCGGATTTATCGCTTACGCCAAGGTAATTTTGAGCAGATAACCCGCGACCACCGCATCTGGGTTAAAGAAAAAAATTACCTGAACCGGGCCATGGGTATAGAGCCGCACCTGGAAGTCGATTACCAGCTGTGCCCTTTGGAAAAAGGCGACCTGTTTTTAATGACGACTGACGGCATACACGACTTTATCGATGAAAAAACCTTAAAAAAGCTCGTCCAAGAGTGTGCGGATTTAACGCTGGTTGCCGCACAAATCATGCAACAGGCTGGCGATAATCACAGTGATGACAATCTGACCTGCCAGATGGTCAGAATTGATGAATTGCCCGAAGCCAACGAAGACGAGGTTATTCGCCGTCACACCAACCTGCCTTTTCCGCCGCCGTTAGAACCCGGCATGGTGATTGACGGCTACCGGATTGAGGAAGAATTGCATGCCAGTAAACGCACCCAGATTTATCGGGCATTCGATACCAAAACCGACACTCCGGTTATTTTGAAAGCCCCGTCCATTCTGTATGATGACGATACCCATTATATTGAGCATTTTCTGCATGAAGAGTGGGCCGGAAAACGCATTCATCATGACAATGTACTGAAAATACTCAGCCCCAATCGGGAAAAAAGCTGTATTTATTACGTCACCGAGTTTCTCGAAGGCCCGACACTCAGGCAATGGATAAGCGCAAATCCTAAGCCGGATATTAAAGAAACCCGGAAAATAGTTGAGCAAATCGCCAAGGGCTTACGCGCTTTTCATCGCATGGAAATGCTGCATCAGGATTTAAAGCCTGAAAACATCATGTTCGATAAAAACGGGACGGTTAAAATCATCGATTTCGGTTCGGTTAAAATCGCCGGTATTACAGAAATCACCCCGCTGGATCACGGCGAGTCGGAGAATATACTCGGTACTTTAAATTACACCGCGCCCGAATATCACTTGGGGCAGCGCGGCACCCTAAAATCCGACCTGTTTTCATTGGGCGTCATTACTTATGAAATGCTTAACAACGCCCTGCCTTTCGGTCAGGATATGCCTGAAAAACCCAACAAAATGAATCTGGCAAAACTTCACTATGTGCCCAGTTTTCATCATAACGCAATGGTTCCTATCTGGATTGACGGCGCCTTAGAAAAAGCCACCGCAATAACCCCGCAATTTCGCTATGACGATTTATCGGAGTTTCTGTATGACCTGTCCACGCCCAATCCCAAGTTCCTGAGCGCTAAAGAGTCCATCCCTTTAATACAGCGCAATCCGTTATTATTCTGGAAAGGCTTATCGGCAATACTGCTGATTACAAACTTGGTTTTTATGTATTTGTTGGCGCATGGATAAAACTGACGATTAGCGGGGCGTAGGGAACGATAAAGGTTACGTCCAGCGCATCAAAAGAGCTTAATTGGTGCGAAATCTGGAAAAATGCACTGAATTGGGGTGTTATAGCTATCAACCCACATAGCCATGTCATGCCGGATTACATGCCTAACCGTTTAAATTGGGCAAACAAAACCGACATCATGACCTCCGTAAATTTTGGCGCATTGATTGCTTGATAACTAAGTTAGCTCCAACGAGGGAGTGTTTAAAAAAGGGTCAAAATACACGACAGGAATTGGTATGTTTGTATTTTCCTGCTCCCTATCATCGGTTATGAGGCTTTAGTAGGTCGGGTTACGCTACCGCTAACCCGACCTACGACTGTTTCTGCCCGACATTTATGCGCCGAAAATGTCGGGCAACGAAAAGCAGTTGTCCTACCTACCGGACTAAACATTGAGGGTGTGAACGATTAGTGAACGGGTAGCGTTGTAAAATTACAGCCGGGTGAGGATTAGATACCTATCCGTCCCGGTCAATGCCCAACCATCACCAACTAAAAATAAAAAAAGGAAAATACATCATGCCAAATGAGATAAAAAAATCGAGTCGGTTAACTATCAAAATGCGCTTTATGATTATTGTGGCCTCCTTAATCACCGGTTTTGCGTTATTCGGTTTTGCAACCTTTAAGGCGATGAAGACGCTCAATGTAAACGGCCCCATTTATCAGCGTATTGTTCAGGGCAAAGATATTATTGCCGATGTGTTGCCGCCGCCTGAATACATTCTCGAATCGTATCTGGTGGTATTGCAAGCCGTACAAACAGAGTGCGGCAATTGTGATGTGTTGAAAAAACGTCTTGAGGTTTTAAAAGGCGAATACGACACGCGCCACCAGTATTGGCAAGATCAACAGTTGGAAGACGAATTAAACGAGCCGCTGTTAAAACGTTCCTATCAAACGGCCCTTGCGTTTTACAACGAAGCGCAACAGTCTTTTTTCCCCGCCATTCAAGCTGGCAATAAGGAAGCGACCTTAGCCAGTTTGCAAAAAATGCAGCAAGCCTACGAAGCCCATCGATCAGTTATTAATGACGTGGTGCAACTAACAACTGATCGCAATACCAAGGATGAAGCGCAAGCTCGAAACACGATTCGCTGGTACGGCATCATCCTGCTCGGTATTTTCGCTTTCAGCATTGCGGTGGCCGTTGCATTGACGGCAATAATCAGTCGCGGCATTATCCGTCAATTAGGCGGTGAGCCCAGTGACGTTGCTGATTTAGCCAGAAACATCGCCACCGGCAAACTGGATAACGCCATAGCGATTAAACCGGGCGATAGCGACAGTTTGTTGGCAACCATGGAAAACATGCAGCAACAACTTCTTGAGCGCATAACAACAGATCGCAAAGAGCATGACGAAGCCCTACGCATCAAGACGGCCTTGGATAGCATCAGTTCAAACGTGATGGTGGCCGATAATGAACGTAACATTATCTATATGAATCCGGCTGTACTCGCTATGTTACAACACGCCGAGTCTGACCTACGCAAGGTTTTACCCGAGTTTGATTCCAGTCAATTATTAGGAGAAAACATGGATGTTTTTCACAAGAATCCTGCGCACCAGAAAGAATTGCTTGGCGGGTTTAGTTCGACTTTCCGAAGCGAGATTGCCGTTGCAGGGCATACTTTTTATCTGATTGCCAATCCTATCAATAATGAATACGGCGAGAGACTCGGGGTCGTGGTGGAATGGAAGGATAGAACTGCCGAAGTGTTCATCGAGCAGGAAGTTGCCAAAGTGGTGAGTGGCGCTGTGTTGGGTAATTTCAGCCAGCGCATTAACGAGGGGGATAAAGAAGGTTTCCTTCTGCAATTGGCGCAGGGCATTAATGAACTGATGGAGACCAGTTCTATCGGTCTGAATGAAGTGGTGCGTGTACTTAGCGCATTGTCCCGTGGCGACTTGACTGAAACCATCACTAGTGACTATTCAGGGACTTTCGGTCAACTTAAAGACGACTCCAATTCCACAGTGGAAAAACTGAAAGAGATTGTCGGTCAAATCAAAGAAGCTTCCGAGTCGATTAATACCGCAGCCAAAGAAATTGCCGCAGGCAACAATGACCTTTCGCATCGCACCGAAGAGCAGGCCGCCAGTCTGGAAGAGACTGCCGCCAGTATGGAACAGCTAACCTCTACCGTGCAGGCCAATAGTCATAATGCCAAACACGCCAATCAGCTTGCCGTCGGTGCAACAGACATCGCGGGTAAAGGGGTCAATGTGGTTGGTCAGGTGGTATTGACCATGGAGGGCATTAATGAATCTTCACGTAAGGTGGTGGACATTATCTCGGTGATCGACGGCATTGCTTTTCAGACCAATATTCTCGCGCTCAATGCCGCAGTGGAGGCGGCTCGTGCCGGTGAGCAAGGTCGAGGTTTTGCTGTGGTGGCTGGCGAAGTACGCAATCTTGCACAACGCGCGGCCGCTGCCGCAGCGGAAATAAAGAGCCTGATTGGTGATTCGGTAGAAAAGGTTGAAGACGGTGCCAAGCTGGTTGCTCAAGCCGGACAAACCATGGAAGAAATCGTTAGCGCCATTCGTGGCGTGACAGTCATTATGTCCGAGATCAGCGCCGCCTCGATGGAGCAAACATCTGGCATCGAGCAGGTCAATCAGGCCATCGGTCAAATGGACGATGTGACCCAGCAAAATGCTGCTTTGGTAGAACAGGCGGCAGCCGCCGCCGAGTCGCTGGAAGAGCAAACTCAAAACCTGGCAGTTACGGTGACTCATTTTAAATTGGATGGCAACTTGAGCAGCGCATCATCTGTGGCACAAGTTAAAGTTGCACCGGCAAAAACAGTTGCCGATAAAAGCCCTGAGACAACCAAACCGAAACCTCAAATGTCGGCGGCTGTTAGCGGCGACTGGGAAGAATTTTAAACACCTCATCGGATATTAGCCATGGACATCACCATCACCACACCGGCCCTGCTATTTCCGGCCATTTCGGTTTTGTTTTTGGCGTATTCCAATCGCTTTCTGGCGATTGCCAGCCGGATCAGGGAGCAGCACAACCTGTTCAATAAAACCCAGAGTCCGGTTGCCAAAAAACAGATCGACAGTTTAAGGCTGCGTATCCATTTTATTGTGGCGATGCAGTTGCTGGCGGTTATAGGAATTATCGTTTGTATTTTCGCGATGGGGCTGATTTTTTACGGGCTGCAATATTACGGCAACATCACTTTCGGGTTCAGCATGGTGCTTATCGTGTTGTCATTGCTGGCTTCAATCAGCGAATTGCTGATTTCAACCAAAGCGCTCAATATCGAGTTGGAAGATATGGAGGCGCATTAGCTATCAATTTCCATTGTTGGTGCAAGCTGTTAGATGAACGCACAAAATTGATGCGCAACAGCCCTAAACCCAATCCGCCTTGCTCCCCGCAACACAAGCCTTAACCGCCTATATTCATTAGCCTTATTCCCCAAAAAAATCATTTTTAGATTTTGGCACACCGATTGCTCTAATCAATACAGAAGCTTTTACGACGATGCGCTGAACAACATCTTCGTTAAGCATTTTACTGATTTTTTCACCTGTCGAGGTCTATATGAAACAAACCGGACGATTTACTTTCAAAAAACTGTTCACGGTAATTGTTACCGTGGCTGCGGTATCAATCTTTTCAGTCGGCGCCTACGCGGCTGAAAAATTGGAAAAAGAAAGCTTGAAACTCGGCTTCATCAAGCTGACCGATATGGCGCCTTTGGCGGTGGCTTTGGAAAAAGGCTATTTCGAGGACGAAGGGCTTTCCGTGCAGCTGGAAGCGCAAGCCAATTGGAAAGTATTGTTAGACCGCGTCGTCAGTGGCGAACTGGATGGCGCACACATGTTGGCGACGCTGCCTTTTGGTACAGCCATCGGTTATGGCACCAAGGCCGATATTATCAGCGCCTTCACCTTAACCCTAAACGGCGATGCGATTACAGTATCCAACGAGGTCTGGAAGCAAATGAAGCCGCAAATTCCGGTTAAAGACGGCAAGCTGGTGCATCCGATCAAAGCGGATACCTTGAAACCGGTGCTGGAAAAATACAAAAGCGCGGGCAAACCCTTCAACATGGCGATGACTTTCCCGGTCGGCACCCACAACATGAAACTGCGCTACTGGCTGGCGGCTGGCGGCATCAAGCCCGGATTTTACGCGCCGCCTGAAGACACGTCCGGCCAGATCGATGCCGAAGCCATGCTGTCGGTAACACCGCCGCCGCAAATGCCTGCAACGATGGATTCAGGCACGATAGTCGGCTATTGCGTCGGCGAACCGTGGAACCAACAAGCGGTGTTCAAAGGCATCGGCGTACCGGTCATCAGCGATTACGAGCTGATGAAAAACAGCGCGGAAAAAATCTTCGGTGTGAGCAAGGACTGGGCGGAGAAGAACCCTAACACCCACAAAGCGGTCATCAAGGCATTGATTCGCGCATCGATGTGGCTGGATGCGGAAAACAACAAGAATCGGAATGAAGGCGTGGAAATGCTGTCGCAAAAACAATATGTCGGTGCCGATTACGAGGTCATCGCCAACAGCATGAACGGCACCTTCGAGTATGAAAAAGGCGACAAGCGCGACTTGCCCGATTTCAACGTATTCTTCCGTCATAACGGTTCTTATCCTTATTACAGCGATGCGGTCTGGAGTTTGACCCAAATGCGTCGCTGGGGGCAAATTAATGAATACAAGTCTGATGCCTGGTACATGGAAACTGCCAAACAAGTTTATCGCCCTGACATTTACATGGCGGCGGCTAAGGCGTTGGTTGCCGAAGGCAAGGCGAAAGCCGGTGATTTCCCTGCCGACAGTGAATCCGGCTTTAAAGCGCCGAGCGGCGATTTCATAGACGGCGTGGTATTTGACGGTACCAAGCCGAATGATTATCTGACCAAGTTTGCTATCGGCCTTAAGGGCAAGCAAAAAGTGGTCGGCGGCAAGGTGGTTGAGTAGTAATTATTCGGTAGGGGCAATCCCTTGTGGTTGCCCTTAGTAAGAGGTTGTTCAGGGCAACCACAAGGGATTGCCCCTACGGAGGAAAACGATTAAATCAAGCGTGAGTGCCTACAAACAATGGATGTTGATTTGGTGCAAGGACGTACCTTTTTTTACCTTCGCCTACTGTTATTAGAGGTACCGACCATGCACAACCAACTGATAAAATTTTTAAACATAACCGGGCTCACCTGGTTTGTTCCTCTGGTAAAAATAGCCGCCGGAGAAAATCCCTCGCTGCAAATCCGGCAGCTTTGGCTGATTATGGGCGTGCCTATACTCGCTTTCATGATCTTTCTGGGACTTTGGAGCTTTTCCGCCTCCAAGGTCAACACCAGCCTGGGCGCGATTCCCGGCCCGGTCGCGGTGTGGCATGAAGCAGCAGGATTACTGGACGATCATTTCGCCGAACGGACTAAAGAAGCCGAATATTACCAACGCCAGCAAGCCCGCAACGAGCAAAAACTCGCTGAAGATCCGGCGGCTGAAATCAAAGTCCGTCCTTACAACGGCCAGGCCACCTACCTGGATAAGATTTTCACCAGCCTGTACACGGTGTTTGCAGGCTTCATGATTGCCACGCTGATCGCCGTGCCGCTGGGCCTGTTCTGCGGCATGAGCCCGGTCTTTAACACCGCCATCAACCCGCTGATTCAGATTTTTAAGCCGGTATCGCCGTTGGCCTGGCTGCCCATCGTCACGCTGGTGGTCAGCGCCATGTATGTAACCGGCGATGATGCCTGGTTTGAAAAATCTTTTCTGACCTCTGCGATTACCGTCACGCTGTGTTCGCTGTGGCCGACCCTGATCAACACCGCAGTCGGCGTGTCCTCGATAGATAAGGATCTGATCAATGTCGGCAAAGTGTTGCGTCTTGGCTGGAGCACCCAAATCAAGAAAATCATTTTGCCGTCCGCATTGCCGTATATTTTCACCGGCATGCGATTGTCCCTGGGCGTGGGCTGGATGGTGTTAATCGCTGCGGAAATGCTCGCGCAAAATCCGGGGCTGGGCAAATTCGTCTGGGATGAATTCCAGAACGGTAGCTCCAACTCCTTAGGGAGAATCATGGTCGCGGTATTCACCATCGGACTGATCGGCTTTGCGTTGGATCGCATCATGCAGTCGTTGCAAAACCTGTTCTCTTTCGGTAGAGCGCTTTAATTATTTATCCACGCCCGTAGGGGCAATCCCTTGTGGTTGCCCTGATACACCACGAATTTTGGGCAACCACAAGGGATTGCCCCTACCGAATAATTATGTTTAACCAGGAGTCCCGATGTCAGTCGTAAAGCTTAACATTGTGAATAAACGCATGCTAAATAACCCAGCAGAGCCATCGAATGACGCCCACCAGCCGTTGCTGGAATTAAAGGCTGTCTGCAAAAGCTATGGCGAAACATCCATACTCAACAACATCAACCTGAGCATTAAAGAAGGCGAATTCGTTGCCATTGTCGGCTTTTCCGGCAGCGGCAAGACCACGCTGATTTCAACCATTGCCGGGCTAATCCAGGCCGATAGCGGCGAGGTGCTGAAACAAGGCCTGCCGATTACCGCGCCGGGGCCGGATCGCGGCGTGGTGTTCCAGAACTATTCGCTGATGCCGTGGCTGACGGTGTTTGAAAACGTGGCGCTGGCGGTCGATCAGATATTTAAAGACTGGCCTGCCGAACAGCGCCGGGCGCATACCGAAAAATACGTCAGGATGGTTAATCTGGGCGCGGCGATGGACAAAAAACCCGCCGAACTGTCCGGCGGCATGCGCCAACGGGTCAATGTCGCCCGAGCCTTGGCGGCCAGTCCCGATATTTTGCTGCTCGACGAACCGCTCAGCGCGCTGGATGCATTGACACGCGGTAACTTGCAGGATGAGATTTTGCAAATCTGGGCGCAAGAGAAGAAAACCGTCATCCTGATCACCAACGATGTCGATGAGGCCATCTATATGGCGGATCGGGTTATTCCGCTTAATCCCGGCCCCGATGCGACTTTCGGCCCGGATTTTCATATCAATATCGAGCGTCCCAGAGACCGGACTGCGCTCAACCATAACCCCGAGTTTAAAAGATTACGCGCCGAAATAACCCGTTATTTAATGGACATCGGCATCGAAAAGAACCTGGGTTCGGCTCAAGATAAAATCGTCCTGCCCGGAGTAAAACCCAATACCGGTAATGACTGGGATCGCGACCTTCCGGCCTTCGCCGCGCCTGCTCCCGGCAGGCTTGCGGCATACACACCATCCCTGGCGATAAAACCCGCTCAGGATGATTTAGGCCGTCCCCGTTACCTGGAGTTTTCACGGCTGTCTAAAATCTACCCGACGCCCGACGGCAACAGCACGGTTAAAGTCGTGGACGGCTTCGACCTGAAAATGAAAAAAGGCGAGTTCATTTCGATCATCGGCCATTCCGGCTGCGGCAAATCCACCGTGTTATCGATGACCGCCGGTCTGAACAGCGTATCCGAAGGCGTGATTATTCTGGACAACAAGGAAATCGACAGTGCCGGGCCTGATCGCGGCGTGGTGTTCCAAGCCCCCAGTTTGTTTCCCTGGCTGACCGCGTTCGAAAATGTGATGCTGGGCGTCGATAAGGTCTATCCCCATGCATCCAAATCAGAACGCGATGGCATCGTCGAATATTACCTGACCCGCGTCGGTTTGGGCGACTCGCTGCGTAAAAAAGCCGACGACATGTCCAATGGCATGCGGCAACGGGTCGGCATTGCCCGCGCCTTTGCCTTATCGCCCAAACTGCTGTTGCTGGATGAACCGTTCGGTATGCTGGATTCTCTGACCCGCTGGGAATTGCAGGAAGTGTTGATGGAAGTCTGGGAAAGAACCCACGTCACCGCCATCGTGGTCACCCATGATGTCGATGAAGCCATCCTGCTGGCTGACCGGGTAGTGATGATGACCAACGGCCCGCACGCCAAAATCGGCAAAATAGAAGACATCGATTTGCCCAGACCGCGCAGTCGCAAAGCCCTGCTGGAGCATCCCGATTACTACAAATACCGGGAAAGTATCTTGAGCTTTCTTACCGAGTGCGACCATACCCATTAACAATAAATACAATGGAACGCTGATGACGCAGATAATTATGATTAGATAATATTTTTCTTTAATTATCTGCGTTAATCATATTTATCTGCGTCATCTGCGTTCTATTTTTGGCTGCTGAGTAATAACCAATTTCAACCATAAACAGGAGGCTTTATGCCGCAGAAAAAAACCAAACTGTCCGCATCACTGCTGGCGCTAACTGTCATCAGCGGCTCAGCCATGGCCGACATAACCCAGCAAGTTGAAGACGCGCTTAATTTCTATCATTACGGTAAAAACGGCGCGGTCAAGTTCGACCTGAACACGCGCTGGGAAAACGTCGATCAAGACCGGGGCACACCAAAAACTGCCAATGCTGTCACCTCGCGGTTACGGGCCGGTTTGCTGTCACCGGTATTTCACGGCATTCAGGGCTATGCCGAATACGAAGGCAACCTTGCGATGCAAGAAGATTTTAACAGCACCCGCAACAATAATACCGGTTACTCAACGGTTGCCGACCCGCAAAAAAGCGAACTCAACCAACTGTGGATCAGCTATGCAGGCATTCCCGATACCGTTATTAAAGGCGGGCGGCAACGCATCATGCTGGATGACCAACGTTTTATCGGCAACGTCGGTTGGCGGCAAATGGAAACGACCTTTGATTCGGTGCTGGTCACCCACACCAACCAACAGATTTTCGGACTGACTGTTAACGCGGGCTATATCGGGAACGTAAACACGTTTACCTCCACGACTGAAAACATCGAAGCCCCGATTCTAAACGTCAATTATAAAGTCGGCGATTACGGCAATCTGGTCGGTTACGCCTACTTGCTGGATTATACCGAGCGCGAGAATTACGAAAAATCCAGCCAAACTTATGGTTTGCGCATGTCTAATTTTCAAAAACCGGGGGACACGCTTAAGCTCAGCGATAACTACGGCTTGGTTTATACCGCCGAATGGGATCGTCAGATTGATTACGGACACGGCCTGACCAAGTATGAAGCCGACCGTCTCAATCTGATGGGCGGCTTTACCGCCTATAACTTCACCTTTCAGGGCGCCATGGAGCAACTTGACGGTAAAGGCGCCAATAGAACCTTTGATACGCCGCTGGGTACCAACGCTGCCTTTCAGGGCTGGGCTAATCTATTCCTGGTTACCCCTAACAATGGTATTCGTGATGTGTTCGGCACAGTGAGCACCGTGCTGGATCGTGGCAATGTCGTATTAACCGGGGTTTATCATGATTTTACCGATGATGCCGGACAACTGCATTACGGCAAGGAATGGGATTTTACAGCGGTCAAGAAATTCGGCAAGCATTATACACTGTTAGCGAGATACGCTTATTACGATGCGGATCAATTTAGTACAGATACCCAGAAAATCTGGGTGCAGGGGAATATCAGCTTTTAAGGCTTATTGCCAGTTCAGTAGGTCGGGCATGCTGTTTATGCCCGACATATACATGCATTAAAATGTCGGGCAACGAAAAGATGTCGCCCGACCT
>CAMAUL010000041.1 GCA_945861405.1 Candidatus Methylobacter oryzae | reverse complement strand
GATGCGTTTACTTCAGTCGCCATTAACATTTTCAATATTTCCAAAATCAATTCCGAAGTGCGTGGCGGTAAGTCGCCTCGGATTAAACGCTTGTCGGAATATCTGGGCGATAGTTATTTCAACTATTTGGCGCAATTGCCGGATTTGGTGCTGTTGATGGATGAATCACACCGTTATCGCGCCGATGCCGGTGTGCGGGCGCTTAATGAGTTAAAGCCGTTGCTGGGATTGGAACTGACGGCAACGCCGTTTACCGAGAGCAACAAAGGGCCGGTGCCGTTTAAGAATGTCGTTGTAGATTATCCATTGGCGAAAGCAATGGATGATGGTTTTGTTAAAGAACCCGCCGTTGTCACGCAACGTAACTTCGATGCTTCGCAGCATACTAAAGAAGAAGTGGAACGCATCAAGTTGATGGACGGCATTCGTTTGCATGAAATGACCAAAGTGGAATTGCAGACTTATGCACACGAAAACGATCTAGCGGTGGTTAAACCTTTTATGTTGGTGATAGCCAGGGATACGACTCATGCCGCCCAATTGGTTGGGCTGATGGAATCGTCGGCATTTTTTGATGGCCGATACCAAGGCAAAATCATTCAGGTGGATAGCAGCAAGAGCGGTGCCGCCGAAGAGGAGATGATAACCCGGCTGTTGGCGGTTGAAAGCCATGATGAACCGACCGAAGTGGTAATTCACGTCAACATGCTGAAGGAAGGCTGGGACGTGACTAATCTTTATACCATTGTGCCGCTACGCGCGGCGAATGCCAGAACCTTGATTGAGCAATCGATAGGCCGGGGGTTGCGCTTGCCTTATGGTAAACGTACCGGTGTGATTGCCGTGGATAGATTAAACATCGTTGCTCATGACCGTTTTCAGGAAATTGTTGATGAAGCCAATAATCCTGACAATCCGTTGCGTATGCAGCAGGTGATTCTCGATCCGCCTTTCGATGAAGAAAAGGCCGAAAGTGTGACTGTGGGTTCAAATCTGGATGGTCTGATTAACGGTAAAACCGGCGGAATGGATTATCCGGCTTTAGATCCCGTGTTTAGCGGTGTTGCCGAAACGACAGTTGCGCAATTCGCTATCGCTGAATTGAACAAACTGCAACACAATCCTGGGACTGTTGCCACCAGTAAAGCGTTATTGAATGCCGAGGTGCAAAAGTCGGTTATTCAGGCTGTCACCGAACATTTAAGTGCAGGCCAACAATCATTATTTGATGCCGAAAATCCGGTTGATGTCGCTGATATAGTCGCTAAAACTACGGCACTAATGGTGAGTCATACGATAGATATTCCGCGTGTGGTTGTGGTGCCTAAAGGTGAAGTCAGTTATGGCTACAAGCCGTTTACGTTGAACCTTAGCGGATTGAATTTGCAACCCTCGGAGCGGGATATTGTTATCCATAGTCTGCAAACCAACGAGCAGGAATTGATGGCTGCACAAGTGGGTTTGATTGAGGCAAAACCGGAAAACACCATCGTTCACGCCCTGATTGATTATGACGACATTTCTTATGATGACCATGCCGATTTGATCTATGACTTGGCAACGCAAGTAGTCGCGCATTTGCACAGCTATCTATCAGAAGACGAAGTTAATAACGTGTTGGGCAATAACCGCCAATTATTAGCCAAAACCATACACACGCAAATGGCTGGACATTTTTGGGAACAGGCGGATACATACGAAGTGGAAGTGCGCAGTGGTTTTACGCCATTAAAAACTTGCGCTTATACCGTTGTTGCCGGTCAATCTGTTCAATCTTATCGAGATACCGTAAGCGATAAAGGCAAAATCAAACAAATGCTGTTTGGCAGTTTCAGCAAGTGTTTATATCCGGTACAGAAATTTGATTCCGACACCGAACGCCGATTTGCCGTGATTTTAGAACGCGATGCCCAAAAATGGTTTAAACCGGCCAAAGGCCAGTTCAAAATTTTCTACAAAGACGGGGCAGAACATCCTGAATATGTCCCTGACTTTGTCGCTGAAACTGAGGGCTGTGTATTGATGGTGGAAACCAAGTCGCAAGCGGAAATCGCTGATTCTAAAGTGCAAGCTAAAGCCGATGCTGCGGTTAAATGGTGTGAGAATGCTGGCGATTATCTACTGAAAAATGGCGGTAAAGCTTGGAAGTATCTATTAATCCCACATGATGAAGTGAAGGAAAACTTTCAATTGGGGGATTATGTGCGGAAGTTTGAGCGATTGTAATTTTATTGAACAGGTCGTTGACCTTCTGTTTGCTGATGGCGGTTTGAAAGTGGTAATCGAGTTTCCCCGCCAGGGCAAACGCATTAAAATAAATATTCATACAGGTATCACAAAGCGTTTGGCGTGAAACTGCGATGTTAAGCCCCCAAAGTTATCGCATCAACCCATGTTGATTTATATGGCGTCCAAAAGCAGAACATGCAAAACCCGTAGAGACGCGATTTATCGCGTCTGGTGGGTAACGGTACTCGGCATTATCTTCACCCTCTAAAGAGAGACGCGATAAATCGCGTCTCTACCGCCCGAAAAAGCTTCGCTTTTATCTAAATTTAATGCGTTTGCCCTGGTTTCCCCGCCTTTTCAACTGCAAGCTTATGGGGATGTACGGTATAATCGTTATAAATCCCACTGCTTAACACTTAATAAATGGCCCAATTTTTTGAAATACACCCGGAAAGTCCTCAGCTGCGCTTGATAGATCGTGCCGTGGAAATACTGCGCAAGGGCGGCGTTATCGTTTATCCGACGGATTCATCTTATGCGATAGCCTGTCATATCGGCGACAAGCAGGCGCTGGATAAAGTCCGTCGCATCCGGCAGCTGGACGATAAACATAACTTTACGCTGGTGTGCAAAGATCTGGCGCAAGTGTCGACGTTCACCAAAATCAGTAATGATGCGTATCGGTTGATTAAGGCGTTATCGCCCGGCCCCTTCACCTTTATTTTGGAAGCGACCCGTGAAGTGCCGCGCCGCTTGCAGCATCCCAAGAAAAAAACGGTCGGCATCCGCATTCCCGATCATCCTGTCGCCCAGTTGCTGGTTCAGGAGTTGGGCGAGCCGTTGTTTAGCGCGACATTGATGTTGCCGGGCGAGGATCGGGCGATGACCGATCCTTATGAGATCAGGAATAAGCTGGAACATGAGCTGGATTTGATAATCGATGCCGGTATTATTGAGTCGGAACAAACAACTATGATCGAATTTTCCAGCAATGGCGTTGAGATCATCAGGCAGGGCAAGGGCCTTGCGCCGATGTTGGGGTAACAGGATGATGGATGAATTGACGCTGTTGCAACGCATCGTAGTTTGGATATTGCCGGTGGTTTTTGCGATTACCGTGCATGAAGTAGCGCATGGCTGGGTAGCAAAAAGATACGGCGATAATACCGCCTCGCTATTGGGCCGTTTGACCTTGAATCCGATCAAGCATATCGATTTGCTCGGAACCCTTATTATTCCCGGCTTGTTATTAATCACCGGTACCGGTTTTATTTTCGGTTGGGCAAAACCGGTGCCGGTCGATCCGCGAAATTTTAAAAATCCTCGCCAGGATATGGCGATAGTCGCGCTGGCAGGCCCGGTTTCCAATTTGTTGATGGCAGTCGGCTGGGCATTAATAGCCCGGTTGGGGGTGACGATAGGTGCGCAAACCGAATCTATCTCATTACCGCTGATTTATACCGGCATTGCCGGTATTTCAATCAATTTGGTGTTGGCGATGCTTAATTTGTTGCCGATTCCGCCGTTGGACGGCAGCCGGATTCTGTCGGGTATTTTGCCTAATTATTGGGCATGGCAATATAATCGTCTGGAGCGTTTCGGCTTTATTATCTTATTGGTGTTGTTATACACGCGTGTGTTGAATTTGATTTTGGAATATCCGTTGTACTTTGCGCAGCAAGTGTTTTTTTCCATTGCCGGACTGTAGAGAGGCATTAGTCGATGACGGCTCTTATAGAGGATACTGTTGAGCTTTTGGACGAATCGCCGGTTGCTGCCATGCATTCATTTGCTACGGTTAACGGCGCGCCGTTTAACAAGCTGCCGGACGACCTTTATATCCCGCCGGATGCGCTGGAAGTGCTGCTGGACACCTTTGAAGGGCCGCTGGATTTATTGCTGTATTTGATCCGCAGGCAAAATCTGGATATTGTTAACATACCGGTCGCCCAGATTACCCACCAATACATCGCCTATATCCAGATTATGGGCGTATTGAACCTGGAGCTAGCGGCGGAATATCTGGTAATGGCTGCACTGCTGGCGGAAATCAAGTCCAGAATGCTGTTGCCCAGGCAGGTAGATGCCGAAGAAGACGAGGAAGACCCGAGGGCAACCCTGATCCGGCGCTTGCAGGAATATGAATTGATTAAGAATGCGGCTGAAGAAATCGATCAGATGCCTAGGGTTGAACGTGATATATTTGAAATCGGCATTGATGTTTCGGCGCTAAGAACCATCGAACAACAGTTGCCGGATGTTCAGCTAAAAGAAATGCTGTTGGCATTTCAGGATGTACTTAAGAGAGTCGACCAGCTCAGCCATCATCAAATTACCAAAGAGCCTTTATCTGTCCGTGAACGAATGTCAACCATTTTGGAAAACCTTAAAGGAGCGGATAGTCTCCTTTTCTCTCAATTATTTATCCGAAAAGAAGGTCGGCACGGAGTCGTTGTCTCGTTTCTTGCTGTCCTCGAGCTCAGTAAGGAGCGACTTATCGACATTATCCAGGCAGAACCTTTTGCCGAAATACGTGTCAGAGTTGCCAGCGCCGACGCCGTCGCAGCCGATAGTTGAACCCTCACCCGCCGACAATGCCTGTCTTGAACCCATCGACTGGACCAGTCCTGAGCACGACCGAAGGGCCTGCCCTGAGTCTTGTCGAAGGACTCAGGACAAGCCCCCCGTAACTGAACAGCGTGATATTAACGTGGAAATTAAACGTGTAGTTGAAGCCATTTTATTTGCCGCCAATCGGCCAATGACCAGCAAGCAGGTGCAGCAGGTTTTTCCTGAAATCGAGCAGCCCAATATACAGGACATTGAGGATGCCATCGAATCGATCAAGGAAGATTACCGATTCAGGCCGGTTGAATTAAAGCGGGTCGCCAGCGGCTATCGTTTTCAGGTCAGGCGGGAGCTGTCGCGCTGGGTATCGCGCTTGTTTGAAGAAAAGCCGCCGAAATATTCCCGCGCATTATTGGAGACGCTGGCCATTATCGCCTACCGGCAACCGGCAACGCGCGGGGAAATCGAGGATATTCGCGGCGTTGGCGTCAGTTCCAGCATTATCCATACGCTATTGGAGCGCGAGTGGGTTCGGGTGGTGGCGCACAAAGAAGTGCCGGGCAGACCGGCTTTATACGGTACGACCAAACAATTTTTGGATTATTTTAATATCACAACATTAAGTGAGCTGCCGACATTGCAAGAGCTACAGGAGCTTGACTTGTCGTTAGACGCAACGCAACAACCCATGCAGGTAAATAGTGAAGAGCAAGAAACCACCGAACAAATCCCCGAAACTATCGGACAGCCCAGCGAAACAGACGAACAGATCACCGAAACCATCGGGCAGGCCACTAAAACCATCGCAAGGCTCAGCACAACAACTGAATAATCCTCCGAAGCAATCCCCCCCTTTGCAAAAAGGGGGGCAGGGGGGATTTGATTCTAATCAGTCTGTAGACGGTGAGCGTATCCAGAAAGTGCTGGCGCGCGGCGGCATCGGTTCCCGACGGGAAATTGAACGTTGGATCGACGAGGGCCGGTTAAAGATTAACGGCAAACCCGTCGGCTTGGGCGACCGCTTGAAAGAAGGCGATCATTTGCAGGTCAATGACCGGGTCGTCCATTGGGAAAAATTCGTCGAGCAGCCCACCCGTGTGCTGCTTTATCACAAGCCGGTCGGCGAAGTGGTGACGAGGCGCGATCCGGAAGGTCGCCCGGTGGTGTTTACGAGGCTGCCGAAACTGGCGGTCGGTCGGTGGATAACCGTTGGCCGTCTGGACATCAATACGTCGGGATTATTATTGGTCACTAATAACGGTGAACTGGCTAATCGGTTAATGCACCCGTCTACCCAAGTGGAGCGTGAATATGCCGTGCGTATTTTGGGCGAGGTTTCCGAAGCGACTCTGGCAAAACTCAAGCAGGGTGTGGAGCTTGAAGACGGCAAAGCCAAGTTTGACCAAATTATATTTTTCGGTGGCGAAGGTGCCAATAAATGGTACAACGTGATCGTAGCCGAAGGCCGCAACCGGTTGGTCAGGCGTTTGTGGGAATCGCAGGATGTTACTGTTAGCCGCTTAATGCGGGTGCGTTACGGGCCGGTGGTGTTGCCGGAGCGTTTGAAAACCAATGCGTTTTATGAGTTGACCGACAAAGAGCTGGAGCTGCTGTTTGAATTTGCGGGTATGGCAGTTGAAAAACCGGCATACCCCGGTCAGCCCGAATTTAAAGCCCGTAAGCCTGGAAAACGTTAACGGCGCGGGCCGGGTTTATTCGCAGGGCATAACCGCCCTGCGTCTTTGATTTATTTAGCCAGAACCACTTGGTTTCTGCCGCTGTTTTTAGCGATATACATCGCACCATCGGCGCGCTTGATAAAAGACTCGATGGTATCATCGCTACGTAAGGTGCTGACGCCCAAGCTTGCCGTAACCTTGATGGTTGACATGCCGTAGGCTATGGTATGGCTCTCAATTGATGCGCGTATCCGTTCTGCCAGCAATTCTGCGCCATTGGCATCAGTGTCGCTTAATAAAATCACGAATTCCTCGCCGCCATAACGGAAAACAATATCGCTATCCCTTAGGCTTTCTTTAATCCATTTTGCATTAAAAGCCAGGGCGATGTCGCCGCAATCGTGACCGTAGGTATCATTGATGGCTTTAAAATGATCAATGTCAAAGAAAATGACCGATAACTGTTTGGCATTGCGTGTTGCAAGGCTCATTTCCCGAGTAATGGAGTCATTAAACGAAGCCCTGTTGTGGGTTTGGGTGAGCGGATCCGTATAAGCCATTTTTAAAGCTTGATGAAATAAAGTGGCATTTTTCAACGGATAAATTAAGCAGCAAAGCAGCGTTTCCAGCAACTGGAGTTCTGTATCGCTGAACTTATGGTTGCGCATCAGTTTTAATTCGCCCAGTTGTTGTTGCTCGACTTTAAGCGCGTAGTTGCAGGAGTGTCGTGTAAAAACTCCGCTTTTTACCTCCAGACCGAACTCTGAATTGGTATAGATATAGGCGCTATGCGGGATTTTATCGGCGATTTTGCTGCTGAAAATTGAGATCAGGTCATTAAATTCCAGTGTCGTTTGTAAGGCGCTGCTGATGTCATAATTATGGAGGTTAACCGCCTTTGTTGCTTCAAAGGTGTTATTGCTGATAATCGCCAAGTTTGCTGATTTTTCGACCATGACTGCTTCCTCGTGTGTTGAAACTATTACGTTGCAATAACTAAAGCGAAGGCTATGCCATATTTTTAAAAATACATAACAATCATTGGCTTAATGATGCTGTTTTTGTTAATGCCTGGATGATGTCATGAATTTGACGGTGCAAAGTGGCAAGGGATTGCCGGTGAGGCGGTTTATGAGGTCGTTTTGTTGCCGTGTGTTTTATCGATTGCCGGGAAATAATGGGCAATGGCGAGAAAGAGCTGGATTTGGATTTTGTGTTTTATCTATTTTGTAAGCGTACTGACTTGTTGGCAATCATAAAAATGATAACTAAAGGGGGCTTTTCATGTAAAATGCGGGTAGTTGTGTTGGGATTTGCCCGGTGAGCAGTGCGGAGTTTTGTGATTGCTGATGGTGCCGAGGAGAGGATTTGAACCTCCACGGGGTTGCCCCCACCAGCACCTGAAGCTGGCGTGTCTACCAATTTCACCACCTCGGCAGAGGCTAGCTGTAAAAGCTAAAGTGAGCGCGCACTATACCCACCCCCTTTGGTTTTGTCAATTAAGCGCAAAATTTCACTTAAAAACTTAAACAATCTCGAGCTAGGCGTGATGACGTTTTCTTAGATCTAACCGAGAATCAACCGAGAATGGTTTTTCGCATAAGAACCAAAAACTTTTCTCTTTTAACCCTAAATCGATATACTGAGCCTATCTATTTTAAGTATGTTTATTGTATCCACCCTCTTTATATTTATTATTTAAATGACATTGAAGTCTAAAAAAGACGTTGATTTTAATTCAACAAAAGATCCATATGCTCAGCGCGAAGCTGAAAAATATGAGAACCCCATTCCCAGCCGCGAATTAATTCTCCAATTCATCGAACATGCTGGCAAGCCGTTGCACCGTGAAGAAATTGCCGAGGCGTTTGCCCTTGAAAGCGAAGATCAGCTAGAAGCCCTGCGCCGCCGCTTGCGTGCTATGGAGCGGGATGGGCAATTACTGTTTAACCGGGGCAATAAATATTGCCTGGTTAATAACGAAGATTTAATGGCTGGGCGCATTATCGGCCATGCAGACGGGTTCGGGTTCCTTAAACCGGATGACGGTTCCGATGACTTGTTCTTGTCGCCTCGTGAAATGAACCCCTTGCTGCACAATGACCGGGCGCTGGTGCGTGTTGCCGGGGTCGACAAAAAAGGCCGCCGTGAAGGGGCGGTTGTCGAAATTTTGCAAAGAAATACCCACCAAGTTGTCGGGCGGCTCTACAAGGAAGACGGCTTTACCTATGTGGTGCCGGACAATAAAAACATAGCGCAAACTATCCTGGTTCAAAAAGGCGGTGCCGGTAAGGCAAAACAAGGGCAGATTGTCGTTGCGGAAATTGTCGAGCAACCGACCAAGCTTCACCAGCCTATCGGCAAGATTATTGAGGTCATGGGCGAGCACATGGCGCCCGGAATGGAAATCGAAATGGCGATCCGTTCCCATGAGCTGCCTCATCAATGGCCTGATGAGTTGCTGAAAGAAATCAAGCCGCTTAAAAAGGAAGTGCCGGAATCGGCAAAAGAAGATCGGGTTGATTTAAGGGCGATTCCGTTAGTCACTATCGACGGCGAAGATGCCCGCGACTTTGACGATGCCGTTTATTGCCAGAAAACCCCCAAAGGCTGGAAACTGCTGGTTGCGATAGCTGATGTCTCGCATTATGTGCAGATTAATTCGGCGTTGGACAAGGAAGCCCAAAAGCGCAGTACTTCGGTGTATTTCCCCGAACAGGTCATCCCGATGTTGCCGGAGATTTTGTCCAATGGCCTGTGTTCGCTGAATCCCCAAGTAGACCGGTTATGTATGGTGTGTGAATTGTATATAGACGAAGCGGGGCAGGTTACACGGTCACGCTTTTTCGATGCGGTGATGAGCTCTCATGCGCGGCTGACCTACAACGAAGTTGCAAAAATGCTGGTTGATGGTGATGAGGTACTCGCCGAGAAATATAAAGCCGTGCTGCCGCATTTGCAGGAATTGTACGCGCTGTACAAGGTGATGCGGGTGAGCCGCGAGCAACGCGGCGCGATGGATTTCGACACCCAGGAAACCCGGATTGTGTTCGGCGCGGATCGTAAAATCGAAAAGATAGTGCCGGTGGTGCGTAACGATGCGCACAAATTGATCGAAGAGTTTATGATCACCGCGAACATGGCGGCGGCGCGTTTTTTAAACAGCAAGAAAATGCCCAAGCTGCTGCGGATACACGAAGGCCCAGGTGCCGACAAACTGCTAAACCTGAAAACCTTTCTTGGCGAACTGGGCTTGAGCTTGGGCGGAGGCGAAAAGCCGACGCCGCTGGATTACATGCATCTGATGGAGTCGATTAAAGGTCGGCCTGATGCGCATTTGATCCAGACCGTATTGTTGCGTTCGATGTCGCAGGCTGTTTACAGCCCCGAGTTAAAAGGCCATTTCGGCCTAGCTTTGGATGCTTACGCGCATTTCACCTCGCCTATCCGCCGTTATCCCGATTTGCTGGTGCATCGCGCGATCAGGCATTGTTTACAGGGCAAACCGGTGGAGAGCTTCTTCTACGGGGTGCCCGATATGGTTTTGTTGGGCGAGCAATGCTCCGCCAATGAGCGACGCGCCGACGAGGCCACCCGGGATGTAGTAAGTTGGCTCAAATGCGAATATATGATGGATAAGGTCGGCGAGGAATTCCCCGGCATTATTTCTGCGGTGACTTCGTTCGGATTTTTTGTCGAGCTTGCCGATATTTATGTCGAAGGCTTGGTGCATATCAGCAATCTGGCACAGGATTATTTTCATTTTGATGCAACCAGTCACCAGTTAAGGGGTGAGCGCACCGGCATTAATTACCGTCTGGGCGATAGCGTTAAAGTCATAGTCGCCCGTGTCGATCTGGACGAAAAGAAGATGGATTTTGAACTGGCTGGCAGGCAAGTCGTCATGGATACCAAGCCTAAAAAAAGACGTCGTAAGAAATGATGTTTTTTCTGATCTTCTTCTGGTCGTCAGTTAGTTTCAATCTGGCGATTGGAAGCAGGCAGAACCGCTTAACGCATCTAATTCGAAATCTCAGATAAAAAATATGGGACGTGAAGGTCAATGTATTAATCAGCCTATAACAGAGGCTGTCAATATTTCAAACTGGAAGAAAGATGATGAGTTTGGAATTTATCCCGAAGGTGCCAGAGATAAAACCCTGCTATATAGTCCTGCACCTTCTTCCTATAAATTCCTGATCCCAAACCATCGGTATTTATATAAATACGCATTTGGTCGCCACCCTGATCAATTCTGGACTGAAATTATTGCTTATCAAGTTGGCTGTCTACTGAATGTCCCTGTGCCTCCATCCTTTGTCGCATTCGATGAGAATGATGATAGCTGCGGTGCGTTGATTGAATGGTTTTTGAATTACCCAGAACAGCCGGAAGAACGTTTTGTCCCCGGCGGCGACATGATGGTGAATCTCATCCCCAATTTTGACCGGAAAAAAGGCCAACAGCATAACTTTGCAACGGTGGAGAACCACCTAAACTTTTTATCAAGCAAGAAAGTTTCCATGGCGGACTGGTTGGCTCATTGGTGCGATATGTTGCTGTTTGATGCCTTAATCGGTAACACAGACCGGCACCAGGATAATTGGGGTTTACTCTGGCAATTTTTAAGGGTGCGTATGACCCCGGTTTTTGATAATGGCACCAGCCTTGGCTATGAGATTTTGGAAAGAAACATGGATGATTTTTATAAGCCAGACCGTATGCGAAGCTATATCAATAAGGGTCGTCATCATATCCGCTGGCAATTGCACGACGAATATCCTGCCCAACATATAGAGTTGTTGGAATCATTAGTTAGCAAGTACCCAGCAATGGCAAGCAGAATAAAAAACAAACTCAAAGCCTTTGACATGGATAGGCTTAAGGCTATCATAGCTGACAGTACAAAATTTGAAATACGCATTCCATTAACTGAAAAACGAGCCGAGTTTGTTTGCCACTTAATTGAATCCAGATATTTAGCTATCAGCGAACGAATAGAAAAATACCCGTGAACCTAATTAAGCACGTTCCCAATCCCGACCGATTATTGTTAGTCTGGCAAGCGCCGGAAGGAAGGTCACGCGCCCGTTTTGTTGTTGGTGAGCTCCGCCAACAGGAAGGACAGCTTGTATTCCGCTATTTATCCGACACAGCAGAGTTTAAAAAAGCTTGTGAGGAAGGTTTTGTTTGCTATCCGGCTTTCAGAAAGACTAATTTGGAATATACCCAGAACGTACTGGATTCTTTTCTTCGCCGACTGCCACCCAGAAAACGGGGGGATTTTGGTAAGTATTTGGAGCAATGGCGGCTTGCGCCCAATGTCGAAATCAGCGACTTTGCATTGCTTGGTCATACCGGCGCAAAATTGCCCAATGACGGTTTTTCGCTGATAAATCCGTTTGACCATATTGAACTACCGCATGAATTTTATATTGAGGTGGCCGGTTTTCGGTATCAGCCCAACATCAGCGTTGATGATATTTCAGTGGGTATGAGCGTTGAATTCATTGCTGAACCCGCTAATGAGTTCAACCGTGATGCAGTCAGAATTGAAGTAGCCGGAAAAAAAATTGGTTATGTAAGCGATGCCCAATGTAAAGCATTTAATAGCTGGTTGGGACGGTATTCTGTTAGTGCCAGCGTGGAACGCATCAATGGCACCAACGAAAGGCCTTTGGTTTATGTTTATGGCAGGGTTGACCTGGAACAACATTGCAAGGCAGTCGCATAAGTTGTTTTTGACTAAGCAACATTAACAACACTTTATTTTTTATACTTCACATTAAATGAAATTAAGCAAAATATACGGCATACATTCGGTACAGTCGGCTTTAGATTATTCCCCCAAAAATATTCATAAAGCTTGGGTTGACGGCCTAAGGCAAGACAAGCGCCTGACGCAGTTGGTTGATGATTTGTTGGATTTAGGGCTGGAGCCGGAAAAAGTTGACCGGAAAAAGCTCGATAAACTAGCCGATAGCCATAACCATCAAGGCATCGTGATCGAAGTTGAAATGCCCGGTGAATTATCGGAAACCGACTTAAAGGACGCTGTGTTGACGCTGACTGGCGTACCTTTATTCTTGGTGCTGGACAATGTCCAAGATCCGCATAATTTCGGCGCCTGTCTCAGAACCGCCGACGCTACCGGTGTTCATGGCGTGATTATCACCAAAGACAATGCCACCGGCATTACCCCGGCGGTCTGCAAAGTAGCCAGCGGCGCGGCGGAAACGGTGCCGGTTTATCAGGTGACCAATCTGTCCAGAACCTTGCGCTGGCTCAAAGACCAGGGCATCTGGGTGATGGGCGCCGCGGGCGAGGCGACGCAGACCGCTTATCAAACCGATTTTACCGTGCCTCTGGCGTTGGTCGTCGGCGCTGAGGGCAAAGGCTTAAGGCGCTTGACCAAGGAGCAATGCGACGTGCTGGTTAAGTTGCCGATGCAGGGTAGGGTGGAAAGCCTTAATCTGTCGGTTGCAACCGGCGTGCTGCTTTACGAAACTGTGCGGCAACGATTATTGGCTGTTTGATTGTCAATGCAAACAACATCAACACATACTCTTGAAGGCGCGGGTTTAAGCTGTATCCGCGATGACCGGGTGCTGTTTGAAGAACTGGCTTTTGAACTGGCTTCAGGACAGGTTTTATTGCTGGAAGGCAAGAACGGCAGCGGCAAGACCTCGTTACTGCGCATTTTATGCGGATTCCGCGAACCTGATGCCGGTGAAATTAACTGGTGCGGCGACGCGGTAAACGACAGTCAATTTTATGCGCAGATGGCGTATGTCGGCCACTTGGACGGTGTTAAAAAAGAACTGACAGTAAGGGAAAACCTAAAAATGTCTTTGGCCTTAAGCAGTGTAGGCCGGTATTCCATTGATGAGGCTTTAGCCAAAGTGCATTTGACGGGCTACGATGATGTCCTCGTTCAGGCTTTATCTGCGGGCCAGAAAAGACGGTTATCGTTAGCCAGATTGCTGATTACCGAAAATGTGTTGTGGATACTTGATGAGCCGTTCACCTCATTAGACAAGCAGGGCATCGCCCTGATCGAAACCTTAATGACCGAACATTGCGCTAATGGCGGCATGATTGTCCTCACCTCGCACCATGACATAGACTTGCCCGATGTCGATGTCCAGCGTATTTATTTATCCTGATGTCTTTATCCCGCGCATTTTTTGCCGTTATCCGGCGTGACCTGGTTTTGGCCTTGCGGCGTCGTTCGGAGATAGCCAATCCGCTGCTGTTTTTTATTCTGGTGATCACCTTGTTTCCGTTAGGCATCGGCGCGCAGCCGCATTTATTGCAGGCCATTGCGCCGGGCATTATCTGGGTTTCCGCGTTGCTGGCGGCGATGCTGTCGCTGGACAGCCTGTTCCGTTCGGATTTTGACGACGGCTCGCTAGAGCAGATATTGTTAAGCCCGCATCCGACGTCGGTATTGGTGCTGGCTAAAATCATCGCCCACTGGTTGGTGACCGGTTTGCCGCTGCTGATTGTCGCGCCGCTGCTGGCTGTTTTCTTAGGCATGCCCAATCACTCGCTGGGCATCTTGTTGTTGACCTTGCTGCTGGGAACGCCGGTGTTAAGTTTAATTGGAGCCATTGGTGTTGCGCTAACCGTAGGGCTGCGTCGGGGCGGCATGATTTTGTCGCTGCTGGTTTTACCGTTGTATGTGCCGGTGTTGATTTTTGCCGGTAATGCGGTGCAGATGGCAAGCAGCGGACTGCCGGTCAATGCGCAGATTAATATCTTGATTGCCATCTTATTGATGGCTCTGGTTTTGGCGCCTTTGCCAACCGCTGCAGCATTAAAAATGAGTATTAGTTGATAATATCTCGTAAAATAACACCGTTGTACTAACTTGGAATTGGAATGGACAGTTTTGCAAAAGATTTTGTATCGATTCTGCAATATCTGCTTCCCGGCTTTGTTTCTGCTTGGGTTTTTTATGGCTTGACTTCGTATCCGAAACCCTCGCAGTTTGAGCGGGTTGTTCAGGCGATGATTTTTACCTTGTTTACCCAGGCGACTATTATTATTGTTGAGTTTGTCCTGAAATACATAGGTGGTTATTGGGCAATTGCCAATTGGACTGAAGCATCGAGTTTGATAGGGTCAATTATTATTGCGTTGCTTTTTGGCTTAGTATTTTCTTATTTTGCCAATAACGATAAGCTGCATAAATATTTAAGGGACAAAAAGATAACGCATAAAACATCATTCGCATCTCAATGGTCTGATGTTTTTCTTAATCCGGCCTTCACAACCTTTGTGGTATTGCATTTTAACGATGAACGGCGGCTATACGGTTGGCCTATTGAATGGCCATCCGCGTCAACCGAAGGACATTTTGTAATTACCGACCCTTCATGGCTGCTTGATAATGGGGAGGAGCAACGTATTATCGGTGTAAAAAATATTCTGGTTAATGTCAATGACGTTAAATGGGTAGAATTCTTAGAGAAAACATGGGAGAACAATGATGACAGCGAGACAATCTAATCCGCCACCGCCGCTGCCACCAGCTGGTAACTTAAAAATGGCTATAGAAAATTATAATCCACCTCCGCCATCCATGGCCGCGCGACCTGCACCGCCGCCACCGCCGCCCAAAAAAGAAGGCTAACCGTCGCTTACGTTGGCTGGAATTACAACTTCAGCCAACACGGCCCTTTGCCTTTCGCCTTGAACCTTATACCTGATTTATTATGTTTTTAATTCCAGATCCCGTAGCCCGTTTCTTTCATCGCATGGCGTCCCCACCGCATTTTTACGCGTTCACCCAGCGCTTGATGCCGTGGCTGGTGGTTATTTTTCTGCTGTTAACGGCAGCAGGCTTATACGGCGGCTTGTATCTTGCGCCTGCGGACTACCAGCAGGGCGATAGCTACCGCATCATCTATATCCATGTACCCAGCGCCTGGATGTCGTTATTCATTTACGTGGTGATGGCGGTTGCAGGTGCAATAGGCTTGGTTTGGCGCATCAAGCTGGCGGAGATTGTGGCGATCAGCAGCGCGCCGGTCGGTGCCAGCTTTACCTTTATCGCGCTGGTGACCGGTTCCTTGTGGGGCAAGCCGATGTGGGGGACTTGGTGGGTCTGGGATGCGCGGTTAACGTCCGAATTGATATTGCTGTTTTTGTATCTTGGGGTGATCGGACTTTACGGCGCGATAGACGATAAGCGCACTGCATCCAGAGCCGTGGCTATTTTAGCCTTGGTCGGCGTGGTCAATATCCCAATTATCCATTACTCGGTCGAATGGTGGAATACGCTGCACCAAGGGCCGACGGTAACAAAAATGGATAAGCCGTCGATTCATGTCACTATGTTGATACCGCTGTTGCTGATGGCGTTATCGTTCAAGTTTTATTATGTTATCGCGATGTTGCAGCGGGCGCGTACCGAATTGTTGCTGCGTGAACGCAATGCGCAGTGGGTTAAGGCTATGGTCTCGGAGTCAACGCAATGAGTATGCAGGAATTTTTCGCGATGGGCGGCTATGCCTTTTATGTCTGGATCTCATACGGCCTGACGTTAATCGTGCTGCTTGCCAATATTATTATTCCGGTTGCGCAACGCAGACAGTTTTTACGCGCCCTGGCGCTCAAGCAAAAACGGCAATAAATCATGAAACCAGCCAGAAAACAGCGTTTAATGCTGATCGGCCTGATGGTGATCGGGGCCGGTTTAGCCACAGGGTTCGCGCTTAAGTCCTTTAATGAAAATTTGATGTATTTTTTTTCCACTACCGATGTCGTGGAAGGCAAAGCGCCAAAAGACACCTTGTTCCGTCTGGGCGGCATGGTCATTAAAGGCTCTGTGGAAAGGCCGAATGACGGGCTGATGGTGCGCTTTAAACTGACCGATTTCAGCAAGGATGTGACCGTCGAATACACGGGCATCCTGCCGGACTTGTTCAGGGAAGGGCAGGGCATTGTTGCGCACGGCAAACTCAATGCACAGGGCGTTTTCATCGCCGAAGAAGTGTTGGCCAAGCATGATGAAAATTACATGCCGCCGGAAGTAAAAGGCAGTTTAAAAAACCAGTCCGCGCCAGTTGCAGGGCAGTAGTCATCGGAGCATAAATTATGTACGTTATTGAGTTTGAAGCGCAAACATATCAATTTACAGCGTTTACTTTTAAGAACCGATGTTCCAGCAGAGCATTGCGTTAAGTCGTAAATGGAGAAAATTTCATGCCGGAAATAAGCAGGTTTCTTGGGATAGTAATTTATATGTATTTCAATGAACATAATCCTCCTCACTTTCATGCCGAATACAACGAGTATAAAGCGTCAATCGCTATCGGTAACTTGGGACTGATTGAAGGAAAATTGCCATCGAAAGTAATGAGTCTGGTTGTTGAATGGGCACAAGAGCATCAACAAGACTTACTGGAAAACTGGAATAGTATTAAGGAAACAGGAAACTATCACAAAATTGAACCCTTGGTATAAAGAGGTCAGAAGCAATGTTGGCTGTAAATGAAGCGAAGTATTCCGGCAATTACTGTATTAGCCTCACGTTTAATAACGGCAGGCAAGGCGTGGCAAACCTAAAAGAAACTATATTTCACGACAAAAGGCTGATTTTTTCTACGCTAAAAGACGAATCTAACTTTAAAGATTTCAAGGTGGAACATAGCACTGTTGTTTGGTCTAATGAAATAGATTTAGCTTCTGAGTATTTATTCTATCTTGCTTTCAAAGATGATCCGGATTTACAAGGCCAGTTTAAACAATGGGGGTATCTTGCTTAACATTGCGTCCAACTGCTGCGCGGACATTTGGCGCTTCATCCTAAAAACCGCAGTTAGTCCACGAAATGATTTTAAATATTGCCATGCTTAAAACGATAGTGCATCAAAACGATCACATAGGTCAAAAATAATGATTGCAGAACTGGGACATTTTTCGCTGATACTGGCCTTGTGCATGGCTGTTGTTTTAGGGCTGTTGCCGATTATCGGCGCTTCCCGATCCATATCCGGTTGGGTCGCTGTGGCAAGGCCCGCCGCATTCGGACAACTGTTATTCATGGCGGTGTCTTTTGGCTGCCTGACCTACGGCTTCCTGACCCATGATTTTTCCATAGCCTATGTCGCCAAAAACTCCAATACCGCATTGCCGGTTTTGTATCTGGTTTCCGGTGTCTGGGGCGCGCATGAAGGCTCCTTACTGCTTTGGGCGCTGATTTTATCCTGCTGGACAGGCTTGGTTGCGCTGTTCAGCCGCAACATTCCTGACATTACCCTCGCCCGAGTTCTTGGCGTGATGGGCTTGGTCTCTATCGGTTTTATCCTGTTTTTATTGCTGACTTCCAACCCGTTTGAACGCCTGTTCCCAGCTCCATTGGAAGGACGCGACTTGAACCCCTTGTTGCAGGATCCGGGCTTGGCGATCCATCCGCCGATGCTTTATATGGGCTATGTCGGCTTTTCGGTAGCTTTTGCTTTTGCCATTGCCGCGCTGCTTGAAGGCCGTCTGGATGCGGCTTGGGCGCGCTGGTCAAGACCCTGGACTAATATCGCCTGGATGTTTTTAACCATCGGCATCGCCTTGGGTAGCTGGTGGGCTTATTACGAACTGGGCTGGGGCGGCTGGTGGTTCTGGGATCCTGTCGAAAACGCCTCATTCATGCCCTGGCTGATCGGCACAGCGCTGATTCATTCATTGGCCGCCACCGAAAAACGCGGCGTATTCAAGACCTGGACAGTATTGCTGGCGATTTTTGCTTTTTCGTTAAGCTTGCTCGGTACCTTCCTGGTGCGTTCCGGCGTATTAACCTCGGTGCATGCGTTTGCCAGCGACCCGGCCAGAGGCCTGTTCATCCTGGTATTTCTGGCGGTCGTGGTCGGCGGCTCGTTATTGCTGTATGCAATCAGAGCTCCCTACGTCAAAAGCAGCGCGACTTTTGAACTGGTGTCAAAAGAGTCGGCGATATTACTTAACAATGTGCTGCTCGTGGTGACGGCTTCCAGCATTTTGCTGGGTACGTTGTATCCCTTGGTGATTGACGCGTTGGGACTGGGCAAGATTTCAGTCGGCCCTCCTTACTTTAATGCTGTGTTCATTCCGCTAATGGCACCGCTGGCGATAGCCGTGGGCCTAGGTATGTTATTGCGCTGGAAAAGAGATAATATCAATGTTATCGCCCTGCGGGTACGCTGGATTGTTTTAGCCTGCGTCGCTGTCAGTTTGTTGATTCCGTTGGTCATGCCGTTTTATTCCTGGGGCGCGGTATTGGGAATAACGCTGGCGTTGTGGACGGTTGCGATTACCGTGATGTCTTTTGTTGATCGCATGGGGCCGCAGGGATTTTCATGGCAACGGTTGCAAACCGTACCGGCAGGTTTTTACGGCATGACCGTGGCGCATTTAGGCATAGCCGTCTTTGTGATCGGCATTACCTTGACCTCGGTTTACAGCGTTGAAAAAGATGTGCGCATGGCACCCGACGATAAGTTGGATATGTCCGGCTATATCTTTGAGTTCCACGGCGTCAAACAAACCCAGGGGCCTAACTATGTTGCCGAACAGGCTTTTGTGACCGTCAGTTACGAAGGCAAACAGGTCGCTAAACTGGAGCCGCAAAAACGGGTTTATCAGGTGCAAAAAATGCCGATGACCGAGGCCGCTATCGATGCCGGATTGTTTCGGGATTTGTTTGTTGCGATAGGCGAACCGCTCGGTAATCAGGGCGCATGGAGCCTTAGGATTTATTACAAATCATTTATCCGCTGGATTTGGCTGGGTGCACTGTTCATGGCGGCGGGCGGTTTAATCGCCGCTTGCGACAGGCGGTATAAAATAACACCCGTAGCACCCAAGGGCATAAAGGGCGATTCAACCGACCGGTCGCCTTTACAGAGAACGAGTGAGGTACCTGCTGATGCTTAAGTACATCCTCCCCTTAATATTATTCATCGTTTTGGCGGTGTTTCTGGCGTTGGGATTGAACCTTCATCCCAGCGAGATTCCTTCGCCGTTGATAGATAAACCGGCTCCGACATTTTCTGCGCCTAAGCTCCAAGTGCCTGAAGAAAAATTATCCCCAACTGATTTAAAAGGCAAAATTTGGCTGTTTAATGTGTGGGCGTCTTGGTGCGCCTCGTGCCGTTCCGAACATCCGATACTGAACCAATTGGCGCAGCAAAAAGCCGCTGTTATTGTCGGTTTAAATTACAAGGACGAGCCGGAAGCGGCAAAAGGCTGGCTAGCGCAATTGGGTAATCCCTACGATGTCAGCATTATGGATCAGGACGGACGCATCGGTATCGACTGGGGTGTTTACGGGGTGCCGGAAACTTTTGTCATCGATAAACAAGGTGTGATCCGCTACAAGCATACTGGCCCCGTTACGCCTGAAGATGTGCAGCAAACTTTCCTGCCTTTGATCGCCAAGCTACAAGCTGAAAATTAATGAAGTATTTATCTATCGCTTTGCTATTGATACTGTCCGGCATAGCATGCGCCGGTGTCGAATTCCGGGCGTTTGCCAACCCCGAGCAACAAGAGTCCTACGAAAAACTGACATCGGAACTGCGCTGCTTAGTCTGTCAAAACCAGACCATCGCCGATTCCAATGCGGAACTGGCTGCGGATTTACGCAGACAGGTGTACGAGATGCTGCAACAGGGTAAATCAAAGCAGGATATAGCTCAATTTATGACGGATCGATACGGCGATTTCGTTTTATACAATCCGCCGTTTAAGCTCAAAACCGGTCTGCTGTGGATAGGGCCGGTGGTATTCTTGTTAATCGGTTTGGTCGCGGTGTTTTTATTCGCCCGGCGCAAAAAGACCGCAGCAAGCATTGAAATCAGCGCTGAAAAACAGCAAAAAATCCGTAGCTTATTGGATGAAGGTGACCAGTCTTGAACATGCTATTTTTGCTTATTGTCAGCGTGTTGGTCTTGATTGCTTTTCTGATTGTCTTGCCACCGTTGTGGCGAAAACTACCCGTTGTGGAAGCAGACCAAGATCAGCGCAATATATCCATTGCCCGGCAACGACTGGCTGAGCTTAAAGAGCAGTTGCAAGTAGGCGCATTGAGCCAAGCACTTTATGACGAGCAGCTAGTCGAACTTGAACTGGCCTTGAGCGATGATCTCGATATACAAGCCCAAGTAAAAACCTCTCCATCATCTGGCCGATGGATGGCGTCTGTGCTGGCTTTGGCTATTCCCTTGGCAGCAAGTTCGCTTTATTGGGCGCTGGGTAACTATCAGGCGTTAAGCCAAGTTAATCAAACAGCGGTAACACCTGAGCTGGAACAAATGAACAAGATGGTCGAAGGGCTTGCAGAGCGCCTGCAAAAGCAGCCGGACGATGCGCTGGGTTGGACTATGCTGGGCCGATCCTACAAATACTTGCAGCAAAATGACAAAGCGGTTGTAGCCTTTGAGCATGCCTATAAATTAATAGGCGATCAGGTTGAAATTATGCTGCTTTACGCCGATGCGCTGGCCTTTGTTAACGACCAACAACTGGCTGGAAAACCAGCTGAACTGGTGTTTAAAGCCTTGGTAATGGAGCCTGATAACGTGACCGGCCTGTGGCTGGGCGGCATGGCAAAAGCGCAAACAGGTGAATTTGTTGCGGCCATGGATTTGTGGAAAAAGCTTGAAGCGCTGTTGCCTCCGGGTTCGGAAGCCCAGCAAGAAATACAAGGTCTTATGGCTAAACTTGCCCCCCAGATACCTGAAAGCGCTACGCAAGCGGAACCAGCACAGCCTGCTAAAATGGGTCGCACCGGTTCCCAACCGGTTGCGACACTTCCGCCATCCCTGGCAGTCGCAAGTATCGATGTCCAGGTAAGTTTAGCGCCTGAGTTGCAAAAATCGGCCAGACCCAACTACACCGTGTTCATTTATGCCCAGGCCTTATCCGGCCCCAAAATGCCGCTGGCTATCGTGCGCAAACAGGTTTCCGAATTGCCCGTAACCGTCACCTTGACTGACGCGATGGCGATGACGCCGACGCCGACGACCGCCAGGGATGGTGGAAGTGCCGCAATCGGTAGGGAACCGATGCGGCCCATGAAGTTATCCAATTTCAAGCAAGTCAAACTGCTGGCGCGCATTTCCAAATCCGGCGGAGCGACACAACAGCCCGGCGACTTGATCGGCGTTATCGAACAGGTGGCGTTGACTGATAAAGGCCCCCAAAAAATAGTCATAAACAACCAAATAAAATGATGGATCAATCTATAAAATTCGATTTAGACCTTATCAATCGTTACGATAAGGCTGGGCCCCGTTATACCTCGTACCCGACTGCGCTGGAACTGCATGAAGGCTTCGGCGATAAGGAATACCGCCAGCACATCGCAAAGTCCAATGCCGCAGGCGGGCCGCTGTCGCTGTATTTCCATATCCCGTTTTGCGACACCGTCTGTTTTTACTGCGCCTGCAATAAAATCGTCACCAAAAACCGCAAGCATGCGGAACCGTACCTCGATAATCTGTGCAAGGAAATCGCAATGCAGGGCGATTTGTTCGACTCCAACCGGGTCGTCAATCAATTGCACTGGGGCGGCGGGACGCCGACTTTTTTAAGCTACGAGCAGATGAAAACCCTGATGGCGGTAACCCGTGAGCATTTCCATCTCAGGGACGACGACAAAGGCGAATATTCGATAGAAGTCGATCCACGGGAAACCAATGACCAGACCATGAAACATCTGCGCGAACTGGGCTTTAACCGGGTCAGTTTAGGTCTACAGGATTTTGATCCAGCCGTGCAAAAAGCGGTCAACCGCCTGCAAAGCGAAGAGCAGACCTTCAGCGTTTTAGCCGCCGCCCGCGCCGAGGGTTTTCGCTCGACCAACATCGATTTGATCTACGGCTTGCCGTTGCAAACGGTGGAGACATTTGCAAAAACGCTGGATAAAATCCTGGCGGTAGCGCCGGATCGTTTCTCGATCTTCAACTACGCCCACATGCCCGCACGGTTTAAAACCCAGCGCCAAATTAACGATGCCGATATGCCGACGCCCGAGGTCAAGCTGGCTATTTTGCAGATGGTAGGACAAAGGCTGACTGAAGCCGGTTATGTCTATATCGGCATGGATCACTTCGCTAAGCCCGATGACGAGCTTGCCGTCGCCCAACGCGAGGGGCATTTGTACCGCAATTTCCAGGGCTATTCCACACATTCGGATTGCGATCTGGTGGGTTTGGGTATTACCTCGATAGGCAGGGTAGGGGATGCCTATATCCAGAATGTCAAAGAGCTGGACGAGTACGATCAGTTGATCAGCCAAAATAAATTGCCGGTATTTAAAGGCGTCGAACTGGATGATGACGACAAGCTGCGACGCGCCGTGATTACTCAACTGATTTGCCATTTCGATTTGAGTTTTGCCGCTATCGAACAACAATTTGCGATCAACTTTGCCGATTATTTTGCTGGGGAGCTTATGGCTCTGGCTCCAATGCAAGCCGACGGTTTGCTGGTTTTATCAAAGGAAGGCGTCAAAGTATTATCCGCAGGCCGTCTATTGATTCGCAACATCTGCATGGTCTTCGATAAGTATCTGGCGCAGAAACAACAGCAGTTTTCAAAAGTCATTTAAGCCGCCTTATGAATGAAGATCGAATAATCGAATTGGAAATAAAAATAGCTTATCAGGACGATTTGCTGCAAGCGTTGAACAAAATAGTCGGCCAGCAGCAGCAACAGATAGACCGGTTGGAAGCTACATGCAAAATGCTCAATGAGCGTATTAAAGGTCTGTCTGCCGAGGGGGCTGGCGGCGAAAATATCGAGGAAGTGCCGCCCCATTATTAGCCGTCGCGTAAAAATGATTAGATGTACATGCCAAAATAGGCCTTTAAAACATCACGAGTGCTTAAGCTTCTATAGGTCTGGGCAAGGCGAGTGATTACGTCCCTATCCTCAACGCCAAGCACTTTGATGATGTCCTTTACCTTCCCCAGATTGTAGTTTTGTATTTTGTGGACTTCCGTACCAAAGCTACCGGGGTTAAATGCTTGGGATAAATCGGGCGACAAATAAATTGTATGGCTTATAAAATGAAATAATAGCCACTCCGAGCGATTCAGGCTAATGAGCCTGCTGGAAAAATTAATCGTTTTTTCAAGCTCGTACAATCTTTCCAGTTCTGTGATATTGGTTTTATGGTGTAAAAGCACTTGCCCCCATTCCTTGAAAAGCTTAGCTTCATCTTGCTTGGGCAGGTCATAGATAAAAACCAAGTGATAAGGTAATCCTTTATTTAACCGGGCTTGTAAAGCTTGTCGGCTCCGGCCTGTTACTTTTGACCACTCAGGAAGGCTGAGGGTTTTCCCCGCATAGCTGTATAGCCTGACGCATGTTTTGTTGTCGGCTTGATCTTGCTTCGTTATCATTTTACTTTTCTAACTGATGTGTAATTACAATAGTTATGTGTGTTTTTGCCAAACTGGCAATGCGTCTTAAGTTTCACAGCATGCGCCAGAATATGTTGCTAAGCAAAGACATTATTTAGAATAAAAACCTACAATTTGTAATGTACAATGACATCGTTCACCAATCGTTCACTAATTATTCATGCGTTCACTTCCCCCTGATCAATATCTAGAACTTATGTTGCTGGGTGGCTTCGATGCCCGCCTGAATGGCCTTCCTGTTGCCGGGATTTATTACAACAAGATGCGAGCATTGCTGGCCTATCTTGCTGTGGAGCCGGAACAGGATCATAATCGGGAAATGTTGGCAGAGCTGCTGTGGGGCGACAACGACCCGGCCACAGCGCGGGGCAATCTGCGCCGCACCTTGTCGCATTTACGGCGGGCACTGGAATTGCCAAGCGGCACCGTTTTGTTCTCAACCGGCAAGCACACCATCCGCTTTGTTCCGAATCTTTATATCGATGCGGTAGATTTCAGCAGACAGTCCCCCGCTTCGCCGGAAAATGCGGCACAACATCAAGAACGGATTATTGCCCTCTACCGGGGCGAATTTTTGGCCGGGCTGTCCTTGCCTGACTGTCCTGATTTCGAGGACTGGCTACAGGTGCAACGCGAAGCCTTAAACCGCCGCGCCCTCGCTTTACTGGAGCAACTGTCGAATCGCTATGCGCAACAGGGCGAGTACGGTCAAGCTCTGCGATTTGTTTTGCGCCATACCGAGCTGGATCCCTGGAATGAGGACGCCCATCGCCGGGCAATGCGCCTTTATGCGTTAAACGGTCAGAAAGATTCGGCCATACGCCAATACGAAATCTGCTGTAGCCAGCTGAAAAATGAGTTGGGGGAGATGCCCTGCGACGAAACCCGGCAGCTGTCCGAGCGCATCCGTAATGGCGATATTTTGCGCAGATCCACGGATACTGCGGTGAAAGCTCCAACGCCACAAACTCTTTCCGAGCGGCGTCAACTGAGCGTGCTCTATTGTGAATTGACTCTCGCCACGCTTGACGATTCTGATGAGGCAATGGAGCAGCTGTGTGCACCCAAAGCCCGTTGCGAGGACATCATCCGGCAGTTCTTTGGGCATATCGTGCAGATGCACAGCGGCGGATTGCTGGCTTATTTCGGTTATCCCCAAGCTCATGAAGACGCCGTCCGTCATGCTGTGCAGGCAGCTCTGGCTGTTACCCGCGAAGCGGCGCCCGGCATTAACATTCGCGCCGCCGTTCACACCGGACAGGTTATTACTGGCGGCGACTCATCCGTTCCGGATACGGTCGGCAAGACCTCAAAGCTAGCCACCCACCTACGGCACAGCGTATCGCATAATGAAGTGGCGATCAGTCAGCAGACACACGCTATGGTGTCCGGGTATTTCGATTGCATCAGTTTGGGATCTCAGTCTTTACCTGACTTTGCCAAGCCCCAGGAAATATTCAAAGTGTTGCAACAAAGCGGTGCGCGCACCCGTTTGGATGCGGCAGTACAGCTAACCCCGCTGGTCGGTCGTAAGACCGAGATTGCCGAACTGATTGCCCTGTGGAAAGAGGCTGCACAAGGCGCGTTCAATATTGTTCTGGTTCAGGGCGAGGCCGGTATCGGCAAGTCCCGCCTGTTGCACACATTGAAACAGCAGCTGGCTGATCAGCCGCACACCGTCCGCGAATTGCACTGTTTCCCGGAGTTCAGTCAATCGCCGTTTCATCCATTGATTGCAACATTCGAAGAAATTTTGGGCTTTGCCCTTAGCGATACGCCCGAAGTAAAGCTCGGCAAGCTGCTTACTACGTTACAAACACTAGCGGCGCAACAGCCGCTGTTGCTGATCGTGGAAGACCTGCACTGGATCGATCCCTCCACGCTGGAATTGTTGACCCTGCTGGTTGAGCAATCAAGAAAGGGGGCTATTTTCGTGGTGTTTACTGCCCGGCCCGATTTTACCCCGCCCTGGAAGGAAGATCTCTATTCCACATTGGCACTTGCGCCGCTCACCGGGAGCGAGATGGCGAAAATGATTGCTTCGATTAGCGAGGACATCCCGGCAGCGGACATCCTCCGCATCGTAGAACGCGCTGATGGTGTGCCGCTGTTTGCCGAAGAGATGGCGAAAATTGCAACCCTGGACAATCAGGCAAGCATTCCGGCAACGCTGCACGACCTGCTCGCCACGCGCATGGATCAGCTAGGTAAGGCGGTCAAGCAAACTGCGCAGCTTGCCGCAGCTATCGGGCGAGAGTTTGATCTGGATTTACTGCGCAAGATTTTCTCCTGTGACCCGGAAGCTCTGGCGCATCACCTGAGTGCATTGCAGGATGCCGGATTGATAGTGCAGGTGAACGAAACCACCCGCCAATTCAAGCATGTTTTGATTCAGGAAGCGGCCTATCAATCCCAAACCAGGGCCGACCGGCACACTGCGCATCAACGTATCGCGGAATCGCTACAAAACGATTTCCCCGATGTCGTCGCAACCCAGCCGGAACTTTTGGCGCAGCACTTGTCCAAAGCAGGCGAAACAAGGCAGTCCATCGAATACTGGAGCAAAGCCGGGCAACGCGCCGCCCGGAACTCAGCCAATCTGGAAGCGATTGAACATTTTAACAGTGGCTTGCAAAGCTTGATGACGCTGTCGCCAGACCAAGAGCGCGACCGCCTGGAATTCGAGCTGCGTATCAGCCTCGGCACCGCGTTGATTGCCGCAAAAGGCTACGGCTCCGTTGAGGCAGGGCAGGCGTATACCCGTGCTCTGGAGTTGCGCGAGAGCGTGGACGACAACTCCGGCTTGTTTAAAGCCTTGTGGGGCATGTGGCTGACTTCAAGCTCGCGTATCGGCCACACTCACTCCCTCGAACTTGCAGAAATACTGCTGGGCTTGGCGGAACAGGGCAACGACGTGTTGCAACTGCAACTGGCTTATTATGCCATGGGCAATAGCTCGTTCATGACCGGAAATCCAAGTGCCGCACGTTTCCATTTAGAACAATCCATGGCGCTCTATCTGCCATCCCACCACGAGGCTATGATAAGCCAGTTTGGCGAGAACATCTGCGTGTCTAGCGGCTCCCTATTGTCGTGTGTGCTGTGGCTTTTGGGTTTCCCCCAACAGGCCGATGAGGCCAGCCAACAGGCATTGACCTTGGCGCGACAGGTTAATCATCCGCACAGTTTAGGCTATGCGCTTTGCGCCGCTACGATAGTTAACCGCTGGATGAAACAGCAAGAAACAACCCGGGTATTAGCGCAAGAAGCGATGGACTTATCGCAGAAGCACGGCTTTCCGTTCTGGCTGGGCTTGGGGACGGCTTCTTACGGCTGGACGCTGGCTATGCAAGGCCTTGCTGAAGGCATAGCACGGGTACAGCAATGCCTGGATGATGTAAACACCATCATGAGCGGAGCCATGATTTTATTCCTTGCCCCGTTGTGCGAAGCGCTCGTTCATCAGGGACAATTTGATAATGCCTTGGACAGGGTAAACGAGGCGCTCAATGTCGTGAATGCAAAGAACGACCATTTTTTTGAAAGCGAGTTTCACCGGCTCAAAGGCGTGTGCCTACTGGAAATTTCCGAGACAAATGCAGCCGAAGCCGAAGCTTGTTTCAGCCTTGCACTGGCGATCAGCCACCGGCAATGGGCAAAATCCTTGGAACTACGGGCGGCGATCAGCATGGCGCGGTTATGGCAGCAGCAAGGCAAACGTGAGGATGCGCGGCAACTGCTGGAGGATATTTATTATGGATTCACCGAGGGTTTCGATAGCCTTGATCTTCAGGATGCGGCCAGATTGATTTTGCACGAATAAAAGAGCTCGAACCAGCGCAAGAGTTTCCGGCTTAAGGCTTAAAATGGAGCGCAGGCTTCGCCTGCAAGCGCAAGCAAAGCTTGCACTCCAGATAAGCATATAGCCTAAATGTACCCTAGCTATTCGTGGTAAAATATGAACTATGGAAAGGGTTGGATAGCAGATTTTACATCCTTGTTTTTTTGGATTTTAAACAAAGGAAAAAACTCAAATGAAGCCAAATTTTATCGGCGTGACCGGACTGCCCAGAGCAGGCTCGACATTGCTCTGCCAACTGCTCGCCCAGCACCCCGAAATCCACTGCGAAGGACACAGCTCGCCGCTGTGCAATACCTTACTAGGCATCCGCCGCATGATCAGCGACGACCAATTCTACCTATCCCAGCTCGACAATTCATTCGACACCAGCTATGCGCATCTGGCTTCCGCGATGCAGGGATTTTTACGGGGCTGGAATCATGACTGCCAAAAGAAAGCGGTGGTCGACAAAAACCGCGCCTGGCTCCATGCCATAGAGTTGCTATTGCATATCGAGCCTGAAGCCAAACTGGTCGTTTGCATACGTGAACTGGGGCAGATTACGGCTCCATCGAAGCCCAGCATCAGCGCACCATCCTGGTCGATTTCATCGATCATCTGGCCGATTTCGACCGTTTCGGACGGGCCGATATGCTGTTCGCCAAAGACAAGGCCATCGGTGCGCCGTTGATCTCGTTGCACGCGGTGCCGGATTTGCCGAAAGAAGTGCAAGAGCGCCTGTATTTCGTCCGCTTCGAGGACATGATCGAACAACCGGCGGCCTGCATGTCGCATATCTATGCCTAGCTGGGACTTTCCCCATTCCAGATCAATCCCGAAAGTTTGGACATTGGGATACAGGAAAGCGACAGCCATTACCACATGAAATACACCCATAAACAGTCGGAACGTATTGTCAAACCTAAAAGGCATGACATCCCGCCCCGGATTCAGGCCCAGATCGAGTCGGCCTGCGCCTGGTTTTACCAGCAATATTATCCGGGGAAAAGATAGTCGCCGTCTTGGCATCCGATGCCGGAATCCAGGCACAGGGATGTGAAAACTCGAAGACACCTAGTGTAACGTCCCCAACAAATATTTAGATATGATAAAATTGGTGCCTATGAAAACACCAATGAAGCTATCACTGACCGATGAAGATAAATTAACCTTGGAGCGCTGGGTTAAAAGCAGAGCAACTGGAACCAAACAAAAGCAGCG